>JBGPJM010000123.1:0-14593 GCA_041485385.1 Phycisphaerae bacterium | reverse complement strand
TCACCCCGATCCCCTGACGCTCCGGCCCCGTCAGCGTCTCCGCTCCGCCTTCCCGGTAGACGCCCATTTGGGCAACGGATCCGCGCGCAAACAGGACCGTTGGCCCATAGGTAGAGGGGCACCACTGATCTCCGAGGTGAGTGCCGCCACACCTCAGCAGCGCCCCGACTGCGCGCCGCCACCCCACGCCTCAACGCCTTCACGCCTCAACGCCTCCCCCATCCAGGACCACCCGAAATTACAGACCCGCGACAAACCACCCACGCATCAACGCAACTGCTTTGCAGAAAGGCACTTACAGCAGTTCCAACCCCCGCGCCGACCCCCAAAAACCACCCAAAAACCCCGGGAAAACCCACCCCCCCCTCTTCGCGAAAAACAGCCCGCCAAAAGTCACAAGTCAAGTTGTCACAAGCACTTACGCAAAAACCCTGCCCTGTTTTTCTCGATCTTTCCCCACCTTTTCTCTGTTTTTCTCAAAAACTCTCGTCTTTTCTCAAAATCTCTCGACGTTTCCCCTCCCCTGTCCCCCACGCCCTCTTCTCTTCTGCTCACCGCTCACTGCTCACTTCTCTTTCGCCTCAACCAATCCGCTCCTTCCCCCCCATGTACGGCCTCAGCACCGCCGGCACCGTCACGCTCCCGTTCTCGTTCTGGTACATCTCCAGGATCGGGATCAATATCCGCGGGCTCGCCACCACCGTGTTGTTCAGCGAGTGGCAGAACGTCGTCGGCCCCTTGCCGACGTCGCCCCCGGGCCGGTACCGCATGTTCAGCCGCCGGCACTGGTAGTCGTACAGCCGCGACGCCGAGTGCGTCTCGCCGTACCCCCCCCTCCCGCCCCCCCTCCCGCCCTCCCCGCCCCCCCCTCCACGACCCGGCATCCAGCACTCGATGTCGATCATGTCGGCGTTCTTCACCCCCAGGTCGCCCGTGCAGCACTGCAAGAGCCGGTACGGCAGCCCCAGCCCCTGCAGGAGCTCCTCCACGTACCCGATCATCTTCTTGTGCCAGGCGCGGCTCTCCGCCTCATCTGCGCGGCAGATCACCACCTGCTCCACCTTGTCGAACTGGTGGATCCGGTACAGCCCCGCCGTGTCCTTCCCGGCCGCGCCGGCCTCGCGCCGAAAACACGTGCTCACCGTCGTGTACCGCAGCGGCAGGGCCGCCTCGTCCAGGATCTCCCCCTGGTGCAGCCCCATCAGCCCGACCTCGCCCGTCCCCGTCAGGAACAGATCCTTGCCGCGGCTGTCCTTGCCCTCTTCGTCCGCCGCCCGGCGCTGCGACTCCGGGATGTGGTACGCCTGCTCCCGCCCCGCCGGGAAGAACCCCGTCCCCACCATGCACTCCTCCTTCACCAGCACCGGCACCGACATCGCCCTGAACCCGTGGCTGAGCGTCATCAGGTCAAAGCCGTACCGCAGCACCGCGTTGTGCAGCAGCATCCCATCCCCCGTGAGCACGTAGGAGCGGGTCCCCGCCATCTTCACGCCCCGGTCAAAGTCGGCCAGTTTCAGGCTTTCCACCAGTTCGATGTGGCCCTTGGGCCGGAAGCCCCGGTTTTCTTCGTATGGCTTGTGGGGGTCGAACCCGGCCGTCGGCCCTCCGCCGGGGGGGGCGGCGGGCGGGCTCCAGGTCCGGATCTGCACGTTCTGCTCGGACCCCGCCCCGACGGGCACGTCCGGGTCCGGCGGCATGGGTACCTGAAGGAGCAGCGCGTTGAACTCCGGCTCGATCTCCCCCGCGGCCGCCTCCAGCGCCTGGATCTTCGCTTTCAGCGCCGAGGGTCGCGCCTTCAGCTCGTCCAGCTCCCGCTGCACCCGCGCCCGCGTCCCGGCGTCCGCCTTCTTCAGCTCCACGCTGATCCGCCCGATCTGCGGCCCCAGCTCCTTCTCGATCCGCTTCTGCTCGGCCCGCAGCGACTCCTGCTCGGTCATCAGCGCCCGCCGGCGCTCCTCCAGCGCCAGCAGCCGATCGAAGTCGATCGCAACCCTCTTCTTGGCCGCCCCATCACGGAATCGCCCCGGATTCTCCCGCAGTTGCTTCAGATCGATCATGGTGCTGAGTGTAGCTGGCAAGGCGATTCCGTCCGTCCCTTTGCCCCATCCGTCGCCTGGATGCCTTGATGCCTCATGCCTCGATGCCTTCTTCTCCCTCAACCACTCCGGCCGACCAGGCCCGCGGCCCCGTCTTCGCGGGCAGAACTTGCACCGATGGACCCATCCTGTTCTGAAAATAAGGCCGGAGTCGCACGCCGTTCGTACCGCCGCAGCCGCCTTTTTTCATCGTCTCGGGTGTCCCGCCCCGGGACATGTCCGACTGCGCGCCAGATTGGGGACATACCCCATTTTTCTCTTGCCCTCGCGAGCCCGGCCACTATCTTCCTCTCGTTCGCCCGCGCCTCCATCGCGCGGGCCCACGGGAGGGGGGCATGCAACCAGCACCACGGGCGCCGACCGATCGCCCGATCGATCGGTTGTTCCGCTTCAGCGCCCCCTCGGCGCTCCCCGCGCCTCCGCGAGAGCCCTCTCTCCGCCACCCACTACCCCACGCCGCCGACATCACACCCCGGCGCAAAGCTAGTTGCCGCAAACCGACGTTAAGCCATTTATTTGCAAAGAGTTACAGCGGATTTCCCCATCCGGAAAAGTCAAAAAAAATCGCAAAAAGTCAACGAAAGTCGACGGAACTCGCAGAAAGTGCCCCCGAACTCGCCGAAACCACCCCCGAACTCAACGGAACTCGTCCGAACCTGGGCGAACCCCGTCCCTCCTCCCGCACCCCCCGCGTCACCGCCCCGCCCTCCGCGTACCCGCGCCTCATCGTCTTCGTTCGAAGGGCCGCACATGTCCTCTCTGGTAGTATTGTTGCAGCATTCCCTGTCTCCTGGAGCCGACCCGCAGATGCCACTTTATCAGTTGACGCCGACGAACCGTGCCGGCCACGGCGTCGCCGTCAGTGACAAACCGATCTCGATCGGGCGTCACCCCGACAACACCTTCCCCATCAAGGACGACCTCGCCTCGCGCTACCACTGCGTCATCGAGCCCGACGGCGAGGGCGGCGTCCGCCTCCGCGACCTCGAATCGCGCAACGGCACCAAGGTCAACGGCGTCAAGGTCGCCGACGCCGCGCTCAAGGAGGGCGACGTCGTCAAGGTCGGCTCCCACGAGTTCGTCCTCGAGGCCGAGGCCACCCTCAAGGAGCGCCAGACCGAGGCCCGCGCCAAGGCCGACCTCAAGGACCCCACGTGGCTCGTCGACCTCGGCGAGCTCATCGAGATGCTCCCCCCCAAGGGCGGCATCGACGAGAAGGTCGAGCTCATCGACGGCCGCGGCAAGGTCTCCGCGGCTCTCACCGGTGACTCCGACGGCTCCAAGGCCGTCCGCCTCCTCCTGCTCGCCGCGTCCAAGTCCCGCGCCACCGACATTCATTGTGAGCCCAAGGGCGACGCCGTTCACGTCCGTATGCGCGTCGACGGCCAGATGGTCGGCATCTGCGAGCTCCCCAACATCGTCGGCGAGCTCGTCGGCGGGCTGGTCAAGACCGCCTGCCAGCTCCGCCCCACCGGGCGCGAGGCCGTCCTCGACGGGCATTTCTCCGCCAAGTTCCAGAACCGGCGCGTCGATTACCGCATCAGCTTCACCCCCTCCGTCCAGGGCCAGAAGCTCGTCATGCGCGTCCTCGACATGCGCGACGCCCCCACTCGGCTAACCGACCTGGGCCTTCCCCCATACATGCATGAGCGCATCCGCCAGATCTGCGACAAGGACGCCGGCCTCCTCCTGGTCTGCGGCCCCACCGGCTCCGGCAAGACCACCACGCTCTACAACGCCCTCCGCGAGATCGACCGCGAGAAGAAGAACGTCATCACCATCGAGGACCCCGTCGAGTACCACATCGACAACGTCACCCAGATCCCCACCGACGACTCCAAGGGGAACACCTTCGGCTCGCTCCTCCGCTCCGTCCTCCGCCAGGACCCCGACGTGATCCTCGTCGGCGAGATCCGCGACGAAGAGACCGCCCGCACCGCCATGCAGGCCGCCATGACCGGCCACCTGGTCTTTTCCACCGTCCACGCCCGCGACACCATCTCCTCGGTCTTCCGCCTGCTCGACCTCAAGATCGAGCCCTACCTCGTCTCCAACTCCCTTGAGGTCGTCCTCGCGCAGCGCCTCGTCCGAACCCTCTGCGACAACTGCAAGCGACCCGTCCGCGTCACCCCCAGCCAGGCCACCCGCATGGGCCGCTTCCTCGAGGGTCAGGTCGACGTCCACGTCGCCACCGGCTGCGTCCAGTGTCTCCGCACCGGCTACCGCGGCCGGCGCGCCCTCTTCGAGCTTCTCGACTTCACCGACGAGCTCCGCGACGTCATCCTCACCGAGCCCAGCATCCAGGCCATGAAGAAAGTCATCGAAACCGGGCTCTTCACCACCCTCGTGCAGTCCGGATGGCAGCTCGTCGCCCGCGGCGTCACGACCATGGAAGAGGTCGACCGCGTTGCCACCACCCGCTGACGCCGCCGACCGGCATTTCACGGAGCACCCGCATGATGGCGCCCTGGATCAGTTTCACATCCCTCCACGCCGGGAACGTCTTCCGCCATTCCCTCACCGCGCCGATGTCAACCTCCACGCTCAGCACGCTCTCGTGCTCACCCAGCTCTCCGAGCACCTCGCCCCGCGCCCCCACCGCGATCGTCCCGCCGCCGTACTCCAGGTTCGGGTCCGCGCCCGTTCGATTGACGCCCAGCACCACCGCCTGGTTCTCGATCGCCCGCGCGACGAGCAGCGTTCGCCAGTGGCCCGCCCTCGCCGCGGGCCAGTTCGCCCCGATCGCGATCACCTCCGCCCCCGCCAGCAGCCCCAGCCTGAAGAGCTCGGGGAACCGCAGGTCGTAGCACACCGCCGGGCAGACGTTGACGGGCCGATCATCCACGCGCGTCCACGTGTACGTCACCACTTTGTCACCGCCCGTGAACCGCTCCGGTTCACGCCCGTATGAGAAGGGGTGCACCTTGGCGTACTCGGCGAGCACCTCGCCGCCGGCCCCGATGATCGTGGCCATATTCCTTCCCTTGCCGTCCCCGTGGGGAGGCGGAGGGGCCGCGATCGTGCGTGCGCCCTGCACCACGGCACCCAGCTGCTTCGCCAGTCCCCGCAGGAACTCAATCGTCGTCCCGCCTTCGACCGCGTCGGCGGTCCGGTCGGGATTCAGCGAGAAACCTGTGTCGAACATCTCCGGCAGGACGATGAGATCACCCGGCGCAACGTCTGCGCCGGAGAGCAGCACCCCCACCTTCAGGTAGTTCGCTTCCTTGTCCTCCCACGCAATGTCCATCTGCACCAGGTGTGCCCGCATGATCCGAGGCTCCTCGGCAACATCGTATGGGGAAGCCCGCCCGGAGAGCCCGGAACGGGCGCCCGATGATTCCGTGACGGAACCCGCAGCCGCCGGAGCCGTCAAACACCAGGAAGAGTCAACTCTTCGCAATCAGTCCACACGCGCCCACGTTCAGCCGTCGGTCTGCAGCCGTGAACCGCCGCATCTTCACGCAACTCTCGCCGGTTGAATCCTAAAGAGAACGGCATGGTGGCCACAATGAGCATCGCAATGGACGCACTGGACGAGTCTTCTCGGGCACCGGAGGGCGCCGCCCGGCCGGCCCTCGCTCTCCCCCGTGTTCATCTGGCCAGCCAGTCGCCGCGTCGGCGCCTGCTCCTCGCTCAGCACGGCATCGAGCACGTCGCCTCGCACCCCGGCGTGGACGACGGTTGCCTTGTGCGCGGCGGCGTGAGCCCCGCGGAGTGGGTGGCCGCGCTGGCCTATTTCAAGGCCGCCGCCACGATGCACCGCCTCGGCGAGTGGTCCTACGCGCCCGGCGAACTGGTCATCGTCGGCGCCGACACCGTGGTGTGGAAGCCGGCGGGCCGCGCCGCGTTGAGCGCCTCCGCCGGGCAGATCATCGGCCAGCCGAACGACGCCCCCGATGCCGAGCGGATCATCCGCCTGCTCGAGAACGGCGAGCACGAGGTCCTCACCGGCGTGGCCCTGGTCGATGCCGGCACCGGCCGGCGCGACATGCTTGTGGACCGCGCACGTGTGCGCGTCGGCGTCCTCGGCGAGGACCGCATCGGCGCGTATATCGCCGGCGGGCAATGGCGCGGCAAGGCCGGCGCCTATAACCTGCGTGAGCGCCTCGACGACGGCTGGCCGATCGAGTTCGACGGCGATCCGACCACCATTATGGGCCTCCCCATGACAAAGCTCCGCCGGCGACTGGCGGAGTTCGCGGATGCTTGCTCGCGGCTGGCCATGAGCTAGGCTTGTGTCGTGGACCGGGCGCGGGGACGGACCCGGCGGAGCAAGATCAGGATGGTCACTCTCGCTTCAAGCCCGATCCTCCCGGCGTGGCTGGTGCTGCCGATCGCGGGCGCGGCCATGCTGGTCATCGCCGCGCACACGGTCGCGATCCAGCAGACCGACATGCCCGCCAGCCGCAAGCGCATCCGCACCGCCAACGGCGTGCTCATGCTCTTCGTCACGGCGATGCTCGCCTACGCCCTGTCCATCATGCGGGGCGGCGGCATGGGCGATGCGCCCGACCAGGCGCGAGAGTTCGTCCTGGTCTGGATGGTCATCATGGGCCTCCTGCCCCTGGTCATCGCCCTGGCCGGGTTCGATGCGGTGAACACGCTCCGGCTGCACACCGCCGCACGCCGGGTCCTTCGTCGCCAGATGCGCGACAACCTGAAGAACGAGCTGATGGCCCGTCGCGCCGTGGCGGTCCGGGCCGACGATGGAGCGCGCCGTGGCGCGCCCTGAGAGCGCCGGGCGAGCGGGACCGCTTTCGATCAGTCAAATGAGCATCCCCCGGGCATCGGACGCCGGGCCGTTGCCGCGTTGGCTCGCGCCCGTGGCCCGCCTGGGCGAAACGCTGTACCGCGTGGAGATCAACCGACGCAACCGCCGTTTCGACCGCGGCGCGGGCGTGACACGCCTCGACCGTCCGGTCATCAGCGTCGGCAACCTGTCCATCGGCGGCACGGGCAAGACGCCGATGGTCGCGCGGCTCGCTGGCGCGCTCGCCCAGCGCGGCCATCGGCCCTGCATCGCGATGCGCGGCTACACCCTGGGCGGCCGGCACGGGCCCGCGTCGGACGAGAGCCGGCTCTACGCGGGTCTGCTCCCCGGAGTCCCGGTCGTCACTCAGCCCGATCGGGCAGCCGGCCTTCGAGCGCTGTTCGCTTCCGAACACGGCCGGGATGTCGATTGCGTGGTTCTCGACGACGGGTTCCAGCATCGCCGTCTTGCCCGCGACCTTGACATCGTTCTCCTCGACGCCTCGCGCGATACGTTCGTTGACCGGCTCCTCCCCGCCGGCTGGTTGCGTGAGCCCGTCTCGTCGCTCGCACGGGCCGGCGCGATCGTCGTCACGCACGCCGAGCTTGTCGCGCCCGGAGCGGTCGAACGCCTGCTGGAGTTAGTGCGTGGCATCGCCCCGCGCGCAGCCCAGGCCGTCGCACGGCATGAGTGGGCCGACCTTGCCCAGGCCACAGGCGATGTTGAGCAGCGGGCACCCCTGGACTGGCTCAACGGCAAGACTGTCGTCGTTGTCTGCGCGATCGGCAACCCCAGCGCCTTTCTCGCACGCGCGGCCGCCTGCCCAGGGATCGTGATCGCCGACCGCTGCGTCCTGCCTGACCACGACCCCTATGGCCCTCGCACCGTGAACCGGATTGTCGACCTGGCGCGCAGGCACGGCGCGGGCGCGATCCTTACCACCGAGAAGGACTGGTGCAAGCTCCGGTCTGCCCGAGCCCGGTGGCCCTGCGAGGTCGTCCGGCCGCGGCTGGAAATGACCTTCGATCGCGGCTGGGACGCCCTCATCACCGCCACCCTCGGCGCCGTGCTGCGGCGCCCCTCGTAAGGCGATCCGGCTAGGCTTAGTCCACCCACTCCGGGTGTCGTGAGGTGGGGGGGTTGGGGGGTGGGGGGATACGCGATGAGAACCCTTCTCCAAACCCTGGCATCCTGGCGACCCTTCCGGGTGCTGGTCGTCGGCGATTTCATGCTCGACCAGCTCGTGTACGGGAACGCCGAGCGCCTCGCCCCCGAGGCCCCCGTTCCTGTTCTGCATCTGCAGCGCCAGGAGGACCGGCCCGGCGGCGCCGCCAACGTCTGCCTCGACCTGGTCGCCATGCACGCCGGCGTCGAGACCTTCGGCGTAACCGGCGCCGACGACGCCGCGACGAGCCTGCGCCGTTCGCTCGAGCAGGCCGGTGTCCGCACCGCCGGTCTGATCGCGGATCATGCGCGCCCGACGACCGTGAAGCGCAGCTTCATCGGCATGGCCCAGCACCGCCACCCCCAGCGGATGTTCCGCGTGGACTACGAGTCGCGCGAGCCGCTGAGCGTCGCCCTGCAGGAGCAGGTCCTCGCGGCCTTCGAGCGCGACCTCCCCGGCGCCCAGGTGGTGTGCATCGAGGATTACAACAAGGGCGTCTGCACCGAGCGCGTCTGCCAGGGGGTCATCCGGGCGGCCCGCCGAGCCGGCGTGCCGGTGCTCGTCGATCCCGCGGCCATCTCCGATTATTCCAAGTACCGCGGCGCCACGTGTATCACCCCCAACCGCACCGAGGCGGCGCTCGCCACGGGCGTCAAGATCTCTCCCGACGCCGCGCCGATGGAGCACGCGGAGCTGGCGACCCAGCTCCTGCGATCGCTGGACCTGGACGCTGTGGTGGTCACGCTCGACAGGCACGGCGCGCTGCTGGTCGAGCGGGCCGCGACGGGTCACCCAGGCTCGGAGAAGCCGGGGAGCGTTCCGCAGGCCGTCGAGGTACCGACGCTCGCCCGGCAGGTCTACGACGTGACCGGCGCGGGCGACATGGTGCTGGCGGCCCTGGCGGGCGCGCGGGCGCACGGCGTGGAATGGCCGGAGGCCGTGAAGCTCGCCAACGTCGCCGCGGGCCTCGAGGTGGCCGTCTTCGGCGTCGTGCCTATTCCGATCGAGCAGATCCACCGCGAGGTCATCGCGCGGGAGCGGCAGAACCACGGGGGGCATGAGAAGACCCGGACGCTCGACGAACTGCTCATCGACGTCGCCGCGCTGCGCCGCGACGGCAAGAAGATCGTCTTCACCAACGGCTGTTTCGACGTGCCGCACATCGGGCACCTGTCGCTGCTGCGCCGCGCCGCGGCCATGGGCGATTTTCTGATCGTCGCCGTCAACGACGATGCGGGGGCGCGGAAGCTCAAAGGGGCGGGGAGACCGGTCAATCCCGACACCGACCGTGCAGAGTTGCTGGGCGGATACGAGTGCGTCGGCGCGGTCATCATCTTTTCCGACGACACCCCCGAGCGCCTTATCCGCGCCCTCAGGCCCGACGTGCTCGTCAAGGGCGCCGAGTACTCTCTCGACCAGGTCCCCGGCGCCGAGTTCGTCCTCTCCTGCGGCGGCACGGTCGAACTCCTGGACATGGTCCAGGGCCGCAGCACGAGCAAGACCGTCGAGCGGATCCGGTCCGGATGACCAACCAGACCAAGACTCCTCTCCCGAAGAATCCCGCGACACCCCCGGCGACGACCCCGTGGTGGACGTTCACGCTCGCGGGCCTGGCCTACGGGCTGCTCACGGCGCTGGCGTTCCCGCCGGTCGACCTCTGGCCTCTGGCGTTCGTCTCCATCCTCCCGCTGATCTGGGCCTCCTGCCGTCCGATGCGCCGGCCCTTCGTCGCGGCCATCTTCGTCTGGCTCGGCGCCATCCCCGTGTGGGTCTACGAGCAGTCCTGGCTCATCAACGTCACGGCCGCGGGCTACCCGCTGCTGTGCCTCTATCTCGCGGCCTACGCGGGTGTCTTCGTGTGGCTGGTCGGCAAGATCAGGCTCTGGCGGGCCCGCGCGGGGAGGGCGCCGATTCCCATGTCCCTTCTCGCACCCTTGCTGTGGGTCGGCCTGGAGGTCTTCAAGGGCGAGGTCGCGCTCACCGGCTACGCGTGGTTCCTCGTCGGCCACCCCCTCATCGCCGCGCCTGTGCTGGTCTTCCCGGCCACCCTGTTGGGCCAGTACTTCATCTCGTTCCTCGTGGCCGCGCTGGCCGGCGCGGCCGGTGATCTGGCTGGCTGGTCCAACGTGAGCCGACGCGTCGGCCCCATCGCCGCCGCCGCCATCGCGATCATCTGGGCGGCTACCGCCTGGCTTGGCGCGATCCCCGCTCCCCCGACCGGCGGCCCCGCGCTCCGCATCGCCGTCGTGCAGACCAACGTCCCGCAGAGCAACAAGATCGCCTGGACCGACGCGCAGCAGAGCCGCGACTGGCTCGAGTTCGAGGCCCTCACCCGCCGCGCCGCGCAAGCCGTCCCTCCCCGCGCCGTGATCGTCTGGCCCGAGACGATGTTCCCGGGTGTCTGGCTGAACATCGAAGCCGACAAGGTCGAGCGCCCGTGGCCGAAGGGACCCACGGAGACGGTCCTCTTCGTCGACCGGCTCCGCGCGCTGCAGTCCGAGGTGGGAGCGCCCATGATCGTCGGCGCCCCCGCGATGGACGGCCTGCGAATAGCCAAATCACCCAGCGGCGACCACCGCGAGTGGGACGCCCGCTACAACAGCGTCTTCCTCGTGGACTCAGCGGGTATCCACCCCGAGCGCTACGACAAGATCGACCTGACCCCCTTCGGCGAGGTCATCCCCTACGTCTGGCGCTGGAAGGGTCTCCAGGACCTGGTCATGGACCTCGGCGCAGGCGGCATGCGCTTCGATCTGGCGTCCGGGACGCGTGAGATGGTCTTCCAGGTCCCCCTCGACCCCGCCTCGCCGGCGGCGACCGTCGGCATCGTCACCCCCATCTGCTTCGAGGCCACGCGCTCGACGCTCTGCCGCCGCCTCGTCTACGACCGCGCCCGCCGGCGGGCCTCGGTCATGATGAACCTCAGCAACGACGGCTGGTTTGCTCACTCCCGCGCCGGGCGAGGGGCGCACCTTCTCGCCGCCCGCTGGCGGTGCGTCGAGCTGGGCGTGCCGATGGTCCGCGCCGTGAACACCGGGATCTCCGCCTCGATCGATTCCCGCGGGCAGCTCCGCCGCGCCGGCCCCGAGAACGCCGCGCGCGACTCCGAGGTCGCGGGTATCCTGACGGACGATGTCCCGTTGCCGCGCACGGACCTGACCACCCTGTACGGCCGGGTCGGCAACGGCTTCGGATGGACCGTCCTCGCCGCCGCGGCGCTGTTCCCGATTCTGATCGCGCTCACAAGCCGCCGTGGTCTCGGAGTGCCGGGCCGCGCGAACTCCGTCCCATGAGCCATTCGTACAGTCCTCGGACCCACGCCCGCCCCCCCGCCCCGCGCCTCCCACTTCCTCCCCAGGAGCCCCCTATGGATCGTCCCGGCGCCCTTCTTCCGAGACCGGTCCGCCTCGTCGCCCTCGCCCTGCTCACCGCGCCGATTCTCTCCTGCGCCAGCCACAGCAAGCCCGCGCCCGCGCCCCGCGCCCCACGGGCCGTCGCCCAGCCCGAGCACAGTAACCCCTTCCGCGACCCGGTTGCCCGGGCCGCGTTGCGCGAAAAAGCACTGGCCCTGCTCGTCGCCGGCGCCTCCTCGCCCAACGCCGAGCAGCGGGCCAACTCCATCGAGGGCCTCGGCCTCGTCCCCACGCGCCTCGAGCCGATCGCCCGCGAAACGCTCTCCGACGACAACCTCGCCGTCCGCGCAGTCGCCGCGATGATGATCGGCCGGGCCAGGTTCACCCGCCTCATCCCCGCCGTCGAGCCCCTGCTCTATGACCCCTCGCCGATGGTCCGCGCCTCGGCGATGTACGCCCTCTCCCGCTGCCGGCGGCTCATTGACCTCACCCCGCTCGCCGACATGCTCGAGGACCCGTCGCCGCACCTCCGGGCGCACGCCGCGTTCCTGCTCGGCGAACTCGGCGAGCGGACCGCCCTCGGCCCCCTCCGCGAGGCGGCCCGCGATCCGATGTCCCGGTTCTCCGCCATCGAGGTCAAGATCACCCAGCTCCAGATCGCCGAGGCCAGGATCAAGCTCGGCGATGACGACGCCCTCCAGGAGGTCCGCGCCGCCCTCTATCCTTCCCGGATCGAGGAACTCGAGGCCACCGTCCTCGCTGCCCAGATCATCGGCGAGGTCAAGGACCGCGGCGGCACCGCCCAGCTCGTCGGTCTGACCGCCGCCAAGGACGATGCCGGACAGCTCATGCCCGCGGAAGTCCGGCTGGCCGCCGCCGGGTCGCTCGCTCAGCTCGGCCAGCCCCGTGGGTCGTTCATCGCCAGGGAACTCAGCCACGATACCCATGCAACAGTGCGGGCGCAGGCGGCGTATGTGTTCGGTCAGACCGGCCAGGTTGAGAACCTGGGCGATCTGGCGCCGATGCTCGAGGATGAAAACGAGCTGGTGCGGGTCGCCGCCGCCGCCGGAATCCTCCGCATCACAGAATCCGGCGCCCGCGCCAGCGCTGGCTCGGAGAAATGACCCGCAAGGCAACCCTCTCGGGCGACGAAATTCAGCGGGTGGAGTTGACAGATGAGGCTCTCGTGCGGTATCAAACGCTCGTGGAGCAGCCCGTAGGTGGGGCCAGTTGGGGGAAACCGGGCCGGGGACGGGGGACCGGGAGGGGGACGCCGGGGAGGGGGGGGCCGGCGACCGACCGGCAAAATCCGAATGTTGCTAGACTTTGACCCGCGTACAAGGGACGATCCCACCCACCGAGTTGCCGCCGACCGAGCAACCGCAACAAGACCGTAGCGGCGAACTGACGCCGTTCTTTGGCAGGAGCCGACCGTGCACGTTGTGACCAAGATCCTCGTAGTGTTCTGCGCCGTCCTCAGCCTGCTCCTGGCCGCGCTCACGATGGCCTACGCCGCCAACGCCGGCGAGGTTCGTGCCGCCTTCAAGGCCGAGGAGGCCCAGAAGCTGGCCGCGATCGCCGTCAAGGACGACGTGGTGTCGCAGGCGAACTCCCAGCGAGCCGACGACCAGAAGAAGACCGACGCCGCCACGCAGCTCGCCAACGGACGCCAGGCCGAGATCACCAATCTCCAGGCCGAGCGCACCGAGCTCCGCACTCAGGTCGAGCAGCTCAAGGCCGCCTCCGAGGGGATCAACAACCGCATCGTCCAGCTCTCCGCCGCCGTCGACACCCAGGCCGAGATCATCAAGAACTACCGCGACGAGGTTACCAAGCTCCGCGACGAGGGCCTCGCGGCCAGCCGGCGCGAGATCGAGCTGGTGGACCGGATCAACGATCTGGAGAGCCAAGTCGAGGTGACGACCGCGAACGTCCGGGCTCTGAAGGAGCAGCTCGCCGAGGCCCAGCTCGCCCTGCAGACGGCCAAGGACGGCGGAAACAAGGCCGGTGACGGCGTCATCATCGCCGCGGGCCCGCTCATCCAGGCCCGCGTCCTCGAGGTCTTCAGGAGCCCCGCCGGCGAGGCCATGGCTGTCATCTCCGAGGGCTCCAACCGCAACATCAAGAAGAACATGGAGCTCAACATCACCCGCGGCGACCAGTTCATCGGCACGCTCATGGTCGTCACCGTCGAGCCCCAGAAGGCCGTCGGCAAGATCAACACCTTCGGCAAGCCCGTCGAGGTCAAGCCCCAGGACATGATCCTCAGCCGCCTGCAGCAATAGCGGCCTCGGCGATTCCGCGCCGCTCCCCTCCCTTCGTTCGTCCCGACTCATCGCGAGAACCTTCCCATGGGCCAGTTTGGAATGCAGCTCCCCGGCGGCCAGATGCACCGAGGGGCCTCCATGAACGTGTACACCGGCCTGCTCTTCCTGGCGGTCATCGCGCTCGCCGCGGCGAGCATCTTCGTGTACCTCAACGCGGGCAAGGTCGGCAAGGACGGCCAGCCCCTGCAGTTGCAGGAGCACAACAAGATCTCGCTGAAAGACAAGTGAGCCGCGCGACCCCGCCGGCCCCGACGCCCTCGTCCCGGGCCGCGAACAAACGCCACCGATCGTCTTCTCCCTTGACCCCGGCCCGACCCGGCCTAGATTTACCGGCTTTGCCCGGCGCACCCGGAAAGCAGACAACTTGGGGCGGTAGCTCAATTGGTTAGAGTACCGGACTGTCGATCCGGTGGTTGCGGGTTCGAGTCCCGTCCGCCTCGTTCCAAGAGCCCTGTTTCTCAGGGCTTTTTGCATGTCAACAGATTCCCATGAGTCCGGTCCGGATCGGCGACCCCCACGTGGAATGTTGCCCATTCGCGGCAGGGAGATGAGGGACGCCAAATGCCCGCTGACGGGGCGAGTCGAATGATGGGGTGATCTACAAACGGGCCGCACGGCGGGCACGAAGCGGCAGGCATCCTCTGGAGACACGCCATGAAACGAATCGTTGCCGGTCTTGGTCTGCTTGCCTTGGTTCTGACCCTGACAGCCTGCGTCTGGAGAGAGGGCGGACACAGGGAAATTCATCGCGATCGAGACGATTGAACCTGCCCACCGCCGGTGGACACGAACGATCGATAGGCTGCGGCCTATCGACGGGAGGTCCAACGGATGGTCAAGGGCACGAAGAAGCGGAAGTACACGCCTGAGTTCCGCGAGGCGGCGGTGCGGCTGGTGACGGT
>JBGPJM010000122.1:0-14648 GCA_041485385.1 Phycisphaerae bacterium | reverse complement strand
CGGCGAGTCGTTCTCCACGACCACCAGCACCGTGTGGACGTTCGGCGAGGGCTTCCGCGTCCCGCTCCCCGCCGACGGCTCCGAGCCCTCGGTGAACGACTTCGTGGTCTTCTTTAATACCAGTCCGCAGACCATCAACGTCACTGTGACCATCTACCCCGAGCAGGGCGGCGGGACGATTACGCTCACCCGGCAGGTCGAAGGCTTCCGGCGCGGTGGGTTCGCCCTGGCCCACGAACTGTCGATCCCCAACGGTCCGTTCGGCATCAAGGTCGTGGCCGAGCAGCCGATCGTCGCGGCCCTCTCGCACTTCGATACCAACATTGGCGGCGGATTCGGGGTCCTGGGCACCCCCAATCTCGGTTCCCTCACCGGGGTCACCCCGGAGGGGCAGCTGGGGATCAACGCCACCAGCGAGTTCGTGACGATCCTCAACGCCAACAATCTGCCGGCGAACGTCGGTTTCACGTTCTTTTTCGCCAACGGCTCGTCCTACCGCGAGCAGGTCAGCGTGCCGGCCAACCACCGGGGCGGCTTCTCCGTCGGCTCGCTGCCGTCGTTCCCCGTCGGTCAGCAGTCATACTCCATCGCCTTCGATTCCGACCAGCCCATCACCGTCACCCTGCCGAGCTTCTCGCACGGCGAGGCGACCGGATCGGCGTTCGCCGAACGGGCCAGCTCGCTGTGGCTCTTCGCCGACGGTTTCCGTCCGCTGGCCGGCGGTCAGGTCGTCGAGTATCTCCGGCTGTACAACCCTAATCCGGCCGACGTCACCGTCGAGATCACCATCAACTTCAACGACGGCGGGAGCGAGACGTTCCGGCGCGTGGTCAACCCGCGCGGGTCCAACGAGTTCAACATCCACGACTTCGTCACCGGCTCCCGTGCCGTCAACGGCACCGTGCCGGGAGTCGGCAGCTTCTACGGCCTCACGGTCCGGTCGCCGACGCCGGTCGTCGCGTACATGGGTCACTTCGACGCGAACTTCTTCGGCGGTTTCGGCACGCTCGGCATGCCGCTGGGCAACACCGGCGCCGTGCTGTAGCACCGGATCGATCCTGGAGCAGTCTATGGGAGACGGGCGGGCCCCTGGGTCCGCCCGTCTTCGCGCGCCGAGATTCCTCCGCGGGCGAACACGCGGAGCGCCCCGGCGGGCGCAGAACGTGCGCCGCGCCGCCCGAGTCATTCTGCGGCGCTGGCGGCGCGCAGGCCGCCGACCGGCGATGTCACCATCGGTGCTATCATCCCCTCCGCAACGCACCCGGGTCCGGCGACGCCGTCGGTCGCAGGGTCCACGCGGGGGCGTAGCTCAGTTGGTAGAGCAGCGGACTTTTAATCCGCTGGTCCCGAGTTCGAGTCTCGGCGCCCCCATTTGTTCCTCCAGGCCCGTGTCCTGCTCTCCTGCGCCCCTTCGGCCGGCCCCACGATCTGGAACCGGCGTGCTCTTTTGTAGAGGATCATCCGCGACCGATGCTGCTCGTTCACGCGAACTGGTCCCAGGGCTTCCTGCATCTGTGGGCCGAGGTTGCCGGGAAATGGACGGATCCCGTGCCGGGCGCGGTGCGCGCCGGCGCACCGGCGCCCGCCGACTCGCACTCCTGGGCCGCGGACTCTTCCGTGGTGCGGGCGCGGATCGAGAGCCTCCTGCGTGCCGGGCCCGCGCCGGCCAACGGGCTCGGCGAGACCGGCGACCCCGGCGTCGGTCGGTCGATCACCGAGTCGACACTCGTCCTGCGCCTGCCATCGCACGCGGGTGTGCCGCTGCCCAGCCCGACCATCGCCCACGCAGTGGGGCACGCGGTGTCGGACCCCGATTCGCCGCTCCCGACGCTGGCGGCGTTCGGGGTCAGGACCGTGGCCATCGGGCCGCCCATGGTGCCCGCGGTGCTCGACGCGCTGGAGGACGCCGCGCAGCACGGCGTCGCGCCCGACGGGTCGGCGAACGGAACCTCGGGCGGGACGGTCGTTGCGGTGGGTGAGTCGGTTCGCTTCTTCGGCGCGGCCGTGCGCCTGCTGCGGTACCTGCAGGCCAACCAGCGGCTGGTCCCGATGATCCTGCAGGACCCGGGCGGCGACCTCCTGGGCGCCTGGCAGCCCTGGCTGGCGGATGAACCGACGATGGAGCGACTGCGCACACTTGGCGCGTCGATGCCGCCGGTGGCGCGGGCCGCGGTGGACGCCTTTGCGCACGAGCCGTGGGCGATCCTGGACGACTTCCTCCTCCGGGTGTGCGACGCGATGTGCCGGCGGGTGTTCCGGCGCGAGGGCCTGGCTGAGGCGATCGAATCGCGCGATCCGTCGGCGGATATCCACGTCGCGTGGCTCACCGGCCTGCTCTCGGACGACACCGAGATCCTCGCCGGATTCGCACAGCGCCACGAGCTGCTCAAGGGCGTGCGCGCCTGGATAGGCGGGCTCGAGGACCGCGCGGCGGGGGCGGCCTGGCGGCTCTGCCTCCGGCTCGGCGAGCCGATCGACCTGGGCGAGCTCCGCGACTTCCAGAAACCCGGCGAGGACATCCGCTGGACCCTCTCGTTCCACCTCCAGTCGGTCGAGCGCCCGCAGGTGTATATCGATGCGCCCGACATCTGGCTTCTCTCCGGCTCGGGCGTCACCATCGACGGCCAGCGCATCGATTCCCCGCAGGAGTTGCTGCTGGCCGAACTGGGGCGCGCCGCCCGGCTCTACAAGCCGCTGGAGCAGGCGCTGGAGGCCTCCGAACCGGGCGAGCTCGAGCTCTCCACCGCCGAGGCCTACCGGTTCCTGCGCGAGGTCCGGCCGATCCTTCTGGAGCAGAACATCGGCGCCGAGGTCCCGCAGTGGTGGCAGTCGCCCACCGTCCGCGTGGGAGCCCGCCTCCGCGTCGAGAGCGATCCGCTGGACCTGGACGACCTCCCCGGCGTGCGGCCCGGCCCGACGCGCACGCTCACCCATTTCGGCCTGAACACGCTTGTCAACTACCAGTGGCAGATCGCCGTCGGAGAGACGGCCCTCACGCTGGAGCAGTTCCAGCGGTTGGCCGCGCAGCACTCGCCCCTTATCCGCCTCGACGGGCGCTGGGTGGAGATCCGTCCCGAGGACGTACGGGCGGCGATCGAGTTTCTTGGGAGGAACCCCGGCGGGCAGATGGAGGTCGGACGTGCGCTCAAGCTCGCCTACGCCTCGGACCCGCGCCAGACGGGGCTCCCGATTCTCGGCATGGACGCCACCGGATGGGTCGCCACGGTGTTCGGCGACGCGTCGTCTAACCAGACCCTGCCGTTCCTCGATCCGCCGCGGACGTTCATCGGCACCCTCCGGCCATACCAGGTCAAGGGCCTTTCGTGGCTGGCGTTCCTGGACCGGCTGGGCCTGGGCGCCTGCCTCGCCGACGACATGGGCCTCGGGAAGACGATCCAGCTGCTGGCCCTGCTTGCCCACGAGCGGATCGCCGTCGGCGGCGAGGCCGACGCCCCGTCGCCCCGTCCCGATCCGACGCTGCTCATCGTCCCGATGTCGGTCGTGGGGAACTGGATCCACGAGACTCGCCGCTTCACCCCGCACCTGAAGATCCTGGTTCACCACGGCATCCAGCGCCTGCAAGGTGCCGAGCTGCTCGGCGCGGCGCGCCAGTCCGACGTCGTCATCACGACCTATGCGCTGGCGCACCGGGACCGCGACCAGCTCTCGGGCGTGACGTGGGGCCGGGTCGTCCTCGACGAAGCGCAGAACGTCAAGAACCCCGGCGCCAAGCAGACGCAGGCCATCCGGTCGATCCCCACGCCGCGACGGATCGCCCTCACCGGCACGCCCGTGGAGAACCGCCTCGGGGAGCTGTGGTCGATCATGGAGTTCCTCAACCCCGGGTATCTCGACACCGCCGGCGATTTCCGTCGCCGGTTCTCCGTCCCGATCGAGCGCTACCACGACCGCCACCGGGCCGGCCAGCTCCGCGGCCTTGTGCAGCCGTTCGTTCTGCGGAGGCTCAAGAGCGACCCCAACGTCATCGCCGACCTCCCCGAGAAGGTCGAATCCCGGGAGTATTGCTACCTTACGCCGGAACAGGCCACGCTGTACCAGACCTGCGTCTCGGACATGCTCACCGTCGCGGACCAGGCCGAGGGCATGCAGCGGCGCGGCATCGTGCTGGCCGGGCTCATCAAACTCAAGCAGATCTGCAACCACCCGGCGCATTTCCTCAAGGAGGGCGGCTCGGGCCCTGGGGGCGAGATGCCGCAGGACGCCGTCCGCTCCGGCAAGTGCTTCCGCCTGGTCGAGATGCTCCGCGAGGTCCTGGACGTCGGCGACCAGGCGCTGGTCTTCACGCAGTTCCGGCAGATGGGCCACATCCTCGCGGGGATGATCCGCCACGACCTGGACCGCGAGGTGCTGTTCCTGCACGGCGGCAGCACCTCCCAGCAGCGGCAGGAGATGATCGCGGCCTTCCAGAAGGGCGACGGCTCGCGTCCGATCTTCATCCTCAGCCTCAAGGCCGGTGGCCTGGGCCTGAACCTCACCGCCGCGAACCACGTCTTCCATTTCGACCGTTGGTGGAACCCCGCCGTCGAGGCGCAGGCGACCGACCGCGCCTACCGCATCGGCCAGACGCGCACGGTGCACGTGCACAAGTTCGTGTGCTCCGGCACGCTCGAGGAGCGGATCGACCAGATGATCGAGCAGAAGACCGAGCTGGCCGAGAACGTCATCGGCTCCGGCGAGGCCTGGCTTACCGAGCTCTCCACCTCCCAGCTCCGCGACCTGCTCACGCTCCGCACCGAGGCCATCGGAGACGAAGACTGATGCCCCCGACGCCTCCCCCATCCAGGCCGCCCGCCGGTTCGAGCCAGCCGTCCTCCCGGCCGCCCGATCCGCCCGCTCCACCGCAGCCGGGGTCTCCGCCCGTCATGGGAAGGTTCGATCGTCGCCCGGCCAAGCCCACGGCCAATCCGCGCCGCGTCGTCGGTGGGGTGCGCCTCTCGGCGCGCAAGCCGGGCCAGACGCCCTGGGTGGTGCAGCGCTGGATGCGGCTGGTCGAGACGATGGCGCCGGGCGACCAGCTGGCCGAGGGGCTGGAGTACGCGCGGCTCGGGCAGACCCGGTCGCTGGACCTGACGGCGGGGACCGTCATCGCGCGGGTGCAGGGGCGAATGCCGCGGGCGTACAGCGTCGCGCTGCGTGTGCCGATGTTCACGCACGAGCAATGGGAGCCGGTGATCGACGCGATGCTCGCGCAGGCCCGGTACTCCGCCAGCCTGCTCGCCGGCGAGCTCCCGCCGAATATCGAGGACCTTTTCATCCCTGTCGGGCTGCGACTGTTTCCTGCCGATCCCTCCGACATCGCCGTGTCGTGCAGCTGCGCGCTCTTCACCGGAGGGGGCGCGGGCGCTGCACCCTCGGGCAACGGCGGTCCGGCGGCGGGGGTCTGGTGCAAGCACGCCTGCTGCACGATGGCCATCGTCGCCGACAGGCTGTCCACCGATCCGTTCCTGATCTTCACGCTCCGCGGCATGCCGCAGGACGAGCTCATCGAGCGGCTCCGTCAGCGTCGTGCCGCGGCCGGTTCGGCTCGTTCCACCACGGGCGCGATCCCAATCTACACGCCGCACCTCCCGGGGATCGCGGACCGGCCCGCGGCGCCGCTGGAAGAGTGCGTCGCGTCGTTCTGGGGCGACGGGGGCGCCGCGGGTGCGACCGCGGGCGCCGCGGCGGGCATCGGTGGGGATCCCCTGTCGCGGCTCGATCTGCCCATCACGCCGCCGGATGTGAGCCACCCAATCCTTCGGCGGGTCGGCCCGAGTCCGTTCACGGGCGCCCGGTTTCCTCTTGCGGGTCTGCTGGCGACCTGTTACGACATGATCAGCAAGGAGGCCATCGATGCCGAAGCGCCCCCCGAGTTGCCCTGAGAGCGACGGTTTGCGCATCCGGCGCCGGTCGATTGACTGCTCACCGCTCTCCTCTAAACTTCCCGGCCTCTGAATCCCTGATGAGCCGACCGCGACGGACGCACCGGGTACGACCACCCGGTGCCGAGGCGCGGTCAGGGGCCTTCCCTCCCCAGCGGCTGGCGGAAGGTCCAGCTCGGCTCGGGCACTCCGGCTCCTTGAGCCGGGACTCGCTCGGGCACTGTGCCGCGGTCTCCGCCCGGCTTCCCGTTCCATGGGACCGTTTCGCGGACCGCGACGTGTGGTCTGTGAAACCGGTCGCCTCTCAAAGGGCGGCCCCAACCCGGAGTTCCCCCGCCCGACAACCCCCCCTTTGGCCGATGGTGTAACGGTAGCACAGCAGATTTTGGTTCTGTTTGTCCAGGTTCGAATCCTGGTCGGCCAGTATCTGCCGGGCGGCCGGTTCTCCCTGCCGCGTCGCTTCGTCAAGCACCCTCGCCGAGATTTTGTCGGGCGCCGTCGAACCATGAACGGCCCCACGGCACATCCCGCCGCCATCATCCTCGCCGCCGGCAAGGGCACGCGGATGAAATCCGACCTGCCGAAGGTCTTGCACCCCATCGGCGGGCGGCCGATGGTCTGCGCAGTGGTTGATGCGTGCCGCAAGGCGGGCTGCCGGCGCATCATCCTGGTCGTGGGCTACAGGCAGGAACTGTTCCGCGCGGCGATGGGGGCGCAGGGCGCAGCGTGGTCCAACGGCCTGGAGTACGCCGTGCAGGAGGAGCAGCTCGGCACGGGACACGCGGTCCGGTGCACCGGGCCGGTCCTGGGTTCCGAGGCATTGCGTCCCGGCTCGTCTCCCGTCTTTGTCCTCGCCGGCGACGGTCCCCTGATCCGCGCGGAGACTCTTCGCACGCTGCTGGACCGCCACCGCGCCGTGGGCGCGCTGGCCACGCTCGCCACGTCCATCATCGACGATCCGACGGGATACGGGCGCGTCGTCCGCGACAAGGCCGGCCGTTTTGTCGGGATCGTCGAGCACAAGCAGTGCACGCCCGAGCAGCTCGCCATCCGCGAGGTCAACCCGAGCTACTACTGCTTCGACGGCGCCGCCCTCTTCGAAACCCTCGCACGCCTCACTCCGAACCCTCAGAGCGGCGAATACTACATCACCGACGTGCCCGCCCTGCTGCTGAAAGACGGCGGACGCGTCGAGGTCATCCCGGCCGTCCCGCCCGAGGACGTGCTCTCGATCAACACGCCCGAGCAGCTCGCCGAGGTGGACGCGATCTACCGTCGGCGTGCCGCGTCCGTTTCGCCGTCCGCCCCCTCGTCCGCCACCGCTCCTGCCCGGACCGTGGGCGGAGCCGGAGGAATCCGATGAGCAGCTCCGACGCCAACCTCCTGAAGGTCTTCGCCGGCCGTCACTCGGTGGGTCTGGCCCGCCAGGTCTGCGAGCACCTGGACATCCCGCTGGGGCACGTCCGAACGGAATCGTTCCCCGACGGCGAGCTCCTCGTCAAGCTCGAGGAGGACGTCCGGGGGCGCGACTGCTACGTGCTGCTCTCCACGTGCTCCCCGGTCAACGACAACATTATGGAGCTGCTGATCTTCCTGGACTGCCTCAAGCGGGCCAGCGCCGACCGCGTCACCGTCGTGACGCCCTACTTCGGCTACGCCCGGCAGGACCGCAAGGACGAGGGACGCGTGCCCATCACCGCCAAGCTCGTCGCCAACCTCATCACGGCGGCGCACGCCGACCGTGTGCTGGCGATCGACCTGCACGCCGCGCAGATCCAGGGCTTCTTCGACATCCCCGTCGACCACCTCTCCGCCACGCCGGTGTTCCTTGACTACTTCGAGCAGCACCGCGCCGACCTGGGCGACCTCTGCCTGGTCAGCCCCGACGTCGGCAACGTCAAGGTCGCGGAGACGTTCGCCAACCTTCTCGGCGGCGACCTGGCCATCATCAACAAGCGCCGCGTCTCCGGCTCCGACGTCACGACGGGCAACCTCATCGGCACCGTCAAGAACAAGACGGTGCTCATGTTCGACGACATGATCACCACGGCGGGCACCGTCTGCGAGGCCGCACGCGTCGTTCTCGACCACGGCGCGAAGCGCGTCATCGCCGCGGCCACCCACCCCGTGCTGGTCGGCATGGCCATGCAGCGCCTGGCCGCCAGCCCCATCTCGCAGATCGTCTGCACTGACACCATCCCCTCGGGCGACCGGATCGCCCCGATCAAGGACAAGTACGTCCAGCTCTGCGTTTCCAAGCTCCTGGGCGAGGCGATTCACCGCATCCACCACAACCTCTCCGTCAGTGCCCTCTTCCACCGCACGGCCGGCGCCAAGCGGTAGCACCATCCCCCCACCGGAACTCCCCCAGAATCAAGCACCAAGAGGATCCCATGACCACCCAGACCCCTTCCCTCACCGCCAATCGTCGCGAACGTCTCGGCTCCCGCTATTCCCGGCGCCTCCGTGAGCGCGGCCAGCTCCCCGCCATCGTCTACGGGCACGGCACGGCCCCGGTCCCGGTCGTCATCGACGCCCGCGAGACACTTCGCCACATCGCCAAGGGCGAGAAGGTTTTTACGCTTGCCATCGAGGGCGAGCCGCAGGCCCAGACAGTCCTTCTCAAGGACGTCGGCTTCGACTACCTCGGCTCCAACGTCATCCACTGCGACTTCGCCCGCGTGGACCTCAACGAACGGGTGGTCACCAAGGTGCACGTCCGGCTCATCGGCGACGCCAAGGGCCTCAAGTCGGCCGGCAACATCCTGCTGCACCCGACCAACGAGATCGACGTCGAGTGCCGCGTGCTCGACCTCCCCGACCACGTCGAGGTCGACATCACCGACCTGGACCTGGGGCACGCGATCACCGTCGCCCAGATCAAGCTCCCCAAGGACGACATGAAGCTCCTCACCGATCCGCACGCGATCGTGGCGCAGGTCGTCATCCAGCACGAGCTCAAGGTCGAGGAGGCGGCGGTGGTCACCGCCGAGGGCGCCGAGCCCGAGGTCATCACCGCCAAGAAGCCCGAGGAGGGCGAGGAAGGAGCCGCCCCGCTGGCCAAGGGCGCCGCACCGGCCAAGGGTGCCGCCCCGGCGGCCAAGGGCGCGGCGCCGGCCAAGGGCGCGGCACCGGCCAAGGGCGCCGCTCCGGCAGCCAAGGGGGCGGCACCGGGCAAGGGCGCTCCACCCGCCAAGGACGAGGGCAAGAAGAAGTAATCCCATCCCAGCGATCCGTCAACCATGAAGCTCATCGTCGGCCTCGGCAATCCCGGTCCCCAGTACGAGAGGACGCGTCACAACGCGGGCTTCCTTGCTGTGGACCGGCTTGCGCGCCGGCACATGCCCGGCGCTATCCCCAAGGGGCGCTTCAACGCCGCGCTCACCGACGGGGCGATCGCCGGCGAGCGGTGCATCCTCTTCAAGCCCACCACCTACATGAACGGCTCGGGCGCCGCGGTCTTGCAGGCCGTCGGTTTCTACAAGCTCGACCCCGCCGCCGATCTGCTCGTGATCGTCGACGACGTCGCGCTCCCCACCGGCTTCCTCCGCCTCCGCCCCGCCGGCTCGGCCGGCGGCCACAACGGCCTGGCCGACATCGAGCGGGCCCTCGGCACCGAGACCTATGCCCGCTGCCGCATCGGCATCGACGCCGCCCCGCCCTTCATGGACCAGGCCGACTACGTCCTGGGCCGCTTCACGTCCGAACAGTGGTCCGCCATGGACCCCGCCCTCGACCGCGCGGCCGACGCCGCCGAGACCTTCATCACCAGCGGCATCACGACCGCCATGAACCGCTTCAACTCCCGCAACCCCCCCCCGGCCGAGTCGGACCCGCAGATCAGCAAATAGACACAGCATTCTCCGGACACTCGGAACTCAGAACTCGCGAAAGGCCCCCATGCCCCAGATCCGCACGTTCAACTACGAAGGAATGTTCCTGCTCTCGCAGACGGTCGCCGTCGACCTCCAGGGCGCCGTCGACCACATCAAGGAGATCCTCGCCAAGGCCGGCGCGACGATCATCGCGATGAAGAAGTGGGACGAGCGACGGTTCGCGTTCGAGATCAAGAAGCAGAAGCGCGGCGTCTACCTGCTCGTCTATTTCTCCTCTCCGGCTCCCAACATCGCCCAGATCGAGCGCTCCTGTAACCTCTCGGAGAAGATCCTCCGCACGCTGCTGGTCCGCTGCGACCACCTCGGGCTCGACGAGATGCGCGCCGCCGACGCCCAGAAGGAACTCGAGGTCGAAGCCCGCCTCCGCGCCCAGCGCGCCGTCGAGGCCCCCGACACCGCCGTTCCCGTTCCCGCCGACCGTCCCGAGCCCGACGACGCCGATATCGAGGCGGCCGACTCGAGCCTCTGAAAGGCTGATCCGGCCTCCAGGCGTACGCGCGGCACCGCCTTGGGACGGAGGGTCCGCGCCTTTCCCCAATTTGTCCGCCGGCTTGACGTGACAAACCCGCCGGAGTACGTTAAGATTCCGTTCGTTCAGACAGCGGCCTGCCTGGCGGCACGCCGCTCGAGCGGAATCAGCTCTTTTTCGGAGATGCACGATGGCAGTCAGCTACAACAAAGTCATGTTGATGGGGAACCTCACGCGCGACGTCGAGCTCAAGTACACGCAGTCCAACCAGGCCGTCGCGACGGTCGGCCTGGCGGTCAACCGGCGGTACAAGACCGCCGCGGGCGAACTGAAGGAAGAAGTCCTGTTCGTGGACTGCGACGCTTGGGGGAAGACGGCGGAGAACATCAGCAAGTTCTTCAGCAAGGGCCGCCCGATCTTCATTGAGGGGCACCTCCGTCTGGACACGTGGCAGGACAAGAACGACGGATCAAACCGCTCCAAGATCAAGGTCGTCGTCGAGAACTTCCATTTCGTCGACTCGCGACCGACCGACGGCTCGGGGGGCGGAAACGGTGGCGGGGGTGGGGGGGGCGGTTACGCGTCGCGCCCGGCGCCCCAGGCTCGCCCCGCGGGAGCGGGAGCGGCAGCGCCGGCCGCCGGCGCGCCCGCCGGCGCTCCCGATTACCAGCCGATCGAGGAGCAGGATATTCCGTTCTGATCTGATCCCGCACACGGTGCGCCGAGAAAAAAACCGCCCCGGGTCGCCGGGGCGGTTGTGCTCTCTGAAGGCCGTTGCCGCGGCCGGTGCGCCTGTTACTTCTTATCCACCGCGTTCTGGAACTCCTTCAGCCGGTCCTCGTACTCCTTCCGCGCGGTCGCTGGCATCCCCTCCGGGAGAAGCGAGATCGCCTTCTTCTCCAGCTCGAGCGCCCTCTTCGCGTCGCCCCGCCGGAAGACCACCAGCGCGTAAGTATCCAGGATGTCCGGCCGGCTCTCCTCCGTCAGCTCCACCGCCCGCTTCGCGGCCTTGAGCGCCAGGTCCAGGTCGGGTTTGGCGACCTTGATCTGCGGGTCGACGAGGAACCACGCCACGGCGTTCAGCGACTGCGCGTCATCCTTGAAGTCCGAGTCCACGCGGTCGCGCACCTTCTGGTATGCAGCGTCGGTCTTCCCGTCCTCCAGAAGCGCCTTGTACTCCTCGACGATCTTCAGGTTCGCTTCCTGCTTCTCCGCCTGCTTCTGCTGCTCCTTGGCCTCCTGCTCCTGCTTGTCCTTGATCGCCTTGTTGCCCGCCTCGATATCCCACTTGCCCGCCACCACCTTCTCCAGCGGCTCGTCGAGATAATGGGGGTGCCCGATGTACGCGACCTTCCCTTCCTGGTTGATCAGGAACGCGCACGGAATGCCCCCTTGCCCGGCCGCCTTCATGTAGGCCTCGTTCGTGGAACGCTCCTTGTCCCACGCGACGCTGTACCCCATCTTGTCGTCCCCCTTGTCCTTCACCATCTTCTCGACCTTCTCCAGCGTGTTCCCCCGCGTGTCGGTGCTCGACACGCCGATGATCGTCACGCCCTTGCTCTTGTACTTGCTCTGCAGCTCCGTCATGTGCGGCATGCTGGCGACGCACGGCCCGCACCACGTCGCCCAGAACTCCACGACGTACACCTTCCCCTTCTCGAACCCCGTCACCGGCTCCCCCTTCACCCATTTCTCGATCGTGAGCTGTGGTGCCCGGTCGCCCAGCTTGAGCGCCTTGATCTCAGGCTGCTTCTCCGTCGTCTTCTCCGGCTTCGCCGGCTTCTCGTTCTGCGCGAAGGCCGTGCCCGCCACCATCAGCACGAGCCCCGCGGCGAAACAACGCTTCAACATCGCAATGCTCCTTCGTAACCCACCCTCCGATCGTCCCCGTCCGCGGGCGCTGCCAACACGGCGGCGAACCCCGGGCCAAGAGTTTACACGCCGGTGACACGCGTGTTGCAACCCGGCCCCGGTAGAGGGGATGCCCGGACACCAGAGCCGATTGTCAACCGAACAAGCTCAGGACATTCCTCGCGTCGGTTCTCGCCCCGCGATGTCCTTCAGCGTCGTGTCGATCGCCCCCCCTCGCGTACTTGAACTATCTCTTGTCCGGCCCATCGGCCGGCTTCTTGTACTTCTCCAGCGTCGCCTCGAGGTCCGCCTTCATGTCCTCGTCTTTCGCGGCCGCAACGGCCTTGGTCTGGAAGTCCACCGCCTTCGCGAGGTCACCGCTGACGAAATGCGCGCGTGCGAGCGTGTCCAGGATCGCCGGGTTCTTCCCCTTGCTGACATCGTTGGCCCGTTCCGCCAGTTTCCTGGCCATGGGCAGGTTCTTCTTCTCGACCTCCTCCGACAGGATCACCGACGCCAGGGCGCTCAGCAGCACCGCCTGGTCCTTGAACACCCCGTCGGCCAGCTTCGCCGCGTACGAGTACGCGCTGTCCGGATCCTTGAGCTCCACGAGCAGCACGCCGAACCGCTGGATGGCCAGGTCGCCGAATCGCACCGCGTCCAGCGCGATCGCCTCCTCCAGCTTCGCCATCGCTTCCTTCTTTTTGTCCGCCTGCCAGAGCGACCCGACCTCCTCCAGGATCTTCCCGGCCTTTTGCTGGATCTCTGCGTCGTGCTTGGCCTTCGCCACTGCGGCGTTCATGTCGAACGTCCCCTCCACGACCTCCGTCGCCACCGCGTCGAGCTCTCCTTCGGGGTACAGCGGGTTGCCGATCCAAGCGATCCGGCCGTCGGTGTTCACGATGAAGGCCGCGGGGATCCCCTCCTGCCGCGACGCCTCGTACCACGCCTTGCACGTTCCCCCCTCAAGGTCCCAGGCGACCGTGTACGACATCTTCTCCCCCATCTTCCCCACGAACGCCTCCACCTCCGCCAGCTGGTCGTTGAGCGATCCGCTCGCCACGCCGATCACCGTCAGTCCCTTGTCCTTGAGTTGGGCCTGCAGCTCGCTCAAGTGCGGGATGCTCGCGCGGCACGGTGTGCACCAGGTGG
This sequence comes from Phycisphaerae bacterium, assembly GCA_041485385.1. Classification (GTDB taxonomy): domain Bacteria; phylum Planctomycetota; class Phycisphaerae; order Phycisphaerales; family UBA1924; genus JBGPJM01. Next base: position 1,398 of record JBGPJM010000122.1, on the reverse strand, counting down.
CCCAGAACTCGACGATGTACCCCTTCCCCGTTTCGAGTTTCTTCACGGGGTCACCCTTGACCCATTTCTCGATGGACAGGGCGGGCGCCTTCGCCCCTACCGCCAGCGTTTCGGCGGCTGGCAAGGGGGCTGGCTGCGCCGGCTTTCCGACTTCGGCCGGCGGCACGGGTATAGGCCCCGCCGGAGCTGTGTCCTGTGCACACACGGCCCCGCCGACCAGACATACCGCCGCCGCGAGCATTCGATCGATCATGGACCATCCTTTGCGAAAGCGAACCGCCGCCCCGTGTGCCGTTTTCCCGCGCCCGGCGCATACCGGCCAAACCCCCTCCACCGGCACCAAGCGTAGCAACCCAAACCGCCTACCGTTCTCGTGGAATGCTGGCAGGTTCGACATCTCGGTTGCCGGCGGCCGCGCTCTGCCTAAGTGTGCTGCTGCACGTGAGCGCCGCCTCGACCTATGTCGCGGCAACGTGGATCGGCGAGCAGCTCCGCGTGCTGGTCCTTCTGGCCTCCACCTTCCTTTCGCCGCTGGCAGCGATCGACCCCGACCCGGACGCCGCACCACCGCCCCAGTGCCCGCCCAGTTCGCTTCGACTGGGTGTTGAGCACTCCACGGCCGACACCCTCACCTGGGTTGGCTTCGAGACGGCGACGGAGCACGCCGCGCCTGAAGGCGACGCCGATCAATCCGCGATGAACCCCGACCCGGGTCAGGCGACGGAGGTCGCCACCGGCGATGGGTCCTCGCCTGGTCAGCCGGCCACGCCCGCCGTGGCGACCGTCCCCGATTTGTCGGCGGCTGACCCACCGCGGGACCCGGCGGCGATCGAGCCCGCGCCGATGGTCCAAGCGGCCACCCCCGACGTCGTCACAGCCGAAGATCTGCCGCCGGCCGATCCGACCCTCCCGGCGCCGAGCGAGCCCGCCCGCGCGGATCAGGTCCCCCAGCCGAAGACTCAGCCGCCGCCCACCCCGTCGCCTGTTGCGCCGACGAGCAAGGATGACGAGGGCAGCAGCGGCGGCCAGGGCGGGGCCTCGGGCGGTCCGGTCGCCGAGAAGACCGACGAAGAGGCCGACGCCGCGTCGATCAGGAAGACCGCGGAGTACAAGAACGGCAAGGTCCAGGCCGGCCAGGGCCTGGACATCAAGACCGTCCGGCGCCCGGAGTTCAGCAAGTACACCCGCGTCACGGCCATTCCGCGCAATCCGGTGGTCGAGATCAGCTTCGATCGCGCCGGCAAGGTGAAGAAGGCCCGGATCCTGCAGAGCTCCGGCTACAAGGACGTCGATGAGCCCATCCTCGATGCCGTGCACGAGTGGACGGCCAAGGGCAAGGAACTCGACTCTCTGGCTCCGTCGGGTCCTGGATCGGTGCTCAAGGTGATTATCACCATG
>JBGPJM010000121.1:0-14673 GCA_041485385.1 Phycisphaerae bacterium | reverse complement strand
GGGGGGGGGGGGGGGGGGGGGGGGGGGGGGGGGGGGGGGGGGGGGGGGGGGGGGGGGGGGGGGGGGGGGGGGGGGGGGGGGGGGGGGGGGGGCGCGGCGTGCCGATGGCGTCGAACACGACGAAGGCGCAGCACGCTGCGATGGTGGCGCGGGCGCTGGAGTACATCCGCGCGGGGGATGTCTTCCAGGTCGTGCTGGGGCAGCGGTTCGAGAAGCGCTCGGGCGCGGACCCCTTCGACGTCTACCGCGCGCTGCGGGTGGTGAACCCCAGCCCGTACATGGTGTACATGCAGGCCCAGGGGTGCATCTTGGTGGCGTCGAGCCCGGAGATCCTCTGCCGCGTGCGCACGAGGCCCGACGGCTCGCGGATCGTGACCAACCGGCCGCTGGCGGGGACGCGCCGTCGTGGCGTTACGCCGGAGGAAGACGCGGCGCTGGAGCGCGAGCTGCTGGCGGACCCCAAGGAGCGGGCCGAGCACATCATGCTGGTGGACCTGGGGCGCAACGACGTCGGCAAGGTGGCCGCGCCGGGGAGCGTGGAGCTGCCGGCGGTGATGGAGGTGGAGCGGTACAGCCACGTGATGCACATCTCCTCGACGGTGACGGGGCGGCTGCGCGACGGGCTGGACGCCTGGGACGCGCTGCGGGCGACGCTGCCGGTGGGGACGATCTCGGGGGCGCCGAAGGTTCGGGCGATGCAGATCATCGACGAGCTGGAGCCGGTGCGGCGCGGCCCCTACGGCGGCGGCATGGGGTACGTGGGGCTCGACGGGGACATGGACATGGCGCTCGCCCTGCGGACGATGGTGGTGCCGACAGCCCTGCGCGAAGGCGGGAGCGGGAAGAACGGGACGTGGATGTACCACGTGCAGGCCGCGGGGGGGATCGTCGCCGACTCGGAGGCCGGCGCGGAATACCAGGAGACGGTGAACAAGGCGGCGGCGCTAGGGAGGGCGATCGAGGTGGCGGAGGGGGCGTTCGGGGGGAAGTGAGGATCGCGGGCGGAGAAGGGAGAAGGGCAACGCGGGCCATCGCGTCGTCCAGGCATCGAATCAAGCGTGTGAGGGCTACGCTTTGGCGAGGTCCAGCATGTCTATTACCTTCCAACTCCCCGGAGATATTGAGGAGCGGCTCCGCCGTGAGTTCCCTGACCTAGACCAGGCGGCGAAGGAGAGCGTGCTTGTTGAGCTGTACCGGCGCGGCAAACTCTCTCAGCACGAGCTTGCGCACGCCTTGGGCCTGTCGAGGTACCAGACGGACGGTCTGCTCAAGTCGCACGGCGTGACCGAGGATCTGGTCAGCCCCGATGAACAGGCGGCACAGGTCGAACAACTCCGCAGGCTCGTCGGCTGATGATCGTCGTCTCGGACACCTCCCCGCTGAACTACCTCGTGCTGATCGGACACGTCGATGTGCTGGGCACGCTGTTCGGCCGGGTGCTCATACCTCCAACGGTTCTCCAGGAGCTCTCGGATATTGGCACCCCCGAGGTGGTGCGCCGATGGGTCGCGCAGCTCCCAGGATGGATCGAGATTCGGACGCCGACAGACGTCCAGCGCGACCCGAAGCTGGACCCGGGTGAGGCCGATGCCATCGCGCTGGCGGAGGAACTGCACGCAGATGCGCTGCTGATTGACGAGAAGCGGGGCCGCCAGGCCGCGCTGCAGCGTGGGATCGCCGCCTATGGCACGCTCGCCGTGTTGGAGGCCGCCGCGGCCAAGGGTCTGCTTGACTTGCCCACGGTGTTCGGATCACTCAACTCGACGAACTTCCGCGCGAGTCGGCGGCTACTCGACGACGCCCTAGCCAGGGACCGAAGCAGGAAAAAGAAGGGGAGTTGAAGCGCGGAACGGTCGAAACGCGATGAGCCGCGGCCGCCGCATGATGAGAGTCTATTCGCGGGGTCCCCGCCCGAGTCATCCGGACTGCGCTTAGTATTGATGCGCATGGCCTCCACCAAGACCTCGACCGCCACCGACACCAAGCCCCACACCGATGTGCCCCCGCCGCGGAGCTGGAACGTCGTGCTCATCAACGATGAGGAGCACACGTACGAGTACGTGATCCGCATGATGCAGGAGCTCTTCGGGCACCCCAAGGAGAAGGCGTTCAAGGTCGCCAAGGCCGTGGACAACGACGGGCGTGCCGTCTGCCTGACCACGCACAAGGAGCACGCCGAGCTCAAGCGCGACCAGATCCTGGCCTTCGGGCGCGATGCGCTCATGGCCGAGAGCAAGGGCTCGATGACCGCGATCATCGAGCCCGCGGACTTCGGCGGGGACGACGACGCGGACGAGGACGGCGGCGGGGCGGGGCGGGGCAGAGGCTCCGGCAAGGGCGGCGGGAGGGGCTCGCGCGGGGACGAATGAGGCGGCTGCTGGTCATCCAGACCGAGCACTTGGACGAGGCCGCGGCGGCCTGGCTGGGCGAGCGCTGCGAGGTGGTGTCGTGCGCCGTCGAGGACGAGCCGCGGTTCGGCGAGCTGCTGGCGCGGGCCGATGGGCTGGTCATCCGGACCTACACCACGGTCGACCGCGCGCTGCTGGAGCGGGCGCCGCGCCTGAAGGTGGTGGCCCGGGCGGGCGTGGGCCTGGACAACGTGGACGTGGGCGCGTGCGAGGGGCGGGGGGTGAAGGTCCTCTCCACGCCGGACGCGAACACGCGCGCGGTGGTGGAGTACGTCACGGCCCTCATGCTGGACGTGCTGCGTCCCCGCGCGCCGGTGGCGAGCGCGCTGGGGGTGAAGGAGTGGAAGGCGGTGCGCCAGGGGTTGATCGCCCACCGCCAGCTCTCGGACCTGACCCTGGGAATCCTCGGGTTCGGGCGGATCGGCTCGCAGGTCGCGCGGGTCGGGGCCGCGCTCAACATGCGGGTGATCTACAACGATTTGGTGGAGATCCCCGAGGCGCGCCGGTCGGGGGCGAGGCCCGTGCCGGTCGGCGACCTTTTCCGGGATGCCGATATTCTCACGGTGCACGTGGATTCACGCCCCGGCAACCGCGGGCTGATCGGCGCGCCGGCGCTGGCGGGGTGCAAGCCGGACGTGGTGCTGATCAACACGTCGCGCGGGTTCGTCGTGGATGCGCCGGCGCTGGCGGCGTTCCTCCGCGCCAGCCCCGCGGCCCAGGCGGTGCTGGACGTGCACGAGCCCGAGCCGTTCGATGCGTCCTATCCGCTGCTGGGGGTGAAGAACGCCCGCCTCTTGCCGCATATCGCGGCGGCGACCCGCACGGCGCACGCGAATATGTCGTGGGTGGTGAAGGACCTGTGGGAGGTGCTGAGGGTCGAGGGCGAGGGGGCGTGAGGTTGGGGAGGCCTGCCCTACGCGCGGTGGCCGTGCGGCCAGGCGTCCTGCGACGGGCGAGCGTGCAGCACCGGCATCGCCTGGAGGTAGGCCCGGGCCGGGGCGAGGGCCGACTGGAGGAACTGCTCGTACGTTCCGTCGAAGCAGACCGTGCCCTCGAACAGCATGATCACGCGCGGCGCCAGGCGGCGGAGCAGCTCCTTGTCATGGGTGACGATGATGCTGGTGCGCGGAACCATGTCGGCGGTCTCGCCCCCTCCCCCGTCGTCGGTGCGCGCAGCGTGGCCAGCGGAGGCGGGGAGGAGGTGGTGGGTCGTCCAGATGAGCTCGTGGATGTGCCCGCCGACGACCGGGTCCAGCCCGGTGGTCGGCTCGTCGTAGAAGATGACCAGCGGGTTGGTCGCGATCGCGCGGGCGATGGCGACGCGCTTGGCCATGCCGCCGGAAAGGGCCTCGCGCTGCTTCTCCAGCACATCCGCGGGGTCGAGCGCGACGGCCTCGAGGCTCTGGACGACGCGCCGGCGGATCGCCGCCTCGCCCATGTCGGTGTGCTCGCGGAGCCAGAGGGCGACATTCTCGTAGACGGTGCCGGAGAAGAGGGCGTTGTGCTGGAAGACGATCGACCAGTGCAGGCGTATCCGATCCAGCTGCTCCTCGGTCACCTGCGCCAGGTCCACCAGCGGGGCCGCGGGCTGGGCGGCTTCGCGCACGGTGCCACCCATGCGGAGGGACTTGGGCGCCGAGGGGCCGGCGCTGTGGTCGGCCACGAGGATGCGTCCGGAGTCGGGCAGCATCAGGCCGGTCATGTGGTCGAGCAGGACGGTCTTGCCCGATCCGCTGCCGCCGACGATGGCGACGATCTCGCCGGTGCCGACGCGGAGGTTGATGGCGTCGAGCACGACCCGGTCGCCGAACGATCGGCGCACATCCTCGACGAGGATCTCGGTGGGGGGAGCGGGCGCCGGCCCCGCGCGGGACGTGCCGGTGGGGGAGGGTGTTCGCGCGTCGGCCCCACTCATCGAAGCAGCGTAGGCGGAGAGCGAGGGCGGGAAGGGGGGGGCGTTCCTCGACGGTCGCGGTGCGGAAATCAGGGGTGGACCCGCGCCGGGCCGAACATGAAGACGGGCCGGGAGCCGCGGGAGAGAACGCCCCCTCCGCTGGCGGGCGCACGCGGGTTCGACGGCATTCCCGTCCGCAGCCCGCGGCGCGCCGGCGGAGGGGGCGAGCGTACGGGGTGTGCGCCCTTTGCAACATGCGTCAAGTCCGGTACAGTGACGGCTCATGCTCCTGACCCTTGATGCCAGATCGCTCAGGCGGAAGCTCGTGACACCCCGCGGCGAGACGGGCGCGATCAAGCTCACCGACCTGCCGCGACACGTGCGCGACCGGCTCAACCTCTTCGGCCTGAACCTCTCCACCGACCTGCTCGTCGGCGCCGACCATGCGCGCCTGGACGAGGTGCGCGAGGCCGCGGACAAGGCCAGCTGCCCCTGCCTGGTGCTGATCGAATCGGCCCCGCAGCCGTTCGCGGATGCCGCCGACGACAAGGGCGAGGCGGCGGTCGAGCGGATGGTCCGGGTGGTGCACGCGGCCGACCGGCTGGGGTGCAACGCCGCGGCGGTGTTCGTGTCGGGCGAGGACACGCAGGACGGGTTCGATTTCGCCGTCGAGCGCCTGAAGCGGGTGGTGCACGGGGCGGAGCGGCTGGGGGTGAACGTGATCATCGGATCGGCGCCCGGGCTGACCTCCAGCCCCGACAAGCTGACGGAGCTGATCAAGAAGATCGGGGGGTTCCGCATCGGCACGTTCCCCGACTTCCAGACGGCGGCGGCGGCCCCGGACCCCGTGCAGTTCCTGCGCCGGCTCACGCCGTACGCCTCGGCGCTGACGGCCTCGAGCGTGTCGTTCAAGCCGGCCAAGAAGGGCGCGGGCGTCGTGCACGAGCCGTATGATCTCGTGGCGTTTGCCAAGACCGTCGCGTCGGTCGGCTACCAGGGGACGCTGGCCATCGACTACCGCGGCGACGGCGACCCGGAGGTGGGCATCGGCCACACCCGGGAGATCCTGGAGGGCGCTTTGGGCAAGGAGGTCGAACCGGAATGAGCCCCCCCTCCCCGCAGACCCAGCCCCCCGCAGGACGCATGGTCGTGTCGCTGGGCCGGCCCGCGGACGGGGGCGCGGCGACGGGAACGACCAGCCTCATCGTCACGATCGACGGGCCCGCGGGGACGGGCAAGTCGTCGGTCGCCAGGGCGCTGGCGAGGCGGCTGGGGCTGGATTTCCTGGACACGGGCGCGATGTACCGGGCCGCGGCCCTGATCGCGCTGGAGCGCGGACTGACCCCGGCGGACGAGGAGCCGCTGTTGGAGGCGGTCAGCCAGGCGCAGCTGCACTTCGACTGGACGACCGACCCGCCGGCGTTGATCAGCCAGGGTGCTTCGGTGATGGACCGCATCCGCCACCCGGACGTGACGGCGATCGTCTCGCCGATCTCCGGGATTGCGCAGCTCCGCCGGTTGATGGTGCGCAAGCAGCGGGCGATCGCGGCCCGGCACCCCCGGCTGGTGACCGAGGGCCGAGACCAGGGCTCCGAGGTCTTCCCCGACGCCGACGTAAAGATCTACCTGTACGCCGACGCGACCGTGCGCGCGGCGCGCCGCGCCGAGCAGCTCCGCGCGGCCGGGCAGCCCGCGGACCTGGCCAGGCTCATGGCGGATATCGTCGAGCGGGACCGCTCCGACGCCGCACGCCACGACGGGCCGCTGACGTGCCCCGAGGGGGCCCATCGGGTCGATACCTCCGGCATGACGTTCCACCAGGTTGTGGACACGCTGGAGGGGCTGGTGCTGGCGCACCTGGGCGCGCGCTCGAAAAAAAAAGCGGATCGGGCGATGGCCGGGCACGCGTGATGTTCCGGAGGTTGCGGTCGTATGACCCGGGGCGCACGCTCGGGGCCTTGCTGTTCTTCCGGCTGGTCCTCCACGTCACGCGTGCGGCCCTGACGCTCGTGCTGCGCCTGCGCTGCTTCCACGCCGAGCGGGTGCCGTCCTCGGGGCCGCTGCTGGTGGTCTCCAATCACCAGTCGCACTTCGACCCGCCTCTGGTGGGCGTGTGCCTCGCGAGGCGGCACATCGTGCCGATCGCTCGCCAAGGGCTCTTCAACCACCCCGTCTTCGGGTGGCTGATCCGGAACCTGAACTCGATCTCGATCAACGAGAAGGAAGGGGACGCGGTGGCCATCCGCCGGGCCGTCAAGGAGTTGGAGGCAGGGCGGTGCGTGCTGATCTTCCCGGAAGGGTCCCGCTCGCCCGACGGGGCGATGCGCCCCTTCAAGCGCGGGGTGTGGGTGCTGGTGCACCGCGCCAAATGCACGGTTCTGCCGGCGGCGGTCGAGGGAGCGTTCGATGCCTGGCCGCGCCACCGGACGGCGCCGCGGCTCTGGGGCAGGCGGGTCGCCGTCGCGTTCGGCGAGCCCGTCTCCTATGACCGGTTGCTGTCGATGGGACCCGACGCGGCGCTGCGGTTCCTCGAGACGGAGATTGATTCCTTGCGGATGGGGCTCCGGGCGAAGCTCCGGCAGGCCAGCGGAGGGACCTATCCGGCCCCCGGACCGGGCGACGAGCCGGGGATAAGGCAGGATCGAGAGCGAAGCGCGGCCGGCGCCGACTGAGCACGCTATCGATATCCCCAGAATAGGGAGAGTCTCATTCCTGAGGATATCGGACCATTCGCCGAGCTTATCGCCCGCCCCATCCCCTAAACTCGTGGGCAACCAGTGTGTTCTTACCTAACATAGCGCTATTTTTTCCCAGATTCGAAAGCACAACCCAGATTCTGGCGTTATAGTGGGTCCACGCTCGTTGGAGCGTTTCCGGGCAGGTTCGACGGCGAATCACCCTCGCGGATAGGTCGTGGTGGGCCAACCGCGCGGTGAAAAGCCCGGGATCAGTGTTCAGGTGGGAGAACCTGTTGAACAAAGCCAATACATTGGCCCTCGGTGCGCGTCGCCGCACCGCGCTCCGTACCGTCGTCCAGACTGTCGGTGTGGTGGCTCTGGCGATGCTGGTGTCTCTGTCGGCGATCGTGATCAAGCACGCCCGGACCCAGACCGGCCTGCACGCCTTGGCCGAGGTCGAGGCGGCGGGCCCCAGCATTATGCTGCCGCCGAGCATCGCGGCCGAGTCCCTGACTATTCACGATCCGTTAGCGATTGCCGCCCCCGATACGGCCATCAGCGACCTGGCCGTCGAGGACGCCGAGCCGACGGCGAAGTACCCGCCCGACACCCGCTGGTTCGACGGCCGCCCGGTTCGCCCCTCGGGAACGATGTGGATGACCGTGACCGCCTACTCGCCGGATGAGCGGTCGTGCGGCGACTCGGCCGACGGGATCACCTCCTCGCTTCATTCGGTATGGACCAACGGGATGAAGCTGGTTGCCGCGGACAGCCGCATTCTACCGCTGGGCTCCATGATCACGGTCCCCGGTTACGACGACGGGAACATCGTGCCGGTGCTGGACCGTGGCGGGGCGATCAAGGGGCACCGCCTGGATGTGCTCTACCCGACGCACGAGCAGGCGCGGAAGTGGGGGGTTCAGCGGATCAAGGTCGTGGTCTGGGAGTACGCCGACGGCAAGCCCGCGGGCAACTGGCGGCGGACGAGGGACTCGAAGTAGTTCTGGTGCCGTGGGGGGCGGGGATACCCTGAGTTGTGATTGCGTCCACGTCGGGCAAGCGGCCTGCGTCGATCGACGAGTTGATCTCGGCGGAGCTGTGCGCCCGCCTGGACCGGATTGATCTGCTCAGCCGGCGCGTCTTCGCGGGGCGGATCCAGGGCGAGCGCCGCTCCAAACGCCGCGGCCAATCCGTCGAGTTCGAGGACTACCGCAGCTACGTGCCGGGCGACGACCTGCGCCATGTGGACTGGAACGTCTTCGCGCGCCTGGAGCGGTTCTTCATCAAAATCTTCCAGGAGGAGGAGGACCTCGCCCTGCACCTGGTCATCGACGCCTCGGCGTCGATGGACGCCGGCACCCCCAACAAGCTCACGCTCGCGCAGCGCCTGGCGATGTGTCTGGGGTACATCGGCCTGGTGAACAACGACCGCGTGACCGTGAGCGTGCTCGACGGGCGCGAGGTGCGGCGGATCGGGCCGATGCGCGCCCGGCGGAGCGTGCAGCGGCTGGCGACCTTCCTCCTGTCGGAGGTCAAGCCGCCGGCGCCGGCCGGAGGAGGGGGAGGGGGGGAGGCCGGCGAGGAGAGCGTGCCAGCGGGCGGCGTCTTCGCGCCGGATTTCGCCGCGGCGATGCGGGCCATCGCCCGCGCGCGGGCCGGCAAGGGCGTGATGATCGTGCTGTCGGATTTCCTGGTCCCCGAGGGGTACCAGGACGGGCTGCGGCTGCTGGCCGGGGGCGGGGGAACGGGCGGAGGCGTGGGTGGCGGCGGTGGGGGGGCCGGGGGGGGGTTCGATACGTACTGCCTGCAGGTGCTCTCGCCGGGCGAGCTCGACCCGGCGACGGAGGGGCGCGCCGAGGAAGAGCCGGGGGGCGGGCCGGTCGTCATCGGCGACCTGAAACTCACGGATGTCGAAACCAGCCGCACCGCCGAGGTGACCGTGACGACCGCGCTCCTGAAGCGATACCGCGCCACCGTCGCGGCCTACATGGACGAGCTCAAGACGTTCTGCACCGCGCGCGGGATGAGCTACGCGATGATCCGCTCGGATGCGCAGGTGGAGACGCTGCTGCTGGACTACCTCCGCAAGCGCGGGCTCCTGCGGTAAGAGTTTCTACCACAGAGAACACTGAGGAGCACTGAGAAGAGTGACCGCGTGGCGCGGGCGAAGCGGGGATCTCAACAGGCGAGGATCAGCCCTGGGGAGAGCGGACGTTCTCCGCCGCCCGGACGTTGGTGGTCAGGTGGTCGGGGCCGGTGGTGCCCACGACGATGCTGGAGACGGCCGCGCCGGCCGCGCGGAGGATGAAGCGGATGCTGGCGCCGGCGGGGTCGGTCGCGGCGGCGGGGTCGCTTTTGACGAACGTGGCGAGGTCGGCGACGTGCCCGCTGAGAAGGCCCTTCTTGATGAGAATGCCGACGCCGCGGATGTGCGCGCCCTTGATCGCCGGGAGTTGCTCCGTCTCGCGCGGGTTCAGCGTCACCATCACCGTGTCGCAGCCGGCCTCGATCGCGCCGAGGGTGCCCTCGACGGTCTTGGTGCTGATGCCGACGGCCCGAACATGCCCGCGGGCCTTGAGGTCCTTCAGCGTGCCCAGGGCCTCGCCGCGCAGGACCGCGACATCCTGACCGTCGGAATGGATGAGGACGATGTCGAGATACTCGGTGCCGAGGCGGAGCAGGCTGCGGTAGATGCTCGAGCGCACGGCGTGCTCGGAGAAGTCGTAGCGCGAGCTCGCCGGCTCGCCGTCGAACTCCTCCCCCACCTTCGTCGACACCACCCAGCCCCCCCTCCCCCGCCCGCCGAACCAGCCGTTCGCGTGCATGATCGCGCCCAGCCGCTCCTCGCTCGTTCCATACGCCGGCGCCGTGTCGATCAGGTTCACCCCCAGTTCCGCGGCCCGGCGCAAGAGCGCTGCGGCCTGCTCGTCGGTCGGCAGCGCGAACCCCGCCGGGTACTTCACGCCCGTGTTCCGCCCGAGCTTGACGGTGCCCAGGCCGATCACGCTCACGTCGATCCTCGTCCTGCCCAGCGGCCTCAGCTCCATCGCACGCTCCGATCTTCCCACGGGAGCGGCGCGATGGGAACGGCCTCGCCCGCGCCGACGGGCGGCGGCGCGGCGCCGGACGGGGTGATCCCCTGCTCGCCCAGCAGCGCGAGCACGCGCGAGGCCACCGCCGGCGCGAAGGCCAGCTTCGTCGGCCAGACCGCGATCGCCGGATCGACCGCGACGACGACCGCCTCGTCGGGGCGCTCGCCGCCCGCGGTAAGCCCCTCGGCCCGGCTGATCCGCAGCGTCGCCCACTCCGCCGCGAGCAGGTCGATCCAGGGGAGGCAGGCGCGGGTTTCCGCGATGGCGGCGTCGATCTGCGGCTGGCGGTCGCGCTCGACGCCGGATTCGGCGATCTGCCCGCCGAGGTACCAGACGGTGCGACCCTCCGAATCGGTCTGGGTGGAGATCGTGATGCGGGGCGTGTCGGAGAGGCCGACGCAGTGGCCGAAGACGGGCGGCAGCACGCCGGGCTTGGCGCGGACCATGATCATGTGCAGGCGCCGGCGCTGCATCATGGGGGCGGCGCCCGTGGGAGCGCCGGCGAGGAGTTCCTCGTTGCCCGCGCCCGCGGCGAAGATCAGACGCCGGGCGCGGAGGCGTGTCTCGTTCAGCTCGCCCCCAGCGCTCTCGGAGCGCCGCAACACAACCGTCGCCCCCTCGCGGCCGGCATCGGCGATGGAGATCTCGGGGGCGTGGACGATCGCGCCGGTTGAGAGCTCGCCCAGCCGCTCGAGGAGGCTGCGCGGGTCCAGCACGGGCTCATCGACGCGGTAGACGTGGACCGACTTTGGCGCAGGAACGAACGCCGGCGGATACTCCTCCCGCGCCACCCGCGCAACCTCGGTGCGGATCGCCTTGCTCGCGGCCACGCCCGCCAGGCGCGAGGCGATCCCGCCGGTGGTCCAGAGGAGCTGGTGGTCGCTGAGAACGCGCACCCCGCTCAGGTCCAGTTCACCCTGGCCGCGCCCGCCCGCGAGGCAACCCCGCCAGATCGCCGGCATCTCGGCGATGGCCTTGGAGGCGCGGGAGGCCGCGCCCGTGAGGGCGTACTTGATGCCGCCGTGGATGATCCCCTGCGACGCGATGGTCTGCCCCGACCCCAGCGCCGTCTTCTCGACCAGCAGGCACGAGTACCCGGCCCCTCGGAGGCGCGCCAGCGTCCACAGCCCGGCGATGCCCCCGCCGAGGACCAGCACGTCCACGCTGATTTCGCCGACGGCCATGATAGTTCTATTCCCTACACCTTCGCCGCGCGCCGGACACGAAGCCCGCGCGGCGAGGCAACGGCCAGCGCGCCGACAAGATCGTCCAGCTTGGTGCGAGCCAGTGTCTGCTCGATCAAGAGGCGGTATTCGGGCACGCTGTCGCGGTCGGGGCGAAGGAGCAGGATGCCCTTGTGGGTTCCGGGTACGTACAGACGGATGTCGCCGAATCCCTTGTCGGCCGTGATGAGAAGTTCACCGCTTGCCTGGACCCGCGTCCAGAGATCCGGGTCGCTCAGCCCGGTCGATTTCTGCTCGTGAACAGTGCGGGCCGCATATCCCGCAGCGACGATCGGCGGCACGCAAAGGGGAGAAAGATCTTCGTCGAGCTTGACCGCCAGGTGCATCGACGGGTTCCCCTAGGCAACAAGCGTGTTGTGCGCCGCGTCCGCGGCGTAGAGCAGGCAAGCGCGGACATCTTCGCGCGTGAGCTGCGGGAATGCCTTGAGCAGGTCGTCCATACGCATGTCGGCCAGCGTGGCCACCACCGTGGCCACGGCCACGCGTGTCCCCTTGACCGTGGGTTCGCCGTGGTGGATCAAGGGATCGCAGACGATGCGTTTCTGCCAATCGACGGACGGCATGACAATCTCCGAGTTTGGAGTGTAGCGGCGGCGCCGGATGCTCAGGCGGGCGCGCCCCACTTCCCCTTGAACACAAACTCCCGCTGCGGCCTCCGCCTACGCGGCGCCGTCTCCCGCGCCTTCAGGTCCTCCGGCAGCTTGTCCGGCGAGCCCGGGTACCCCAGCGCGATCCCCGCCGCGGCGTCCCACCCCTGGGGGATGTTGAGCTCGGTGCGGCACTTCTCGATCTCGATCCCGGCCATCTGGTGGACGCGGAGGCCCAGGGCCTCGGCCTGGATCGTGAGGAAGGCGCTGGCCGCTCCCAGGTCGTGCAGGGCGACGCGGTTGGGCTTGCCGGCCTTCTCGAAGTTGTGCTTGACAGCGGAGATTGCTAGGACGGGCGCCTCCTTGGCCCAGCGCTGGTTCGGCGCGACCAGGCAGCCCAGGATCCGGGCGAAGGCCTCGGCATCCTGCCGGCGCGCGTAGATGTACGTCCACGGCTGCTCGTTGTACGAGCTCATCGCCCACCGCGCGGCCTCGAACACCGAACGAAGCGTCGCCTCCTCAACCGGGCGCGGATCAAACGCGTGCGGGCTCCAGCGCTGCTTGATGAGCTGGTGGATCGGGAAGTCGGTGGTGGCGGGTCTTTCCATGAGCAAGGCTAGCCGCCAGCAGTGGCACGGGCGTCCCCCGTGAGTGGCATGGGCGTCTCGCCCATGCTCGCGGCGGGCATTCGCCGTCGTCCGAGTTGAGGATGCGAACTGCCGGTTCGATCGAGAGCCCCGCGGTGCGACCCCGGCCCGGTGACGGGACCGGATTCGCGGGCCGAGTACCACCGCGTCCAGTGGCACGTCATGTTCGGGCGCGGCATCGTCGGCTGGCGGAGCATGGACGTCTCGTGCGGCGTGCCATTCGACCAGCCGATGTCCGACCTCTCTTGCCGCGAGCTGGCGTGGGCGGTGCAGGAGAGCGAGGACCGCTGGTCGATCCGGCCGCGGTGGTTGAGCTACGCCGGCGGCGGCGTGTACATCCAGCCGCTGTGGATCCCGGTCGCGGTGTTCGCTGTGCCGGGGTGGATGGGCGTACGGCGCCTGCGCCGGAAGCGGGCGGGCTGCTGCCGCGGGTGCGGGTACAGCCTGGCGGGGCTGCCGACAGGCGCGGTGTGCCCGGAGTGTGGGGCGCGTCCGCGGCAACGCGCTGGACACCACCGAGGCGACCAACGACGGCTTCTCCACCTGCAACACGGCCCTCGGACGCGACGTGTGGTTCACCTTCACCCCCCCGGCACGCGGCTCGCTCCGCCTCTCGACCTGCCCGGGGACCGCCTGGAACACCGTCCTCACCGTCTTCGACGCCTGCTTCGGCAACGAGCTCGCCTGCAACGACAACGCCAGCGTCACCGGCTGCTCCACGCAGAGCATCATCGACTACTTCCCCGTCGTGAATACGCAGACCTACCACATCCGCGTCGCGACCAACAGCAACAGCGCCGTGGGCGGCGTCGGCGCGTTGACCGTGTCCTTCCGATGCGGGGCCGACTTCAACGCCGACAACGCCGTCAACTCGCAGGACTTCTTCGACTTCCTCAACGCCTTCTTCGCCGGCCTCCCCGGCGCCGACTTCAACGGCGACGCCGCCGTGAACTCCCAGGACTTCTTCGACTTCCTCAACGCCTTCTTCGCTGGGTGCTGAGTTCCTATCCCCCGCGCCGGGCAGCGGCGTGAACCTGGTCCGTCTTCCTCAAGAGCGACCCGCCATGCCGCGGGTCGCTCTCTTTTTTTGGGGAGTGCCAGGCGTGCGCCCGCCGAGACGCGACTGGGCCATGGTCCCGCTAAGCGCACGCGACGATCAGTGAGCGGGCCGCGGGGGCCGCACAATCCGCGGCCCAGTCACATCGCGCGCGCCGCGGCCTTCACCCCGCGCGCCGCTCCCTAGCTCCTCGCCAAACCCTCCACACCCACCACCAGCCGCTCCATCCCCTGCATGCTCTGCCTCCACCACCAGAGGAACAACCGGTTGCTGATCGAAAAACCGGCGATCGAGGCGATGCTCAGAAGGATGCTCTGCTCGCCCAGCGACAGGTCGCCGATGATCAGCCCCGGTCCTTCGCCGCGCACGGCGACGAACGCAAGGATCGCGGCCGTCCCCCCCAGGCCACCACCGGGATGGTGAAGGCCGTCAGGACCAGCCTGCCCGAGATCGGCCATCCCATCGCCGCCCAGATTGAGATCAGTACCGGCTGGCGCAGCATCACCTGGGCGAGGTACCACAGCGATGCCAGCAGGTCATCCCCGGGAGTATCCACAGCCCCCCGGCCCACGCGCCCCCCTGCGCATTCTGGGCGGCATCCAGAGACGGCAAGACCGCCGGGCCCGCCCCGGCGATCAGCGCCGTCGTCAACGCCGCCGCTCCAACGAGCAACGAGCCAACCCCCGCCACACCGGCCAGCAACAGGATGCCGTCCCCGCTCTTCACAACCGCAGCATACCGCGCGATGATTTGAGTACGAGCCCCGAACACGGCGGGCCGGCGTGCGGTGCCTCAGCGCTCGAGGGCCAACGCCGACGGGTAGCGCCCGAGAAAGTGCACGGGTGCCGTGGCAGTGCTCTGACTGCCACGCGCGTCCACCGGCACCGACCGCGTCTCACCGACCCCGGCAGAAACTTCGAATACGAGCCCCGAACGCAGTGACCGCGCATCCATCTATCCGTCCCATAGGACCTATACGACCCATCCACCGCCACGCAGGATGTGTGACTCACCCTCACCCACTCGGAGCCCGCCTCTTGCATCCAGGGCGGAGATCCGACCCCCG
>JBGPJM010000120.1:0-14693 GCA_041485385.1 Phycisphaerae bacterium | reverse complement strand
GTCCCCCAGCACCACGCAGATCTTGCCGCCATCCGAGAACTCCTCGGCCAGCTTGAGCGCGTCGGCGATGCCGCCCTCGCCCTCCTGATAGGCGTACTCCAGGTGGTGCACGCCCAGGTGCTTGCCGTTCTTCAGCAGCTTAAGGAAGTCCCCCGCGTGCTCGCCGCCCGTGACGATCAGGATGTCCCGGATGCCGGCGTTCACTAGGCACTGAATGGGGTAGTAGATCATCGGCCGGTCATAGATCGGCAGCAGGTGCTTGTTGGTCACCAGCGTCAGCGGCCGCAGCCGGGTGCCCAGGCCGCCCGCGAGAATGATCCCCTTCATCGACTCGTTCCTTCCGGGAATGCCTGCGGCCAACCGTCGAACCACCCGTTCGAGGCCTGCCAGTATACGGCCCCGATGGCCAATTCAGCGGGCAGTCCGATTGTTCCACATCAGCGTTAACCCGTCGGGAAGCGTCCGCGGCGGCCGGATCAGCCACGATCGTGCCAGCGACGAGTCGAGCGACACGTCCCGCGGTCGATGGACAGCCGATCCCATCTCCGCCTGCGACCCCCGCTCCAGAACCGAACGAGGGAATCCCCACCGATCCGCGATCATGAGGCCGAGTTCGTACCTCGTGGCCCGGTCGGGGCCGCCGAGGTGAAGGAGGCGCGGCGGCCCGGCGCGCGTGAGCAGTTCCTCGCACGCCCGTGCGGCGTCCTCCGCGAACACGGGCGTACGAAACTCGTCCGCAAACAGGCGGGGGCGCTCGCCGCGCCGGACCGCCGCGAGAATCTGCTCGACCGGTGTCCGCTGCCCGCCGGGGCTCGTGCCGTAGACCAGGCTCAGGCGGAGCACGCACCCCGCCGCACGCGGGCCTGCCGCGGCCGCGAAGCCCGAGGCCACGGCCTGCTCGGCATCGAGCTTAGTGCGCCCGTAGACGTTGACCGGCGCGGGCTCGTCGGCCTCGGCGTAGCCGCCCCGCTCGCCATCGAACACCTGGTCGGTCGAGAGGAAGACAAGCCTGGCGCCGTTCCTCGCGCACGCTCGTGCGAGGACCGCGGTGGCGTTCACATTGGCTCTGCGAGCGCCGTCGGGGTCCTGCTCGCAGCGGAGGAGCTCGGGCCACGCCGCGGCGTGGACGACCCCGTCGGGCTCGGCATCGCCGACGGCACGCTCGATCGAGCCCGGGTCAAGGAGGTCCATCACCACCATCGCCGGCGCCGGGCGACGGCCGGAGCAGGTGCCGACGACGGTGTGGCCGCGTGCGCCCAGCTCCCCGGCCACGTGGCTGCCGACGAACCCGCTTGCTCCGGTGACGACGATCCGCATGGTGCCCAGGCCGTCCGACGTGCTCCCCGCGCCGTCAGCGTACCTGCGGCGCGGCGGCTGTGCCGCCGATGAAAAAAGGGGGCCCGCGCGGAGGCGAGGGTCCCCTGGTTCGAGGAGCTGTGATGGCGCCGACGTTCAGCACAGCGGCCCGGCGAAGAACGCCGCGAGGAAGTCGAAGAAGTCCTGGGAGTTGATCGCCCCGTCCTTGTTGAAGTCCGCGGCGTCGCCCAGGTTGACCGAGACCGTGGTTTCGCTGGAGTTGGTGGTGGAGCCGCAGTTCACGCTTGCCGTGTCGTACGCCCTCAGCCGGATGGTGTACGCGCAGCGGCGGAGCCCCGCGGTGTTCCAGTTGGCCAGGAGAGCCCCGATGATCGGAGCGCCGCCGTCGGCGATCGGCACCCACCCGGGCGCATCGCCGCCCGTGTACTCGAGGTACCAGTGGCCGAAGTGCAGGTCGTTGGCCGTGCCGGTGATCGGCACGATCCCGCAGATGTTCGTGCACCGGGTTGGGGAGGTCAGAATCGCCGCGGGCGGGGTATTGTCCACGATCACATCGCGGAACTCGATCCGCGTGAACCCGCAGTGGTCCGTCGCGCTCACCGCGATCCGCCACGTCCCGTCCACCACCTGCGTCGCGCCCGCCTCGGTGTGCCAGGGCGCCGGCGTGGTCAGCGGGTCGTTCACGACGTTGCCCGCGTAGGTCGGGTGCGCCGGGTCCACGGGCCCGATCGGCCCCGAGGCGCCCGGCACGCCGTACAGCACGGTGTAGGCGTCGGCCCCGCGCGGACACCGGTCGTACACCGTCCCGTCCACGCACACCCCGCCTCCGACCACCTGCAATGGCGCCGGGTACCGGATCTCGACGTCGTCGAACTGCCGGTCCACCCACACGGTCCGCACCGCGGTCGACTCCATGCCGCAGGCGTTGATGACCCGCAGCAAGAGCAGGTACTGCCCCTCCGCCAGGCCCGCGGTATTCCAGGTGTACAGCACGCCCGCGTTCACCGGCGTCGCCGAGTTGCTGATCAGTGTCCAGGTCGCCCCGTCGTCGGCGCTGTAGTAGACGCGGCGCCGGGACAGCAATCCATCAGGGTCGTCGGCCGTGCCCGTGAGAACGATCGGGCTGCAGACGCACCCCGCCGCGTCCGGGTCATCGAGGACCGCCATCGGTGGCGTGCTGTCGAGGTCGAACTCCAGGTCGTCGATCACCACCTGGTTATCCACGGTGCTGTCGATCTCGATCCGGCGGATCCCGGGCCCGGCGACGCTGACCAGCCGGTAGACCGCCACCGGCCCGGCCCCTTCCAGATCGATGTTCTGGGTCGGCAGGATCTGGGACCCGCCGACTGGGGCGTCCCAGGCGCGCACGGTGTAGGTCCCGGTCGAGAAGTCGCCCAGCTTGAACAGCACCTCCTGCTGCGGATTCGTGAAGACCATCCGCAGCGCGCCGGCCCAGAAGTCCGGGCACCCTTGGTCCTCTCCCAGCGCGCGGGTGCCCGACGAGGTGCCCGCTGCAGGGTCGATGATCCGCGGGTAGCGCGTCGTGCCGGCGCCGCAGTTCTGTACGGTGATCGAGAACGTGACGCCCGGGTACTGGTTCGTGACCGCCGTCCCGACTGCGAGGGTCTCGAAGTTGATGGTCTGGCAGGCGTGCGCAACGCCCGTGTACGCCGCGAATGCCGTCGCCGCGGCCGCGACCCGATTCATCGCCTGAGTACGCATGTGTATGCCTCCTGCGCTGTGTGTTGTGTCTGGCTGGCTCACGGAGCGGTCGGCGCCCCCGCGGAGACGCACGCCGGACGCGCCGAGCGAGGTGTGGGGCGTGGTTCGCTCCGGCACATCCCATCGGTCTCGTCCGGCGTGCCGTCCCCGCGTCCGCCGCGACCGTTCCACGCTGAAATCACCCTTGCCGCGTCGTTCTCAGCCGCGGAAGAACTCCGTTACGAAGTCGAAGAAGTCCTGCGAGTTGGTGATGCCGTCGGCGTTGAAGTCCGCCTGGCCCTGGAAGAAGTCGCCAAGGAAATCGAAGAAGTCCTGGCTGTTCAGCACCCCGTCGAGATTCCAGTCCACCGGCCGGTGCGGTATGTGGGCTGTCTCGACCTCCAGGGCGTCGATGTCGGCGTAGTCGCCGATGCTGAACCCCAGGTCCTCGCGCTGCGCCAGGCGGGAGATGGCCACGCCCCCGGCGGCCGTCCGCATGACCATGAACACGTCGGCGCCCGAACCGTCGCCGCCGAAGTTGTACGGGAACCCCGCTCCCAGCGACGTGCTCCCCGCCATCAGGCTGATGAGCACGGCGTCGCCGGGTGTCCACGTGCGGCTGTTGTCGGCGTCGAAGACCACCAGGCCGTCGATGTCGTCGCCGCTGGTCAGGCGCAGGTCGGTGCGGCTGGCGTAGATCGGCGGGAGGGCCGCCGGGTTCGTCGGGGCCGCGGCGTACCCCGCGGGCAAGACGAAGATGAACGCCGAGTAGCTGGGGTCGGTGGCCATCGAGACCGAGTAGTACAGCGGGATGTCCAGGGCGCCGTCGTGGTTGGCGTCGAAGTCCTGGAAGTCGAACCCGTCGAGGTTGTCCAGCGGGTTGGCCGCCGCCCAGGCGACACCCGCGCCGATCGACGGGACCAGGCGCATCGCGTCCTGGTTCACGTAGCAGGAGTTGCCGTCAGGGCCGAACTGGAGGTGCGGGCCCGCCGGCAGGACCGGCTGGAACATCCCCGTGCTCTGGAAGAGATCGCCCGCCTCCTGGTTCAGCATGCTCTGGCCGAGCACGCACGTGCCCGGGTCGCCGGTGTTGTCGCGTCGGACGCTGAAGATGATCCGGTACGCCACCGGGCCGCTCAGCGCAATCTGCCCGTGGTTGCTGCTGATCCCATCCACGTCCAGCACGCCGCCGACACCGACGGTGTGGCGGGGGAGGAGCGACCCGGAGAACTGCACCAGCGGCCCCAGGCCGCCAGCGTCCTCGCCCGTTCCCGGGACCTGCGTGTGCAACAGGTCATCGCCCTGGTGGGCCCGGGCGGGGAGGACGATCGTCGGTGACACCTGGTCGATCGAATAGGTCTGCGCCCGGGCCTGGGCCGCGACCGCCAGACCGGCCACGAACATGATCTTGCTGGCTGTTGACATGGGAGGTTCTCCTTGCGTGGGGTTTCCTGCTTGTTCCGGCGTCCGGGACCGTGCCCCTTGTCCGGCACGCAGAAAGACGCGAGAATGGCCGGCAGGGGGGGTCACGTGCCCGGGTTTTTCGGGAGTTCGCTTGGCCTCGGCCGCCCCAACCGACGTGACCCAGCTCCTGTTCGCCCTCAGCCGCGGCGACAAGGACGCGCTGTCACGCCTGCTGCCGCTGGTGTACGACGAGCTGCACGCCATCGCTGGGCGGGCGATGCGCCGGGAGCGCTCGGATCACACCCTGCAGACCACCGCGCTGGTCAACGAGGCGTTCCTGAAGCTGGTGGACCAGTCGCGGGCGCAGTGGCAGCACCGCTCGCAGTTCTTCGCCGTCGCGGCCCAGGTCATGCGCCGGATCCTGGTGGACCATGCGCGGGCGCGCCAAGCGGCCAAGCGGGGCGGTGCAGGAGGAGAAGGGGACGCGCCGGTACAACGGGCGCGGGTATCGATCGAGGCGGCCGAGCCAGCGGCGCCCAGCAGCGCCGTCGACGTCGTGGCCCTGGACGAGGCTCTGACGCGCCTGGCGGCGATGGACGAACAGCAGGGGCGGATCGTCGAGCTGCGATTCTTCGGCGGGCTGACCGTTGAGCAGACCGCCGACCTCCTGGGCATCTCCCCCGCCACCGTAAAGCGTGACTGGACCGTCGCGAAGGCCTGGCTGCACCGCGAGATCGCCGGCGAGTAGGCGCCGCCCGCCGCCGTTCGAGACGTTCATGAAAATCGACCGCTGGAAACGTGTGAAGGAGCTGGTCGCCGGGGCTGCGGAGATGGAACCGCCCGCGCGGGCGGGATTCCTCGACCGCGAGTGCATGGGGGATGTCGATCTCCGCGCCGAGGTGGAGTCGCTGCTTCGCTCGCTGGGGAAGCAGCCCGACTTCATCGAGACGCCGGCGATCGCGCCCAACGTGCTTGGCGCCCCGACCTCGCCCGACAGTCCACGCGCGGACTTTGTTCCTCGGCCGCCGCCGTCGCCGGTGGCGCCCGCCGGCGAGGGTCGGCGCGTCGGCGCCTACCGCCTGGAGGGTGTGATCGCCTCCGGGGGGATGGGGACCGTCTACACGGCCGTGCGCGCCGACGATGCGTACCAGCAGCGGGTGGCCATCAAGCTCATCCGGTCCTCGCTCTTCGGCGACTTCGGTCTCGACGACCCGCAGCGCCACGAGATCCTCAAGCGATTCCGGGCCGAGCGCCAGATGCTCGCGGACCTGGATCACCCCAACATCTGCAGGCTGCTGGACGGCGGCACCACCGACGACGGCTCGCCGTACCTGGTAATGGAGTACATCCAGGGCCGGCGCATCGACGAGCACTGCGACGCCCACAGCCTCAGCATCACGGATCGGCTCAAGCTCTTCCGCCAGGTCTGCGCGGCCGTCCAGTACGCCCACCAGCGACTGGTCATCCACCGCGACCTCAAGCCCAGCAATGTCCTGGTGACGGAAGGCGAGGTAGGGGCAGGGGGGGCTGGAGCGGGGGGAGGGGGGGCAGGCGGAGGGGGGGTCCCCAGGCTCGTGGACTTCGGCATCGCCAAGTTGCTGGACCCGGCCCGTACAGGGCCCGCGGTGTCCCTGCTCGTGACGCAGCCCGAGCAGCGCCTGATGACGCCGGCGTACGCCAGCCCGGAGCAGATCGCTGGCGAAACGGTCACGACGGCCTCCGACGTGTACTCGCTGGGGGTCATCCTGTACGAGCTGCTCACCGGGCGCCGACCCTACAGCCTCGAGAACAAGCCCCCGCAGGAAGTCGCCCGGCTGGTGTGCGAGACCGAGCCGACGCGACCGAGCGTCGCCGCGGCGGAGGAACCCCCTATGTCTGCCGGCCCCGACGATACGACGTCGCCGCTGCGCACCGGCACGGGCACGGCCGGCGCGCTCGCGGCGCTGCGGGAGGGCACGCCGGAGAAGCTCCGCCGGCGCCTGGAAGGGGACCTGGACAACATCGTGCTCATGGCGCTGCGGAAGGAGCCGCAGCGGCGGTATGCCTCGGTCGAGCAGCTCTCGGAGGACATCCGGCGGCACCTGGAGAGCCTGCCGGTCATCGCCAGGCCCGATACATTCGCGTACCGCACTGCCAAGTTCGTGCGCCGGAACCGGGTCGGTGTGGTCGCGGCGGCGCTGGTGTTCGTCGCGCTTGTTGCGGGCGTGCTCGGTGTAGCGTGGCAGGCCATCATTGCCAGCCGGGCGCGTGACAAGGCGAACACGACCGTCGATTACCTCGAGAGGCTGATTCTTCAGACGGACGTATTCGACGAGGAAATGCCCGCAGGAGGCGGCGCTGCTCTGTCGGCATTGGAGCTGATCAAGCGGGGGCTCGACAAGACCGAGGAACTCGCCTCCCAGCCGGTGGTTCAGGCTCGCATGAAGTCGGTCCTGGCGCAAGCGGTCAACGCTCTGGGTGCGCAGGACAGAGCGATCAAATCGCTGGACGAGGCATTGGCGATCCAGCGCAGGCTCTTGGGCGAGCGGAATCCAGACACGCTCGAGACCATGGATCTTCTGGGCATGGTCTATACGGATCTGGGTCAATACGACCGCGCCCAGGAGTACTTGGTCCCCGCTCTCAAGGGTCGGCGCGAGGTCCTCGGCAACGCGAACAAGAAGACGATCCACTCGATCAACAATTTGGCGAGGGCCTACCGGAGCACCGAGAGAGCGGCGCGCTCCCTGCCCCTTTTCCTGGAGGCCCTCGACCTTGCCAACAAGCACCTTGGAGAGACCGACGCCGACACGTTGATGATCGCCAACAACCTGGCGGTGTTCTACCAGCAGAGCGGCGAATCGGATCGGGCGATCGAACTGTTGCGCGACGTTCTGCGCAAATGCGAGAGTAACGTCAAGCTGGAGAGGAACAGCGCCAAGATCATCTACGTGATGAACAACCTCGGCACGGTGCTCAAACAGGAGAAGAGGTACGCGGAGGCGCTCCCCTTGCTCACGACGGCGATGGAGGTCCGCCGGCACACGCTCCCCGAGGGGCACCCGTACACCATTAACTCGATGTTCCGGCTGGCCGACCTCTACCGCCTGATGAACAGGCACAACGACGCCGTCGCGCTCCTGCGCGAGAGCATCAACGCGGAGATGAAGAGTCACACCGACGGCGACCAGTATCTGGTCAAGCAGTTCAACCAGCGATACTTCCAATCCGAACCGGATTACGGGACGCTGCTGGAAGGCGTGGCCAAGGACTACAGCGAGCTCACCGGCACGGAGGCCATCCAGACTCTGCAGACCGCCGTCGGCCTCGCCGACCACCTGGTGCGCCGCAAGGCGTACGGCCCCGCGGAGGCTCTGCTGAGGCACGCCTTGGAGACCGCGGGCTACGCGCTCAAGCCTGCGGAGGAAACCGCCGTCGCCATCCGCACCGCCTATGCCGACCTTTGCACCAAGCAGGCACGCTACGCGGACGCGGAGAATCACCTCGTCGTGGCACACACCGCTCTGGAGAAGGCCCTCGGGCGCCCCCACGCCCGGACGTGCGCGGTGGCCGCGCGGCTCGCCTCGCTCTACTTGGCCTGGACCAAGCCCGACAAGGCCGAGCCGATCCTGCGCGAACTGGTGCGGCTCGAGCTCGAAGACCGCTCCGACGCCGACTCGCACCTGATCGCCTACTTGAACCAGCTTTCCAAGGCGATGGAAGACCAGGGCGCCGCCGACGGCTACACGGGCATCCTGGCCAAAGTGATCGCGGACTACCGGGCCCGTTCGGGTGACGATGCGGTGCGGACCCTCCGGCCCGAGGCCGCGCTGGCGGGCCTGCTGGTGAAGAGGAAGGACTTTGCCGGCGCGGAGACTCTGTTGAAGCACACCATGGGGATCGCGGCCTCGCTCAAGCCCGACGATGAAGCCGCGGTCTCGGTGCAAACGGCGTACGCCGAACTCGACCTGTCGCGAGAGCACTTCGCAGACGCCGAGCAGCGCCTGCAGGCGATCCACGAGGTTCTTGGCAAGACGCTCGGCCCGGAACACCGGCGCGTCCGCGCCGTCGAGTCTCGCCTCGCCAAGCTCTACGACGCCTGGGGCAAGCCCGAGCGGGCCGCCGAGTACCGGTCCACGAGTTCCCCCAAGCCGGAGGATGACGGCTGACCTCGCGCCCTTTCTGCCAGGAATCCGAACTCTGCTCTTGTATTTACCGGCGGCTTTCGGCACCCTGATAGGGGGGTCCAGCCGCCGGCCTGGCGTTACCCGGCCACGACCTGAGCCGCATGCCCTCCGGAATCCGCGTCCGTTCAAGGAGACCCTGCCATGAAGACCCCCCCCAGTCAGCCTCGCCATCTTCTCGTTGCGGTTGCGGGTGCCGTTATCGCCGCCGCGGTGCTCGTCTACGCCGGGCCGCTGGACCCCCCCGCCGGCCCTGTCGCGCCGACCATGAAGACCCTCGACCAAGTCGAGCCGCGCACGCCGGTGAATGCGACGAACACGCCCGGCGACGCCGATTCGCTCTTCCGCATCAGCGCCCCGGGGTCGTACTACCTCACGGGCAACATCACCGGCGTGGCGGCCAAGCACGGGATCGAGATCGCCGCGTCCGGCGTGACCCTCGATCTCATGGGCTTCGAGCTCTCCGGGGTGCCCGGTTCGCTGAGCGGCATCTTCGTCAGCGGTACACGACAGAATCTGGTCATATTTAACGGCACAGTCCAGGGCTGGGGTCAGAAGGGCATCGACGCGACAAACGCTCAGGCAAGCAAGGTTGGCCCGTGCAACGTTCCTGATAATGGCGACGACGGCTGCTCCTGCGGCGATGGGTGCCAGGTCGAGAACGTCGCCGCCTCCGGAAACGGCGGCACCGGCGTGGCCGCCGCCGACAGCGCCAAGCTCGAGCAGATCCGCGCTTCGGGGAACGGCCGCAAGGGGATCACCGGCGGTCGGTCGACGACCGCGATCAACTGCAAGAGCGACGGCAACACGAGCGACGGCTGCACCTTCGGCGACGGGAGCAACATCGCGGGGCTGATCGCCAGCAACAACACCGGGACAGGTGTCCTGACCGGCCCCAACTGCACAATCACGCGCTGCACGACCATCGGCAACACCGCCGACGGCCTGAGCATGGGCGCCGGGTGCCGCATCACCGACGGCACCAGCAATGCCAACGGCGGCGATGGCATGCAGGTCGGCGACGATTGCTACGTCACCGATTGCACCTGCGACGGCAACGGGGTCAGCCCGACGATCATCGGCTCCGGGATCCACACGACGGGCAACGGGGCGCACATCGACGGCAACCACATGACCGACAACGAGCGCGGCATGATCATCGCCGGGGCGGGAAACCTGGTGATCCGGAATACGTTCTCCGGCAACGGCACGCCGACGATCGTGGTCACCGGCACGCACACGATCGGCGAGGCGATCAACGCCGCCGGCAACCCCGGCTTCCAGTCCACCAACGCGTGGGCCAACTTGATCTACTGATGACCGCATCTCCCCTGTCCCCCGTGCCCACCCTGTCTCACCGATCAACCGCGATCGCCGTTACGTTCTGGCTCATCCAGCTCGCGCCGAAGGAGGGCTCCCAGAAATAGCGTAGGAACGATCCGTCGAGCCCGTAGCCGAAGACGTTGAGGCTGCCGTCGGGCCCGGCGATGCCGTGCAGCTCGTCGCCGTAGATCAGCTCGGACCCGGCGGGGACCGCGGCGTCGAGCGACGTGATCGCCCACCCTTCATTCACCCGCGCGGGGGCCCACCAGTAGACCTTCACCTCGCTTGAGCCCTCTTCGATGCCGGCGATGTTCAGCCCGCCCCAGGACGAGACATAGCTGGTCACGCTCGCCGGCTTGAAGATCGGCCCGCCGGTTTCGGCCGTCAGGTCGTTCTGCGCCCAGGCCCCGCCGAAGCTCGGCACCCACCAGGTCACCTGGATGTGCCCGGCGCCGTCGAGGCCGGCGATGTTGATGCCGTTCCAGGGGGTGAGGTACACCGTCAGGCTGCCCGCCAGGGGCAGGGCGCCCGAGGCCGCGGTCAGGTCCGCGACCGACCAGCGGGCGCGGCCGGGGGCCCACCACACCGACCAGATGCGACCCGAAGAGTCGAGCCCGGCGACATTCAGCCCGCCCCACGACGTCGCGTAGCCGACGAGGTTCCCGACGAAGGCGGGCGTTGACTGACCCTGCGGCAGGAGGTCCTGGTCGTTGATGTTGCCGAAGAACCAGCGGTAGCCCGCGCCGATGGTGTCGCCTGTCTGGTAGTACCGCAGCAGTTCTCCATTTGCGCTGAGCCCTGTGAGGGTGACCAGCCCGTCCGGTGAGGTCATTGCCTGCAGGCTGCCCGTGATCGCCTCGCCGCCGAAGACCTCGCTGGTAAGGTTCCGGAACGTCCAGTGTCCGCTCGAGGGCTGCGAGTACAGGATCAGTCCCGACGAGCTCACTCCCGCGGCGTACCCCAGGCCGTCCTTGGGGTCGACCCAGCTCACCAGGTCGCCGGTGATGATCGGGCCGCCGGTTTCCGCGATCAGGTCGACGACCTCCCAGATGTTGTCGGTGCCGAGCTGGTAGACCACTGGACGCCCCGCGGGAACACTGGCGGGGGTGTTCAGGATCGGCGGCACGGCCACACCCGGCACGCCGTGGGGAAAGGCGCGGGTCGCCAGGCCGAGGATGGCGTCGGTGCCGGACCCCGAATCCAGATCGAGACCGACGAGCGTGGAGAGATTGGACGAGATCGCCAGGGTCAGAACATCGGCGGAGTTGCTCCGGTCGAGGACGAGCGCGTTGCCCGAAGTGTGCCAGAAGCCGCGGGACAAGGCGTCGTCGTTGCTGGTGTGGCCGGAGTCGTACCGGTCGAGGTCCCAGATGCGGTAGTCGCCGTCGGGCTCGAGGCGCAGGTAGCGCTGGCGGTAGTCGACCTGGTCGTTCGGGCCGCCCAAGGCGTTTGCGTCGGTGAAGCCCCATTCCAGCAGGTAGTCGCCGACGAGCTCCTGTGGGGGCGGGGCGGCGGTGTCGCGGACGGCGACGCCCATGAAGACATGACCGTCGCCAGTGGACATATCGGCGAAGATCATGACCGATCCGTCACGGCTCAGGTAGAAGTACTCGTCGAGATCGGTGAACAGACGTCCATCGGACGTGACGGTGAGGATGTTGCTCGAGCCGCCATCGCCGGGGACGAAGCCGCTCTCGGCGGTCCAGTCGATGCGGCCGGAGTGGACGACGAGGCGCCCGTTGCCGCTGTAGAAGTTGTCGGTGGGGACATGGGCGCCGAGCAGGCTGAACCGCCAGGTGCCCTGGAAATCGGAGATGGAGGCCTGGTCGGGGCGCTCGACGATGAACTCGGCCTCCTTGTCGCCGTCTCCGAAATCGCCGAACCACCACCCGGCCGGGAATCCGTCCGTGGTGAGGAACTGGGCGCCGTTGGCCTCGAACGCGCCGCCGAGGGTGCCTTCGTTGGGGTGGCGCCGGTAGCGTCCGTCGGGGAACCTGTCGAGGGAGTCGAAGACGAGGCCACCGACGCGGGTGCGCCCGGTGCCGGCCCCGAAGAAGGTGTCGCCGAAGGCCGCGCCGTTGTCCTGGAGGACGCCCTCGGTGGCGAAGACCCCCGGCGTCGTGTCTCCAAAGAAATGGGTATCGAAGGAGAGGCCGACGCTGGCGAAGTCGTTGCTCATGAGCGAGCGGACCTCGAGGGGCTCCATGGCCGGGCCGGCGTTCTGATCGTGGTTGGTCCGGGAACTGGTCACGACAACTCCTGGTGCGGGTCGAGGTGCTGCTCGCCTTGCTAGCAGGCCCGAGCGGGGCGATCCTGACAGGAATTGGGCACCGGCGCCGGGTCTCATCAAGGGCTCTTGTGGTCGTGCTCGTAGTGCTCGCGGAGGAGGTCGCGTCCGAAGTCACGCTCGGGGTCGTGCCAGATGGTGTGGACGTGGTTGGCATCGTTCTGCGTGTTGTCGTATTCGATGGTGAATGTGGGACCGTGGATCCGGTAGTAATGGCCCTGGCCGGGCTCGAGCCCGCCGGCCCACGCGAAGCGGATCTTCTCGATCCCCGCCGCGCGGATACGGTCCATCTGCTCCTGCTCGAGCTGGTGCTCGAGGTTGCCGGCGTACTCCTCGATGAGGCGCAGGAGCAGGGCGTGCTGCGGCTCGGTCATCTCCGACGCCGCGAGGCCGACCGGCTCGCCCAGGCTCTCCTTGCGGCCCGGTCCCCAGATGACGTCGGCGGGGGCGGCGACGTTGATGATCGCCTTGGCCCGGCGCGGCTCGTCGAGCGACTTGACCAGTTCGCGACCGAGGTCCTCCTCGGCGCTGAGGATGCGGAGGCCGGCCCGGCGTCCCTGGCGCACCTCGGCGGGGTTGGCCCCGAGGAACAAGGGCGTCACCGACACGGTCTCGGCACCGCTTGTCTCCCTCACCACTGTGAAGTTCACCGAGACGTGGTGCCCCTCGAGCCGCCATCCCCACCTGGGGTCCTCGCCGGGCTTGCCCCAGACGGCGACGAAATACCGCTCGGGATCGCGTCCGGCTCCGTCGCCGCCGGCGGCCTGCTCCATCTCGCGCAGGACGGTGTCGAGCTCCATGATGCTCTCGACCTTGAGCGCCCCGCGGGCGCTGAGGGATGACCGGAGCAGGTCGTGGGCGGCGCGGCGTTGCGCGGGGCTCATGTCCTTCATCGACACGCCGGCACGGTCGCCGGGGACGAACTGCCAGTTGACGCGGCCGGTGTCTTCGAAGGCGAGCTGGGCGCGTGCGCGGAGCTCGGGTGACAGCTTGGACAGCCATCCGCGGGCTGCCTCGGTCATGCCGATGGCCGCGGTCTGGCGGCGGGAGGCCTCGGGGCCGATCGCGAGCAGGAGGAGCGAGAAGAGCCCGAGGAGGAGGGCTCGGATGTTCCGCGGCATGGTGGACCTCCGTCGGGTTTCCCCGAGCAAAGTCTAACACTGGCACCGTCATGCATAGCGGATGACTCCGATGGGGGCGTAGGGCTTGTCGAGGTTGAGGATGAGGTAGCGGAGGGCATCGGCGCAGTGGTCGGCGCCGTCTTTGACGGGTTCGAGGGCGTGGGGGTTGTCCGGGGGGAAGTGGTAGCGCTCGAGGGAGTCGATGAGCTGATGGCAACGCTTGTGGATGAAGAGGCGGGGGGAGGAAGAATCGTGGGAGCGTGGAGGCGCTGAGGCGCGGGGTGGAGGGAAGATGCCGGGGCGCAGGTGCGTGGGGACCTCGGAAGGGAACGCGGATGTGGCGGGCTTGAGACGGGCGCGGACGAGTTCGACGCCCTGGAGGAGCTCCATGCGGCGGGCGCGGACGGTGAGGCCGGCCTTGCGGAGCTGGGTGCACGAGGAGATGCCGGTGTGGGGGCTGCGCTGGTTGCCGGCGGGGTCGACGCCGACCCAGGCGGGGCGGGGGAAGGGGGATGAGGGGGTGAGCGGGTGAGAGGGTGAGGGGGTGAGGAAGGCGCCGGAGGTGAGGACGCGTATGTGGTGGTCGAGGGTGCGCTCGGATTCGACGTTCTCGGCTTCGATGTAGAGGGTGCCCTCGGCGTTGATCCAGGCGAGGAGGATGACGGTGGGGGCGCGGAAGCCGAAATCCATGCCGGCGATGAAGGGGGACTCGCCGAGCTCGAGGGTTTCGGCGCGGATCAGGCAGGCGGAGGTGCACCAGAGGTCGTGCTCCCAGTCGCCGACGTGGATGCCGCGATCGAACTCGGGGTAGACGGAGTCGGTGCGGCGCGGGGTGATGCAGAGCATCTCGCTCTTCCAGGCCGCGTCGGAGACGCGGGACTTCATGCGGATGGCATCGTCGATGTTGATGTGGCCGGCGTGGCCGGCGTGGCCGGCGCGGGACTTGGCGCGGCCCTGGCATTCGGGGTGGAGCGCGCATGTCTCGCAGGTGCGCTCGGGGAGGCAGTGCTGGAGGGTGTCGAGGAGGCCCCAGCGGAAGAGGGTTCTGGGGGAAGACGGGGAGACGGAGAGAAGGGGAGATGGGGAGAAGGAGGAGTTGGACTGGGGGACTGGGTGACGGGGGGACTGGGTGATGGGAGAGGTGGCGGATGTGACGATGTTCCACATGAGGCCGTGGGGCTGGTGCATGGTGGAGAGGGCGTCGATGGAGGCGCGGACGAGGGTGCCCCAGGGGGCGCCTGTGTCGGGGACGCGGAGGGAGCGGGTGGTGAGCTGGACGGCGGACCAGATCTGGGGATCGAAGAGGTCGACTTCGTCGCAGCGGAGCTTCTGGACGCGGGTGCCGCGGACGGAGGCCTGGGATTGGGCGAGGACGGT
>JBGPJM010000119.1:0-14787 GCA_041485385.1 Phycisphaerae bacterium | reverse complement strand
CGCGTTCGGCGGTCGTATCGGCGACTCCCCCTGCCGGGGCCGCGTCGGCGAGGTTGGAGAGGGTGAGCTCGGCGGACTCGAAGCGGAGGGTGGCCGCGGCGTCCTTGGGGGCCGGGTCGGTGGTGATGGCGTCCAGCGTGCCGAGGGATTCGACGTAGGAGCGGGCGCCGATGGAGTCGAGGTCCTTGATGAGGGCGGCGGGGGCGTGCAGGGTGATGCGGCGCTTGGGAGGCAGGTTGTGCTTGGCGCGGATCTCGCGGATGGCGGTGACCAGGGCGCGGGTGCGCTCGAAGTCTTTTTCGGCGCGTTCATCGCGGAGGGTGGGGGCGATCTCGGGCCAGCCGGCGGTGCAAAGAAGGCCTCCCCTCCGCGAGGGGGGGAGCGTGATGCCGTTGATGGGGGCGGTCTGGATCTCCTTGAGGTGCTCCCAGATCGCCTCGGTGATGAACGGGGCGATGGGGTGGAGGAGGCGGACGATGGTCTCGAGGGCGTGGGCGAGAACGGCCTGCTGGGCGGGGCTCTCCTTGATGGTGGGCTTGATGGCCTCGAGGTACCAGTCGCAGAAGTCGCGCCAGAGGAGGTCGTAGAGGGACTGGGCGTAGTCGGAGAACTGGTAGTTCTTGAGGGCGGTGTTGATGTCGGCGACGGCGGTGGTGAGGCGGGAGAGCATCCAGCGATCGGCGAGGGAGAAGGACCGGGGGCCGACGGCCGCGGATGGAGCGGGGGAGGAGCCGGTCGGCAGCATGGAGAGGGCAAAGCGGGTGGCGTTCCAGAGCTTGTTGCAGAAGTTGCGGCCGATATCGAACTTGGGGCTGGTGTTCTTGCCGGTGGTCGGATCGGCGACCACGGGCATGCGGACATCCTGGGTCTGCGTGGTCATCTGGCAGAGGACGAAGCGCATGGCATCGGCGCCGTGGGATTCGATGATGTCGCGCGGATCGACGCCGTTACCCAGCGACTTGGACATCTTGCGGCCCTCGCCGTCCTGGATCATGGCGTGGATGAAGACGTCGTTGAACGGGAGAGGTCCAGTGCCGCGTCCCTCTGAAGCGACGGAGCGACGAAGCGACGGAGCGACGGAGGGGGAGGTGTCGGAAGGGACGGAGGGGGAGGTGTCGGAAGCGACGGAGTGGCAGGCGGGGAGGAAGTAGCGGTTGAACATGGTCATGCGGGAGACCCAGAGGGTGATGATCTCGCGCGCGGTGCAGAGGACGGAGGAGGGGTTGAAGGCTTCGAGGAGGCCCTTGGTGTCGGGGAACTTGTCGGGGTCGGGCCAGCCGAGGGTGGAGAGGGGCCAGAGGGCGGAGGAGAACCAGGTGTCGAGGACGTCGGGGTCTTGCGTGAGATTCGCGTCCATGAAGTACGACAACTCGGATGCTGCGCGCAAGGCGTCGCGCGACAATCCAAGCTCACGAAACTCCGTCTCTGCCTCTTCTGGCTCTTGGCTGAACAGTGCCTTGAGGAGGTCGACAATCCGAGCAGCACGCACAGTGCGTGCGCAGAGATATGCCCGATCGCTCTCCGATCCGTCGAATTGCAGACATAGTTCGTCGTCGAGCCGGGCTGCGGCGCATAAATCGATCAACAGACGCGCACACCTCTGTCGCGCTCCAGCCACACCTTCTTCCGACGTGGTTGCTGATTCAAAGAACGAAAACCTCCACACCGGGATCCGGTGTCCCCACCAGAGTTGGCGCGAAATGCACCAATCGCGGATGTTCTCGTGCCAGTTCTCGAAGGTCTTGGCGTAGCGGGCGGGGTAGAAGCGCAGCTCGCCGTCGCCGGGGGCGGAGGGTGGGGTCGAAGAGGTTGAAGAACGGGAAGGCATCGAGGCATGAGGCATCGAGGCATCGAGTGAAGAGGTGCGCTGGTCGGGGGCCATGGCGCGGAGGGCGCTGCCGCGCATGCGATCGTCGGTCACCTTCACGTACCACTGATCGCTGAGGTACGGTTCGATGACCGCCTTGGAGCGGTCGGAGTGCTTGACGGTGTGCTTGTACGGCTTGGTTTCTTCCAGCAGGCCACGGGCGTAGAACTCGGCGACGACCTTCTTGCGGGCCTCCTCGCGCGAGAGGCCGAGGAAGAGGTGGGCGCCCGCGGCGTCGGGCCAGCCGTGCTTGTCGGAAACGGTGGCATCGGGGGCGAAGATGTTGATGAGGGCGCTGCCGCCGGGGGCGTGCGTATCCATCACCGCCTTGTGGCGCATGTAGAGGTCGTAGTCGTTGGGGTCGTGGGCGGGCGTGACTTTGAGGAAGCCGGTGGCGAACTGGGCCTTGGGGTCGCTCGCCGCGGCGTCGGGGTCCTTCTGCATCGCCGCGGGGAGGACGACGTAGTCGTCTTCGATGATGGGGAGGATGCGGCCGACGAGGGGGAGCTCGACCAGGAGGCCGCGGAGCGACTTGGCGCGCGGGTCGTGCGGGTTCACGCCGATGGCGGTGTCGCCGAGGTAGGTCTCGGGGCGCGTGGTGGCGACGGTGACCCAGGCTTGTTCCTCGGCGGGATGCTCACTCGCGCCGGGGTAGCCGCGGGTGGCGAGCTCGGACCAGGTGACCGGCTGCACGGCCTTGGCGGCGCCTTTGACAGGGTGCACGAGCGGGTAGCGCAGGTAGTAGAAGTGGCCGTCGATCTCGACGTCCTCGGTCTCGTCGTCGGCGACGGCGGTCTGGAGGACGGGGTCCCAGTTCACCAGGCGCTTGCCGCGGTAGATGAGGCCGTCCTTGAAGAGGCGGAAGAAGGCCTCGCGGACGGCCGCGGCGCATTGGGGGTCCATGGTGAAGCGCTGGCGGGCCCAGTCGCAGGAGCAGCCCATGACCTTGAGCTGGTGGGTGATCGTCGCTTCGTACTCGTCCTTGAAGGCCTGGACCTGAGTGACGAACGCCTCGCGGGTCATGCTCTGCTTGAGAGGGCCCTTGAGCGTGCCCTCCTGGCGGAGGCGCTTCTCGACGACGGCCTGCGTGGCGATGCCGGCGTGGTCGGTGCCGGGCATCCAGAGGGTCTCGAAGCCCATCATGCGGTGGGCGCGGACGAGGATGTCCTGGAGGGTGTTATTGAGGGCGTGCCCGAGGTGCAGGGCCGCGGTGACGTTGGGGGGTGGGATGAAGATGCAGTAGGGCTTGCGCTCGCCGGAGAGGACCGGGCCGGGCTCGGCGTGGAAGGCCCCCCCCCCTCCACTACCCGCGCTGCGGTCGTCGGCCGCGTCCCACCTTAACGTGATGAGGGGCTCGGTGGCGGCCGGGGAGTAGGTCTTGGGAAGGGGCTCGGGCATGAGTGGGCTCGGTGTGGAGCGATAAGCGGGGAGGCCCGGAAACGGGTGGTGAGAAGGAGGGGGATGCTGCGCGTGGGGGGGCGTAGGGGAAATGGGGAGCGAGGAGGGCGAGTAATCCAAGCGTGTAACGCCGGTGGCCGATACTGTACGTCATGGGTGCCGAAGCAAAGGTAGTCGGACGTCGGAACAAAGTGCTGGGAACGCTGGTGTTCCTGCTGACGACGGCGCTGGCCGTCGGCGGGGTGTTTGTCGCCAGGACGTTCCTGCGCGCGCCCGGCGCGGCGGACGGGGCGGTGGATCGGATCGGGGCGCCGGCGCTGACGGGGGCGGGGAGCGGGTCGGGCGTGTCGGAGGCCGAGGCGGCCGCGAAGCAGGAGGCCGCCAAGAAGGACGCCAGCGCGGTGACGGCGATCCTGGAGGCCGCGAAGAAGCTGTCGCAGGACCGGGAGGTCGGGAAGGCCGAGGTGGTGCTGGCGCGCGGGGTGGAGGAGCACCCGTACGAGCCGGAGCTGCGGGTGGCGCACGCGCAGTCGCTGGTGGCCGCGGGGAAGTTCGCGGACGCGTACAAGGAGTACGAGGCGGCGATCTCGCTGAACGCCGAGCACAAGGGGGCGAGCGGGACGGACAAATGGAAGGTGAAGACGGGCGGCATCGGCGACCCGAAGCTGCACTTTGAGGCGGGGACGGTGGCGAACAAGGCGGGGCTGGTGGATCGCGCCGAGGAGCACTACTCGATGGCGCAGGTGGGGGACCCGAGCGAGCCGAAGTACCCGCTGTACCTGGCGATGATCCAGCTCAAGTTGGGGAAGGAGGATCCCGCGATGGCGAGCCTGGTGCGGGCGGTGAAGCTCGACCCGGACCTGGCGGAGGCGTGGGGGACGATGGCGGAGCTGGCGCTCAAGAACAACAAGCTGGGGCTGGCGGCGCAGCACATCGAGAGGGCGCGGCGGCTGCAGGCCGACGTGGTGCGGTGGAGGGTGGTCGAGGCGCGGATCCTGAAGCGGCAGGGCGGGAAGGGTGATGTGGAGAAGGCCGCGGCGCTGCTGACGGCGATGGACAAGAGCGAGCGGCAGAAGCCCGAGGTGATGTCGGCGCTGGCGGAGTGCTACGGGATGCTGCGGCGGCCGGGGGATGCGGCGGCGATGTACGCGGAGGCCGCGGCGGCGAAGCCGACCGATGGGGACCTGTGGTACCAGGCGGCGGTGTGGAGCGAGCGGGCGGGGGACGCGGACAAGGCGATGCAGTATGCGCGGGCGTCGGCGACGAGGGGGAACGCGGATGGGCGGGAGATGGTGAAGAGGTTGGAGGGGAAGTAGGGTGGGGTGATGGGGTGGGCGGGGTTCGCGGGCCTTGCGATGGGAATCGCGAGGTGGCGATCTGGTTCATTCAGCGGCGGGCGATCACCTGATTGAGACGGGTGCGGTTAATCGTTGGAGTTTCCGCAGCCGGCGGAGGTTGAGGGTGTCCCATTGTGTGCCGGATTTGGTGATGCCCTTGGGGGTTTCCATGATCATCGGGCGGTGGGCGGCGCGCACGGCGGGGTGATGCAGCACGGCGGCGAACCCGCCGAGGCCGATCTGACCCTTGCCGATGTGCTCGTGCCGGTCCAGGCGGCTGTTGAGCGCGCCCTTGGAGTCGTTGAGGTGCAGCACGCGCACGTGCGGGAGGCCGCAGAGGCGGTCGAACTCGTCGAGGGAGCGTGTCGCGGAGTCGAAGGAGGACATGTCGTACCCCGCGGCGTGGGCGTGGCAGGTGTCGAAGCAGAAGCCGATGCGGGCGCCCTTGCCGGGGGAACCGGTTGTGCTGTCGAGGTTTGAATCGGCCCCGGTTGCCTGGAGGATGAGCGCGCGGAGATTCGCCAGGTCCTCGAATATGCGGCCGATGGTGGAGCCGCCGCCGGCGGTGTTCTCGAGGCAGGAGATGGTGCGGTAGCCGCGGGTGGCCGCGAAGAGCTGGGCGTAGGCGTCGGCGATGCGGGCGAGTCCTTCATCGAGCGTGGAGGTGGTGAAGGCGCCGGGGTGGTGGACGAGGAAGGCGATGCCGAGCGTTTCGCAGCGTTCGATCTCCTCGCGCATGAGGGCGACGGACTTCTTCCAGAGGGCGCGGTCGGGCGAGGCGAGGTTCATGAGGTAGGAGGCGTGGGCGACGGTGCGCCCCTGCCAGGCGAGGCGGGCGAGCTCGGTGTGCCACTCCTTGACGATGTCGGGCTTGAGGGGCGGCACGCGCCACTGCTGCTGGTTCTTGGTGAAGACCTGCACGGTCTCGAGCTTGAGGGACTCGGCCTCGCGGAGGGCGCTTGCGAGGGAGCCGGCGATGGAGAGGTGGGAGCCGAGCATGGGGCGAGTGTAGAGCGGATGGTGGTTAGACTGGCGGCGTGTCGAAGCGCTTCATGATCGTTGTGGTGCTGGTGGCAGGCGCGATCGGGGCGCTGGCGGTTGCGGCGTGGAGCCTGACGCTGTGCTCGGTGGGGGCGCGGTCGGCGGCGCGGCCGGGGTGGGATTCCAGGTGGCGGAACATCGATGAGGCGGTGGGGTCGGGGGAGTTGGTCGGGCTGACGCGCGATGAGGTGGTGGAGGCGTACGGGGAGCCGATGACGACGGACAAGTTCCGCGAGTGGGACATGGTGTACTGGCTGGGGCCGGAGCGGAAGGCGATGTCGATCGATTCGGAGTGGCTGGTGATCAAGCTGGAGGGGGAGCGGGTGAGGAAGGTGGAGATCGCCAGGGAATGAAGAAGGGGTGAGGCGGCGGGGTGGGGAGGGCGGTTGTACGATGGATCACGAGGGCGGAAGGGTGGGTGCCAAGGAGGGCTGGTCCATGCTCGGACGAATCGGGCGAGTGGTGATCTCGGGGGCGGTTGTCGCGGCGGGGACGCTGGGCGGGTGCGCGCAGGTGCGGGACACGGTGCAGCCGTCGATGGCGCCGCGGCCGATCGAGGTGGTGTACCGCTTCGAGAACGTGCGACGGCTGCCGACGCTGGACGAATGGAGCGAGATCCGGCGGGTGCTGGAGGGGCACACGGTGCAGGCGATGTCGGTCCGCACGAGCAACGAGCGGAAGTATGACAAGGCGGAGATCCGCGACTACGAGGCGCACCTGGTCGTGAAGGACGTGTCGGACCTCCAGGCGATCCAGTCGGACCTGGATTCGCTGGGGGAGGAGCGGATCGGCGGGATCAAGGCGAAATACTCGCCGGTGCGGGCGGAGGTGAGCTACCGGAGCGACCACGCCGGCGACCCGCACGACCGGACGGTGCGCGGCGTGTGCGCGCCGGCCGCGAGGGTGACGCTGATCACCGAGGGGGGCGTGGCGGAGGTGCAGGCGAACCAGTACGGGGCGTGGGCCAAGCCGGTGAAGGTGGGCGCGCGGGACAAGTGGGTGTACGGGTACGCCGAAGGGGGAGTGGCCGGGGGCGTGGCGGGGGCGTCGGCGCGGGAGTACTTCAGGGTGGACGTGGAGACGATGGAGAAGAAGGTGATCTTGGAGGCGGAGTTCGCGGCGAGGAACTAGTTTGGGGCAGCGTGGCAGCGTGGTGCGCGGAGGCGCAGAGAGGCACACGATGGGCGAGGCGAGTGATCGCGTGGCGGTCGTGACGGGTGCGAGCGCGGGGATCGGTGAGGCGATCGCGCGGGAGTTGGTTTCCGGCGGGTGGCGGGTGGTGATCAACGCTCGCCGGAAAGAGCGGCTGGAGGAGCTGGCGACGGAGCTGAACGCGGCACGCGGGCGCGCTGGTGGAGGGGTGCGCGTGGTGTGCGCGGCGGGGGACGCCGCGGACAAGGCGGTGATCGAGGCGATGCTGGACCGGGCAAAAGCGTCGTTCGGCCGGGAGGCCGACGCGGTGGTTGTCAACGCCGGGCGCGGGCTCGCGGGGTCGGTGTTCACGTCGGACGAGTCGCAGTGGGAAGACATGGTGCGAACGAACCTGCTCGGGGCGGCGCGCCTGATGCGGGCCGCGGCGGGGAGGATGGTGGGGGCGACCGAGGGAGCGCCCGAGGGGTGGGTGAAGCGGGCGCGGGACATCGTGGTGATTGGCTCGATCGTGGGGCGGCACGTCTCGCCGTTTTCCTCGATGTACGGCTCGACGAAGTTCGGCGTGCACGGGCTCGCGGAGGGGCTGCGGCGCGAGCTGGGGCCCAGGGGGATCCGGGTGACGCTGATCGAGCCGGGGTTCGTGGTGAGCGAGTTCCAGGGCGTGGCGGGGTACAAGGACGAGTGGTTCAAGGCGGTGGTGGACAAGATCGGCCCGGTGCTGCAGCCGGCCGACGTGGCGCGGGCGGTGGGGTTCGTGCTCGCGCAGCCGGCGCACATGCACGTGAGCGACATTGTGGTGAGGCCGACGAGGCAGGAGTATCCGTGAGAGAGTGGGGTCGATCCGGAGTTGCCCGCATCACCGACGACCGGCTGCGTACCGGCACGAAAAAACCCCGGAGCAACCGGGGTCTCGACGGGAGAGGCCCATGGCGTTCGGGCGGTCAGGGGAAGATCCCGCGCACCGCGTACACCTGCCCGACCTTTTCCAGCGCGGCGATGTACGCCGCGGTCCGCATGTCGCAACCGTACTTCTTGCGCTGGACGTTGGTGCGGCGCGCGGCCATGACCATGTGGCGGTTGAGGGCGGTGTCGACCTCCTCGGCGTCCCAGGTGACGCAGGACTTGTTCTGCACCCACTCGAAGTACGAGACCGTGACGCCCCCGGCGTTGGCGAGGATGGCGGGGATAACCTCGATGCCGCGCTCCGTGAGCACGCGGTCGCCCGCCGGCGTCGTCGGGGCGTTGGCGCCCTCGGCCACGACCTTGGCGTCGATCCACTTGGCCTGCTCGGCCTTGATCATCTGCTCCAGCGCGGCGGGGATGAGCACGTCGACCTTGGTCTTGTAGAACTCCTCGGTGGTGATGCGCGTGCCGCCCACGGCGCCGTTCCTCCCGGCGCTGGTGGCGGACCCGGCGCCGAAGCCGGCGATGCCGCCGGTCTTGTGGACGTGGTCGGCCAGGGCGTCGGTGTCCATGCCGTTGTCGTTGCGGATGGCGCCCGTGTGGTCCATGACCGCGACAAGACGGGCGCCGAGCTTGGCGAGGATGCGCCCCGTCCACGAGCCCACGTTGCCGTACCCGATGAGGCTGAACTTCATCCCCTGGACCTTGATGCTCAGCTCGGGGAGCATCTCCAGCAGCACGTCGACGACGCCTTGGCCGGTGGCCTTCTCACGCCCCAGCGAGCCGCCGATTTCGACCGGCTTGCCGGTGACGACGCGCATCGCGTCCCACGACGAGCGGTTGGAGTCGGTGAGCGACTGGTACGTGTCGGCGAACCACGCCATGACCTGGGCGTTGGTGTTGACGTCGGGGGCGGGGATGTCGTAGTCCGGGCCGATGGCGTGGCTGATCGCGGCGCAGAACCGCCGCGTGACGCGCTCCAGCTCGCCGAGCGAGAGCTTGCGCGGGTCGCACTTCACGCCCCCCTTGCCGCCGCCGAAGGGGATGCGCACCAGCGAGCACTTCATGGTCATGAGCAGGGCCAGGGACTTCACGTCGTCAAGGTGCACATCCGGGTGGAAGCGGAGGCCGCCCTTGTAGGGGCCGCAGGCGTCGTTGTGCTGCACGCGGTAGCCCTTGAAGAGCCGGTGCTCGCCGGAGTCCATCTTCACGGGGAAGTGGACCATGATCTCGTTCTTGGGCTGCGCCAGGATGAGCTGCACATAGTGCGGGAGGCCCAGGTGTTCCGCCGCCGTCAGCATGACGTCAACCGTCTGCAGGTAGAGGTTGTCGGGGTCCTTGGGGAGGCCGACCTGCTCGAAGACGGGTGAGCGGAAGGCCTCGCGGGAACGGTTGTTGTTGGCGGCGGTGGTGGTGCTCATGGGTTTGCCTGGAGCTGGGTTGGGTGAAACGACCTTGACCTGGATCAACTGCCGGCGGCGCCCTCATCGGCATCGCGCCGGGAAACTACGCGGAGGGGTAAGATCTGTCGGACCGTGGACGCCGGGGCATCGAAAAAAACGGGGCACGAACGCGGCGGGCCGAGGTGGCCCGTGGGCCGGATTTGGGGGATCGCCGCTTGGGGCCTGCATGATACTCTACTTCGCGGCGGATCTCTTCTGGGCCACGAGAATCAGGGAAGCCGCGGCGGCGGCGGGCGTTTCGGTCCGCCCGGTCCGCAACCCCGAGATGCTGCGCGCGAGGCTGGGGGATTCGCCGGTGAAAGGGATGGTCGTAGACCTGGACGCGGGCGAGGCGGCGGTTGATCTGATCAAGTCGCTCCGGGGGGAGCCGACCGGTGCGGCGGTCAAGGTGGTGGCGTGGGGGCCGCACGTGGAGGTCGCGCTGCTCGGAGCGGCCAAGGCGGCCGGGGCGGACGCGGTCATGGCGCGAGGGGCGTTCTCCCGGAGGCTGGGCGAGATCCTGGTGGAGCTGGAGGCGGGCCGAGCGGTCGGGGACGAGGCAGCCGATTA
Source organism: Phycisphaerae bacterium (assembly GCA_041485385.1). Taxonomy (GTDB): domain Bacteria; phylum Planctomycetota; class Phycisphaerae; order Phycisphaerales; family UBA1924; genus JBGPJM01. The sequence continues at coordinate 5,077 of JBGPJM010000119.1, read as the reverse complement.
GCAGGCTTTCTCCCTTTCTGCTTGCCTAGATCCACGCCATCACGAGGATGAGCAGGGTCAGCGCGCAAAGGGCCGCGACCGTTACCGTCCAGCGGATCCGCCGGGTGCGGAGCGCCTCGTGATCGAAGACCTGCGGGTCTCGCGGTTGACGCTGGCCGCACTCTGGACAGATCGAGCCCACCCCCGCCAGGTCGTAGCCGCAACGAACGCAGGCGGAGATGGGCGGCCTCATCCCGGAATGGTACGAGCACTCCGCGGGAGCGAAAAACCGGCGATGAACGCCTAGCATCCCGTTCCGGCAAAGAGCGCCGGGCCGAGGTTCTCCCGCGTGTTGCGGGAGCGGCGACAGATGTGGTCTCAAGCCGCCCCATGGGGGCATGCGACCTGGTACTGGCCCTGCGGCGAGCGCCCCGGAGTTGAACCGGGTGGTGCGGCCGCGGAGCGTGGGCCGGGCCGGCCGATCCGGCCGGCGGGCGCCTAACGAAGCAAATGAAGGGTTCAAATGATTGACGAGAATCTGATCGCGTCGCTGTCTGTCAGCGACGACGACGCCACCGCGATGCTGCAGCAGGCGTTCGGGACGAAGGTCGCCGGCGGCGACATGGATTCGCTGCTGGGCGAGCAGATCGCCGACTTCACGCCCGGGAACATCCTGGACGGCAAGATCATCGGCCTTACCGGCGACTTCGTGGTGGTGGAAGTCGGGCTCAAGAGCGAGGGGATGGTCCCCAAGGACGAGTTCGACGACATCACGCTTGTCCGAGTCGGCGACAGGATCAAGGTCCTCCTCGAGCGCCTCGACGGCGAGGAAGGCATGATCGAGCTCTCCAAGCGCAAGGCCGACCGCATGCTGAACTGGCAGCGGATCATCGACACGACCCGCGAGGGCGACGTGGTCGAGGGGCGCGTGATGCGGAAGATCAAGGGGGGCCTGCTCGTGGACATCGGCGTGCCGGTCTTTCTGCCCGCGTCGCAGGTCGACGTGCGCCGGCCGGGCGAGATCGGCGAGTACATCGGGCGCGACATCCGCGCCGCGGTGCTGAAGATCGACACCGAGCGCCGCAACATCGTGATCTCGCGCCGGAAGCTGATCGAGGAGGAACGCGACGCCGCGAAGCGCCGCCTGCTGGACACGCTCAAGGAGGGCGACCTGGTCTCGGGCACGGTGAAGAACATCGCCGACTTCGGCGCCTTCGTCGACCTGGGCGGGATCGACGGCCTGCTGCACATCACCGACATGTCCTGGGGCCGCATCAACCACCCCTCCGACCTCTTGAAGATCGACCAGCGCGTCGAGGTCAAGGTCCTCAACATCGACCGCGAGAAGGAAAAGATCGCCCTGGGCCTCAAGCAGCGCGAGGCCAGCCCGTGGGAGGAGATCGAGAAGAAGTACCCCGTCGGCTCCCGCGTGCGCGGCACGGTGGTCAACATCATGTCCTACGGCGCGTTCGTGCGCCTGGAGGACGGCATCGAGGGTCTGGTGCACATCTCCGAGATGTCCTGGACCCGCCGGATCAACCACCCCTCCGAGCTGGTCACCGCCAACCAGGAGGTCGACGTGGTCGTGCTGGAGATCGACAAGTCCAAGCAGGAGATCTCCCTGGGCATGAAGCAGACCGAGATCAACCCCTGGGAGCTCGTCAGCGAGAAGTACCCCAAGGGGACGGTCATCGAGGGCACCGTCCGCAACCTCGCCAACTACGGCGCCTTCGTGGAGATCGAGCCCGGCATCGACGGCCTGCTGCACGTCTCCGACATCTCCTGGACCAAGAAGGTCACGCACCCCAACGAGGTCTTCAAGAAGGGCGACAAGATCCAGTGCGTCGTCCTCGATGTCGACCAGGAGAAGCAGCGCGTGGCCCTGGGCCTCAAGCAGCTCACCGAGGACCCGTGGCTCACCGCCATCCCCGAGCACTACAAGCCCGGCATGGTCGTGCGCGGCACCGTCACCAAGATCACCAACTTCGGCGTCTTCGTCGAGCTCGAGGCCCACCTGGAGGGCCTGCTCCACATCTCCGAGCTGGCCGACCACAAGGTCGAGAACCCGCAGGACGTCGTCAAGGCCGGCGAGGAGGTCGACGTCAAGATCCTCCGCGTCGACGTCGAAGACCGCAAGATCGGCCTCTCGCTCAAGCGGGCCCAGTGGGGCGACACCGACACCGGCGACCGCGGCGAGGGCGGCGGCGGGCGCGGCGGCAAGCCCTCGCCCAAGCGCGGCGGCATGGACGAGCACGGCGCCATGGGCACGGACAAGATCGTGCTGTAGACGGGTGTCGAGCGGGCACGGGATCAAGCCGGCGCCGACAGCCACGAATGACCCAACCGACCGCCCGGGCGCGTGCCCGGGCGGTTTTCTTTGGTGAGCGTCCCCACCTCGCCCTCCCCCGGCCCGGCCGCTTCGATCCGGGTGGATGGAACGTGCGGGGCGCGGGCGACGAATGGATGGGGTCAAAAACGGAACCGCCCGGGTGAGTTGCCCGGGCGGTTGTCGGAGGTGGAAGCGCTTGTCAGGAGCGCTGGGGTGACGGCGAAATGGTGACACTGGCCGGGCCTGCGGCGGCGCGGTTGGGTTCTGGGTCTTCGGGTATCCTGCGGCTCAGCAGAGGGCGGCGAAGCTGAGGAGTGTGAGGATGAAGATTCGCTTGCGATTGTCTGTAAATGCAGTCAAGGCGAGCATGGCCATATCTCCAGTTGTCTATGGAGACACACTTCAACCCGTGTGCCACGCGCGCCAGGGGCGTGGCGCGCGGCGCGTGCAACCGCGTTCTGCCCACGCCGGCGCGGCGCGGTCGTCCGGTAACGGCCGCGAGGGTCCGAGTGCCCGGGCTCGGGTGTGGCGTGCGGACAACGCGTGGCGCTGCGTGCGGGCAACATCGCTCGCTCTCGCGGTGCTCGCCCTGGTGCTGGGCGTGGCGCCGGCATGGGCCCAGCCGCCCGCCGCGCCCCCCGGCGAGCCCGCGGACGCCCCGCCGTCGCCCGCCGAGACGATGCGCCTCTACCGCCTGGTGCACACGTGGGTCAGGCAGTGGTCCGTGCCCGCCCAGCCCACCGAATCAGAGCTCATCCGCGTCCCCGGCGCCACCGTCGTCCTCCGCCTCAACGGCGAGGTGATCGGACGTGGCACCGAGATCGGCGGCGCGGGCGACCCCAAAACCATCTGGCGCGTGGTCGCCGCGGCGGTGGCCGAGGCCGACCATCGCCTCCCGGTCGAGAACGATGCGCTCCGCGACGAGTCGGTCCGCCAGATGGTCGCTCAGATGACGATCAGCCTGGAGGCCGCCGGGGCGCTCATCCCCATCGACCCCCGGAGCTACGAGGAGGCGGACCGCACCTTGGCGCCCGGGCTGGATGGCGTGGCCGTCCGTATCGGCGAGCGCCTCGCCTCGATGTCACCGGGCGCGATGCTCTCCACCAACATGACGCCGCGCCAGGCGCTCTCGGCGATGGCCTCGCAGGCCGGCGGCGAGGCGACGTTGGGGCTGATCGAGCCGGGGGAGCTGGCCGAGAAGCACGCCGCGAAGTTCTACAGGTTCAAGGTGACCCACCTGGCGCAGACCGGGCCCAAAGCCGAGCCCGTGTTCCTGTACCGCGGCGCCAGGCTCTTCGACACCGCGTCGCTGAACCAGGCCGAGCTGCGGGCGCTGGCCGACCGCATCGCCGAGCACCTGCTGGCCGGCGGCTGGCCGGGCGCCGAGGCGCTGGGCATGGTCGGGACCTACGAGCCCTGGCGCGACGCCTACGACCCCCCCGCCGCCGACCCCGTCGATCAGCTTACCGTCGCGTACGCCCTCCGCGTGTACGGGCACACGCCGGGCGTGAGCGCCGGACAGGCCAGCACGGCCGATCGCTTCGTCGGCAGCATCATGCGCGACCTCAAGCGCATCGAGCCGGGCGAGACCGCGCCGTGGGACGACGTGGCGACCTCCGCGGCCTGGGTGGCCTGCGGCAACTGGGCGCCGGGGTGCCAGACCAGAGTTCTCGGCGCCTTCGACATCACCAGCGGCTTTGCGCAGGACGTTCCGCCCGCGGCCAAGGGGCTCCTCGCCCTGGCACTGGTGCAGCTCGCGTCCGAGCCGGGGGCCGCGGCGGCCGGGGGTGGGGGGGGAGGGGGGCTGGCGCGGGCGGAGGCCGCGGTCCGCCGCGCCTACCGCGAGACCGCCGAGGGGGAGCTGGTCGCGCAGATGCCCTGGCTGGGGTGGGCCGAGCAGCGGCTGGCGGTACTGAAGGGCGACAAGGAACTGCCCTCGGCCGTGGCCCTGCGTCAGATGCGCGCCCTCGTCTGGGATCACCAGGTGACGCTGCTGAGCGACAGCGCCAGCGAGGTCCTGGGCGGCGGCCCGGACCTGGTCGGCGGGATCGTCTTCAGCAAGGGGGCCGGGGCGGCAGGCGGCCTCTCCGCCCCGATGCGCCCGACGTGGCATTCCGCACGCCCGGTTGCCTTCATCGCGACGATGCTCGGCGATCCCCGCCTCACCGACCCTGCCGAACGCCCGCTGGAGCTCGCCAGGCTGCTCGCTTCGGTGCGGTTCCTGCGTCAGCTTCAGGCCGACGAAGGGACGATGTGGATGTACCCGAAGCAGCGCCGGGCGCTGGGCGGAATTCGGGCCGCGCCGTGGGACCAGCGGATGCCCCCGGACGCCTCGGCGATGGCCCTTCTGGCCGTGTGTGGCACGCTGGAGAGTCTTGAGGCGATCACACGCAAATAGGCCGGGAATTGCGGCAAAAACAATGCGATTTTCCGTCGAAAAAGAGCCTCCGTGGCCCCCTTTTTGACCCGATCGGGATACAATGCCGGGCATAAATCCGAGGCCGAAACCGGGGGTGTTTTTTGAGGGGCCCAGGCCTGTTCCGTGGAGCCTTTTTCGATGCCCGAACCGCGCGCCACCGTGCCCAGCAATACTGCCGAAACGAAGCGACCAGTGGAAGTGAAGGCGACCAGCGCGGATGTGACGATGACCCCAAAGGCTGTCGCGTCGAAAGGCGAGGTGGTTGGCATCGGGTCGCCGCCGCCGGGGGGCAGCGGGGGCGGGGCCGGGGGTGGTGGTGGGGGCGGCGGGGGCGGAGGCGGAGGCGGCGG
>JBGPJM010000118.1:0-14862 GCA_041485385.1 Phycisphaerae bacterium | reverse complement strand
GTTCCCATCTCCGCAGCACGCAGCGCCGGCCCGACGTGGTGGTGTCGTTCTTCCATGCCGAGCCCGTCCGCTACGCCGCCGCGTGAACTCTCAAAGTGTCAAACAAACCTCGCTCCCCGTAATATCAGAATGCACGCATTGGCTTTGGCGATGTATCAAGTGCATCCCTATGGAGCCCATTGGATCATTGTGTCCGATGGATTTATATATGCATCGATCTTCAATGTTGATCGCGCACAGGTGCATCAGTACCAGTCGCGTTTGCGCGAGTACAGAGAGCGACTAAATGTAGGAGGCACGGTATCAGTAATCGATCTAGAGGAAATGGTGTCCAGGCTAACAAATCCACGGTTCGGCAACGAGGCGTTCGCAAGTACGGTGAGTCACATCCGAGATACTCTACACTCGCTAGTGACTCACTCCGGTCAAGACGTATGTGAGCAGTTTCGCGTGCTTGCGCGCGGTATGAAGTGGAACATGAATCTAAAGGACTTGGGCTGCGCCTGGACGACGGAATGGTGGGAGATCTTGGACGCTGATGACGCAACCGCCCTGAGCGGCGGCAACCGCGATCTGTGGAAGCAGGTCGAAGAGCGCAGCAGGACCGCCGCTCTGCAGTATGCTGCTACGAACTTGGCCCTACGATTTCATTCTGTGTTTCCTCGGCTCCTTCCTGGATCGATCCGCGCCACGATTCACCCTAAGCGCGGTCAAGTGGCCGTCCCATCGGTCGGTTCCGTGTTCCCTTGGAACGGCGTGTGCCTACTGTCTCCCGGAGGCTCAATTCAGGACGAGATTCGCGTGGAACCACTTGACCGATTGGCAAGAAGGCAGCGCGGGTTGGTAGCGCACCAACTGCTCGGTGACGAGGCCGCACTCTATTTTACGGAGACAGAAGGAGTGACAAAAACATGATCATTCACATCGCCCTGTTTCGATGGAAGGCAGGCATTTCCGAGGCTGATATCGGTAGAGCGCTGCAACGCGTGCGAGACTTGAAGCTGAAGGTGCCTGGGTTGGCAGATATCTACTGCGGTGCGAATCACTCTCGCTGGGCCGAGGGATTCACGCATGGAGTGGTTGTTCTTGCGCATACTCAGGCGGCGTTGGACGCCTATCGGGCACACTCAGATCATGCTCTTGTCGCGAAGCAGATAGAGAGCATGGAGGATAGGTCGATTGGCGTCGACTTTGAGGACTGAGAGCTGGTCGTGAGGTAGGGCGTATGGACACAATTGAGAGCACACGTTTACTGCTGCGACCACTAACTATGGCTGATGCTTCCTATGTACATCGCGTGGTAGGCAACGATCCCGATATGACGTGGGACCATACGAGCCGGGATCTTGAGCACGTTGCCCGCACAGTAAGGGAACGGATAGAGCACTATGAAAAACACGGATTTGGTGTTTATGGCGTGATTGAGAAGGACTCGGGCGAGTTTGTCGGCCTTGCTGGTTTGCAGGTACTCAAGGATTCGGCGGATATCGAACTCGTCGTCTATACTGCCAAACAGCGTTGGCGATCGGGTATCGCGTTCGAAGCGTGCATCGCCGCCCTCAGGTATGGGTTCGATATCAAGGGCTTTCGACGGATCATTACGGTCATTAGAGAGGACAATCCGTCAGCGCAACGGCTTGCTACGAAGCTGGGATTTCGGCTGGTTCGGCGCGATCGGATCTACAATACGGAGGTGCAGGTGTCGGAAATGCGATCTGACGACTTCGAGTGGTGATCGGCGCGCCGTCGTCCGGCAGGCCACGACCTGCGACCGGTGCCGTAACAGGAAGAGCTGCCGCGTACCTCCAGTCCGTCGCGCGAGCAGGCGTTGCTCTGCGAGGCCTTGTCGGTGGTGGCGACCCAACCCCGCACGTGTGCGGCCACCCTGCTGAGACGCTCGTCGGCGATCCGTTCGACGTAGTGCGTGGCGATATCGGCCCCGTTCTCGTGCCCCATGATCAGGTCCACCGCCCGCCGATCCCCCACCTCGTCCGCCACGGTCCGGAACGTGTGCCGTAGGGCGTAGAACCCTCGACCGTGTCGATGCACCCTCACGGACCGGACCAGCTTGCCGAACTCCAGCACTACCGCATCCTTCACCACCGCCTTGGTGCCACCCTTGCTCCGATCGCCCGGCTCTTCGACCCGCACCCAGCGATGGCCGTACTTGGTGATGAACACCAGGTCATTGTCCTCGTCTCGCTTGGGCCGGGGCCGTATCGCGAGCCAGTCCCGCAGTGCCCCCACCGTCTCCGGCCAGAGCACCGCCCGTCGAGGAATGCCGGTCTTGGGCCGCGGGAACTCCAGCGTCCCCGCCTCGAGGTCCAGCGCCGACCGCGGCAGGTGCGCCACGTCCGTGTTCCCCATCCCGCAGTTGAGCCCCAAGAGGATCATGGCTCTTATCGCCGGCCCGGCCGACGCCAGAAGCAGCCGGACCTCGTTGGGCTCGAACATCTGCTCCCCACGCTGCCGCCGGGCAAGACGCATGGCGCGCTTGGGCGGCTTGGAGAACTCAGGTCCGTAGCGCACCGGCCTGTTCAGCAGCCCGGCCTCGTACCCGTGCTTGAAGATCGAGCGCACCCGCCCAATCTCGTTCCCCAGGGCCACCGGCCCGCGCCGCTTCGACAAGTGCGCCCGTAGGCGGCCGAAGTCGTCGGAGGTGACGTCATCCACCAGCCGGTGTCGACCCAGGAACCCCACCAACCGACCTGCCGCGCCGTGGTAGTCGCTGAAGCTCCGCCGCCCCATCTCGCCCGACTCGACCCGACGCTGCTTGGCGGTCAGAAAGTGGTTGACCAGGTACCGGACCGTCACTCCGTCGGACGCGACGCCCTCGCGTGAGCGCCGACCCGACGTCGCCGCCGTTGCCTCGCCGACGCCCGGGTCCTCCCCGTCGCCCACCGGATCCGCCGCTCGGGCACGTGGGCCAACGTCGCGGGGCACGCGGCCTGCGTACAACTCGTCCCGCTCGGCCAAATAGCGCGCAAGGGCGCCCTCGGGGTCGGCCCACGGCCCAAAGAAACCAAACCGCCCGCGGATCTTCTTGGCCCACCGCCCGGTGGCATGGGGGAACAACGGGAAGTCGGGGTACGGCTTGGCTGGTCGCTCGCCACGCGATCGGCTACCCTGCGCCATGGTCTGGCCCTCCGGCGAGACACCCCTAACGGACGTGCGGTAGTGGTGTCAGAACGGGTGTCAGACGAGGTTGGCGCGGAAGCGGCGAAAGTCAAATCCGCTCTGGAAAAATAGACCTTTGGCGCCCGTAGCTCAGTTGGATAGAGCGGCGGTTTCCTAAACCGCAGGTCGTTGGTTCGAATCCAATCGGGCGCGCTTCCGCATCACGTGGCACTCGTCGCACTCGCTCGCACGGTGCCGAGAGGTGCGCAGTCTGCGGTGAGTGTGGCGGGGCTGCTCACGCGGTAGCGGCATCGTGATCGGGGCGCTCGCGGCCGTGGAACCGACGGGTCAGAACACCACGGAGGCCGAGCGGCCGTTCCCCGTCTGCAGGGCGCTCTTGATTTGTATGTTGTTCGGTCTTGGGCCGCAGGGTTCCTTCAAATCCGACACATACGGTGACGGGAATCGGGCTCCATGACATCACCTGTTTGACCGGCGAGGCTGACTGTTCGACGGGTAAGGCGAATGAGTGGACGTGCCCGAGCCGGGTAGGGGTGACAAACGATGAATGCGAAAAGAGCGACAAGGCCCGTCATCGTCTGCGTGACCGGCCTGCTGCTCGGTCTCTTGGCGGTGGGCCTGGTCAGTCACACGCCGTTGCGGCACCTTGTGCAGGCGCTGCCGGGCGGCGTTGTACTGGCGCTGCTTGCCGCCCGCGTGCCCTGGGCCGCCGCGGCCGCGCTGCCCGTGTGCATCTTCTGGCTGGCGATCATGACGCTGATCTGGCTTTTCCTGCTGGGCTTGGCGAGCGTGATCACCGGTCGGTTCTCGCCCGCGGAGATCGCGATCACGCTGCTCATCGGCGCGTGCGGCGCGGCGGGCACGGTGACGTCGCTGCGCGTCAGGCCCCGCCCCAGCATTCCGGCGCGTCTGATCGCGTTCGTGTGCTCCGCGATCATGCAGGTGGCCGCGATGTGGCTCAGCCTCCAGCCAGCGCTGGCCCAGTCCTAGAGCCCCGTGCAATCGCGCTTACGCGCCACGACGCGGCCGTGAACTCCCAGGATTTCTTCGATTTCCTCGGCGCGTTCTTCGCCGGCTGCCCGTGACCCTGCTCACTCCCGTTGCCGGCAGCTCCCGGAACGCCGGCCCGTGGTAGACTCGCTCGCGCGGCGCGTCCCCTTGCACACGAGCACCGGAGGCTCGCCAATACCTGCACGCGACGCGGCCCGCCGGCCTCCACACGGAGCGATCCCCGATGCGATCCTGCGCCGTATTTGTCACCGCCCTTTCTCTTGCCGCGCCGGTGGTGCTTGCCCAGAGCACCGATCGCCCTTCCCCCGAGGCGAAGACGGCGCCCGCCGCGGCGACGACGGAGGTAGTGCTGACCTTTCCGGGTGCCGACGGCACGCCGCTGGAGGCAAAGCTGACGCTCCCGGCCGATCGATCGGGGCCGGTGCCGGCGGTCCTCTACCTGCACGGCGCGGGCCCGCGGACGTTCGACACACCCTTCCGCTACGTGGATGCCGACGGCCAGCGCCAATGGGGCCGGTTCCTCGACCACCACGCCGGCGAGCTGGCCAAGCGCGGCATCGCGTTCTTCAGGATGAGCAAGCGCGGCTGCCACGCAACAGACGCGGCCCCGTGGGTGCGCATCGATCGCGACGTGTTCTCCAAGGCCACCATGACCGTGCTGCTCGACGACTACCAGAAGGCTCTGGCCGCGCTCCGCCAGCGCCCGGAGATCAACCCAAGGCAGATTGTCCTGCTGGGCGCCAGCGAGGGCACACGCCAGGGCCCGATGCTCGCGCTCCGCAGCCCCGCCGGGATCGTCGGCGCCGTCATGATGGGGTACGCCGCCGACAACGCCAGGGACACGATCGTCTGGCAGAACAGCGTCGGACCGTGGCGGACCATCCAGATCCTCATCCCCGCCACCATGGACGGCGCCCTCACCCGGGCCGAGTACGACGAGGCAATCAAGGATCGCCCGGGCCTCGCCGCGGCTCTGCCGTTCGACGCAATCGATATCGACAAGGACGGCACGATGACCGCCAAAGACCTTCAGACGGTCAACCAACCGAGGCTCGACGCGATCCTCAAGGCCGTGCAGGACCACGACGACGATTTTCCTCTGGGACAAGCTGCTCAACCTCTCCTCCGCCTATCTGCATGACTGGTGGGACGCCAAGCCCAACTCCGCGAACCTGCTGCCACTGAACATGCCGCTGGCGATCTTCCACGGCGAGCTCGACGGCGCCTGCCGCGTCGAGGGCGTGCGCGAGGCCGAGGCGGCGTTCCGCGAGGCGGACAGAACGAAACCTGACCGTCCACATCTACCCCGACGCCGACCATGACTGGAACTGGACCTGGCGTGCGTCCCGCGACGGCGGCCCGGCCCCCTACCGCGAGGCCTACGAGTTCATCAAGGAGGTCGTGCGGGCAGGCGAGCCGGACGGGAAGTGACCGCGCGGCCGTGCGATGCCCCGGAATCGCCGACAGGCCAATGGGAGAGCTCCAGCCCCGGCCCTGCGCGGCCAGGCTGAGGCGACCGCCCCGACCTTTGCCTCGCTCCGGGGCGTTGGGCGCAATCGGGTGGCACGCACGGCCGCCGTGTTGCATGCTTGCAGCGGGCGTTGCCGCGACACGACGGCCAGGCGGAGCCGGTGCCCGGCGATCGGCCCCCGCACGCACGAGGCCGGGTGCATCGCGGTGGCATGCCGGTTGAACTGAGGAATGCGGGATGTGCCACGCTGATCACCAGAGATGTTCTCGGTCCTGGCCGCGGCGCCGCCGCAGCGCCCTCGGCGCTGCCGCGCTTGCGATCGCGACCGTGCTCGCCGGGTGCGCCTCCGGCACAAGACAGGCCGCCGCCCCGCATCGGGCCGACACCTGGGAGGCGGTGTTCCTTCCCCCCGATACCGCCGGCGCCCTCGCGCCAATGGCGTCCGAGGATCTCCCAGGCTTCGATCGGAACGACTCCATCCTCACCGCCCGGGTCGCCGAGCCGCTCATGGCCTCCTCGCAGTGGCCGGAGGCCCGACGCGACTCCATCGAGCGGACCCGCACCATCACCATCTCGAGCAGCACGAACTCGTTCCTGTTCTTCGTCCCCGAGCGTCGCGATGGCCGGCACCGGCGCGCCTGGTGAAGAAAAAGGCCCGCGGCGGAGGTGATCCGGCGCGGGCCGCTCGCAGACTTGGAAAGCGCCGCCGGCATGGCCGATCGGGCCTGCCGGGGAAGGATCGAAGGGGGCCGGGGCTCAGTCGAACACGGCCGTGATGGTGGGCAGCGGGGCATTCTCCAGCCGCAGGTTGGTGTCGATCCGGAAGTTCGACTGCGTGCGGTGACGCTCGGCGAAGAAGAACCTCAGGCTGTACCGGTGCCCGGAGACCAGCCAGTTCAGACGGTCCAGGTCGATGGACTGGCTGACCGCGGCGTGGACGCCGCCCAGGTCGATCACCATCTTGCCATCGATGAACACCCACACGTCGTCGTCGCCGGTGAACGTGAACACCTGGCCCGCGCCGTGCTCATACAGGAACTGCGTGTCGATCTCGTAGGTGAAGTGGAAGTTCTGGTTGGGCGTCGACCCGCCGGAGTTGCCGAAGAGCTCGCCGTTGATGGGGAAGAAGCCGCCGCGCTGCATGTAGAGGGGGTCCGTCCGGTCGTTGAAGGTGTAGATGTTGGTGTTCGGCTGGCGCACCAGCGTAACCGACAGCGGGGCCGACATGTTCACGCTGGGGGTGTCGCGGAACCACTGCGCGAACCGGACCGAGCTGGTGAGGGCGCCGCCCGCCTGCGTCTCGATCACGCCGCCCGTATCGCCGGCGCGCGATTGGATGTACTGGCGCGGCATCATGATGTTCCGCCCCTGCGAATCGCGCCGCTCGCTGGTGATCTTGTTGCCGACGCTCCGGAAGACCGGCTTGCCTTCCTGGTCGAGCTGGTCGCCGACCTCGTTGCCGTAGTGCCCGAAACCCCGGGTCGGGTTCTTTTCGAAGTCGGGGTGCCCGCCCAGGGCCGAGAGCTCGCGGAAGTCGCGGACAACGCCCGAGAGCGCGAACGTCGGGGGCAGCTGACGGTACGGGTCCTCGGGTCGCTCCGAGCCCGTCACGGAGATCGCGCCGAAGGCCACGACTCCGGCCGCACTGATCAGGCCGACCGTCAGCCCTGCTTTTCGGATAGTCGAGTTGGTACGCATGATCGTCCTCGCTTTCCTGCCTCCCCAGCCTCCCCCCCCCGGCCTCCTTGGCCGCCCACCGCCGTGGCGGATGTTCTGTTGCCCACCTCCCAGCGTGGGCCTACTCGCATGCCCCCCCTTGCTTGGGGCGGCACCCCAATGGTCGAATTCGACCTGCATGATTCCCAGCGGCCCGGAGGCAGAATCCCCAGATTCCCATGGGCGCGCGATCTGGGCAAGGCTTGAGGGTGGTGCAGCCGACGGGTTCTGTGACGTCCGAGTGCCGGATAACCAACGTGAACTGATCCCCCGCTCGGCGGAAGACGCCGCGGCGTCGAGAAAACCGCCCGGGCCGTGATGGCCCGGGCGTCGCCACCGAGTCTGGTAAACCGGCACGGAGGTCCCGGTCCCAGAAACACGGTTCCTGCAAGGCCCTCACCCTTTCCAACCGCCCCCGGTGCCGGCGCGTCGGCATGGTCCCGAGCGCCGACGATGGAACTGAAATATGGAATTCGCTCGCCGGGTGTGCCGCGCGAACCGGACCCGAATTGGGAGTCTGAACCGGGCGTGAGGGTCCCGGCCCGGCCGCGGGCCTCCCCCCGGGAGTCTCGCGCCGGAATCGCCGGCAGGCGCTGGAGCATGTCCGGAAGGCTTCCGCTGGCGAGCGGCCTCACCGGGAACCGATGTATAGTCGGTTTCGCGCACCTGTCCGGAGACGAGTCGCGATAAGCCGCAGATACGCACGGAGGCCGGGCGTTGGACAAGTTCGTCATCCATGGTGGCTCGCGCCTCTGCGGGCGTCTGACCGTCAAAGGGTCCAAGAACGCCGCGCTGCCCATCATGGCGGCGGCTCTCCTCACCGATCAGCCGGTCGTGCTCAAGGACGTCGCGCAGCTGGCGGACATCTCCAACATGCAGGGGCTGCTGCGCTCGCTGGGGTGCAGCGCCGACGTGGTACCGCCGAAGACCAGCGGCCTGGACGCCGCACTCGACCCGCCGGGGCAGGTGATGCGCCTGCACGTGGAGGACGAGTCGCTCAGCCACGCCGTGTACGACATCGTGCGCACGATGCGGGCGAGCATCTGCGTCCTGGGGCCGATGCTGGCCCGGCGCGGCATCGCACGCGTCTCGATGCCCGGCGGCTGCGCCATCGGCGACCGGCCCGTCGACCTGCACCTGCGCGGCCTGGGTGCGCTGGGCGCCGAGATCACGCTGGACGGGGGCGACATCCTCGCCCGCGTGCCCCGCGGAGGCGGCGCGGGCGGCGGGCGCCTGAAGGGGGCCCGGATTTTCCTGGGCGGGCCCTTCGGCTCGACGGTTCTCGGGACGGCCAACGTGATGTCGGCCGCGACGCTTGCCGAGGGCCAGACCATCATCGAGTCCGCGGCGTGCGAGCCCGAGATCGTTGACCTGGCGCGGATGCTCAACTCCATGGGGGCCAGGATCACCGGGGCCGGGTCGCCGCGGATCGTCATCGAGGGCGTGGAGTCTCTGAGCGGCACCACCCACCGGGTGATGCCGGACCGGATCGAGGCCGGGACATATATGTGCGCCGCGGCGATCACCAACGGCGATATCACGCTGGACAACTGCCCGCTGGACGCCATGCTGGCGGTGGTGGACCGCCTGGAGGCGGTGGGGGTGCTGGTCACGGAGATCCACGACAAGGGCGGGGTGACCGACCCCCTGCGAACATCGGCGCGGATCACGTGCAGCCGCAACCTCAAGCCGGTCGAAGTGACGACACAGCCGCACCCGGGCTTCCCGACGGACGTGCAGGCGCAGCTCATGGCGCTGTTGTGCCTGGCGGACGGCAACTCGGTGGTGACCGAGCGGATCTACCCCGAGCGGTTCCTGCACGTGGCCGAGCTGGCCCGCATGGGCGCGCGGATCCTGCGTCAGGGCCCGACGGCCGTGATCTCCGGCACGCGCCGCCTGGTCGGGGCGCCGGTCATGGCCAGCGACCTCCGCGCCTCGGCGTGCCTGGTGCTGGCGGGCCTGGCGGCCGAGGGGACGACAACGGTCAACCGCGTGTACCATCTGGACCGCGGGTACGAGAAGATGGAAACCCGTCTGCGGACGCTGGGGGCCGAGATCGAGCGCGTGCGCGACAGGCAGGTCGCCCCCACGCCGGCGGAAGCGATCTCCTGAGACGCCCGGGACGCATGGGGCTCACGACCGCAGGTACCCGACGAGCTGATTGAGCGGGATGGGCTCGGGGTGCTGGTGGCCGGACTCCAGGTTCTTCACCGTCGCGGCGGCCCCGGACTCGACAATGACGACGAACCGGGCGCCCACGCCGCCGAGGCCGGCGGTTGTCGCGTCCTTGAGCAGCTTGCCGACGTTCTTGGTGGCCTTGTACGAGCGACGGGCGTGGAAGCCGGCGTGCCGCAGCGCGGCCAGCAGCGGCGCGACGGCGCCGTCGGCCGCGTCGGTGCCGTTGGAGATGACGAAGACATCGGGACGCGTGCCCAGCCGCTTGGCGATCTCCGCGTCGGCGGGGAAGAGGCTGTTGTCCTGCAGCACCAGCGAGAGGACCACGTCACCCATGCCGAAGCCGACGGCCGGCGTGAGCGGGCCGCCGAACAGCTCGATGAGCGTGTCATAGCGCCCGCCACCGGCGATGGCGCGTTCCTTGCCCGAGGCCTCGTGCACCTCGAAGACCATGCCGGTGTAGTAGGCCAGGCCACGGACGATCCCGAGGTTCAGCACGCACCAGTCGGCCACGCCCGCGGCCTTCAGCTCCGCGAACAGGGCGCGGAAATACTCCGGCCCGCGCCCGCCCGCCTGCTCGGAGAGCATGAGCTCCGTCGTCGGGTTCTCGAACGGGGTCGAGAGGGCCATCGCGCGGAGGAGCTCGACCGCGATCGGGGGCGGCATCCCGAGCTTGCCGGCCTCGGCGATGAAGTCGTCGTTGCTCAGCTTGCCCGCGCGGTCCAGGAGCGGGAACCACTTCGGCAGCGTCTCGCGCTCGACACCCTTGTTCAGAAGGAGCGACTCGACGGCCCCGCGGTGGGAGATGCGGATCTTGACCTTCTCGGGCGTCAGGCCCAGCTCCCGCAGGAGGTCGGCGCAGCAGGCGATCAGCTCGGCATCGGCCCGCGGCGAATCATCGCCGAGAATGTCGGCGTTCCACTGGAGGAACTCGCGGAGCCGCCCGCGCTGGGGACGCTCGGCGCGGAAGCAGGTCTGCTGCCAGAACCACTTGGTGGGCCTGGCGAGCGAGTTGGCCTTCGCGGCGTAGAGGCGGGCGAGCGTGGGGGTGAACTCGGGGCGGAGGGCGTAGGTCTTCTCGCCGCTGAATCGCTGGAAGCTGAAGAGCTCGGAGACGATCCCCTCGCCGGACTTGACCGTGTACAGCTCTAGGTGCTCGAAGGTGGGGCCATCGATCTCGTCGAAGCCGTGCCGGAGCGACACGCGCCGCCACGCATCCTGCACGTAGCGGACGCGGGCGAGCTCGGCGGGGTAGAAGTCGCGCGTGCCCGTGGGGGCTTGAAAGGCATGCTGAGAGGGGGACGACATGCGGGGAGGGTAGGAACGCGCGGGGGCGAGGAAGATCGCGCGAGCACGGGGAGAGGCGACATGACCAGTCCGCTTACTCGTCGATCCGCTTCCCGTCCTCGTCGTACCTGATCGGCGGCCAGAGCACCCAGTCGCCGCCGAGCCCCGGCCTGAACTGCGCGGGTTCCGCCATCATCTTCCGCAGCTGCGCCGGGGGGAGCCAGTGCGCCGCCCTCGTGTTGCCGTACGGGTCCGGGGGCGGCATGCCGCCGTCGTCCACGCCGTCGAGTCCGACCGAGTACAGCACCGGGCGCCCGTCCCGGAGGCGGTACTTGAGCGGCTTGCCGTCGAACCGGTCGATCGGCACGGCCGGCAGGCGGTCGGGGACGAGCACGTCGAGCGAAGCCGGGTAACCACCGCTGGCGCGCCGGTACAACTCCAGGGCGATCAGAACGAGCGCACCGTCCCGCCTCTGGGTGATCAGCTCCGCCTGGGTCGAGAGGGCAATGAACGATGGCACGAGCATCGAACCCATCGGCGATGGGCGCACCGTTCTGTCCCCGGTGGCGCGCACCTCGACGGACTCGCCCTCGAACGTCCGCGCGTACAGAGGCTTGGCGGCTTCCGTCGCCACGAGCGACAGCACCTGCTCGTACTCCTCGACCGTTCGCCGTCTCCCGGGAGAGACGAGGCCGGCCAATGGGCCGGTGAGAGTATCCAGCATGGTCGCCGACCCAGCAGCCCCACTCCCGGTCGGATACAGCCGGTTGGACCCCGCAGCGATACACCGACCGTCGCCGCGCCCATCGTCGGTGAACGACCGCTGGACCATGTCTCGGAACAGGGCCCGCTCGCCCTCGACGTGCACAACCACCGGCCCGCCGCCCGAAAACGCCCCCAGCCGGTGGGCCAGCGCGACCAGCCCGGCCTCGTCGAGGAGCGCGGGGCTCCGATCCATCAGCTCGCCCAGGGTCTGGAGCGCCGAATCCAGAACCGCCACGCCGACCGCGTCGTTAATAAGGAATGGCGCCCCGCGGGCATGCTCGGCCATCCTGATTATCGCGACCAGATCGCCGACCGTACCTGCCCGGTCGTTCGCAGCCTCGGCACGCCAGGTGTCCTCGACCAGCAGCCTGGTGAGCTGCCGCATGCGGCTCAGCAGCTCCGGCCACACAGCGGACATCGCGGCGTCGAGCTCAAGGGGCGCGCCGGCTGTTCCGGCGTGCGTCGGAAGACCGGCCCCCAGCCCCGGCTTGGCCGCGCCCAGCCGGACAAGCTCCAGCGCCGCGCGGCATTGCTCCAGATAGGCCACGGCGTCGGGCCACTCCGGGTCGCCCGTGCGGATCCGGCCCCAGCGCGCCGTGAGCACGTCGGGCAGCTTCGGCACCGCGGCCACAGCCTGTCGGTACAGCGGCCAGGCCCGGTCTGCCTCCGCAATCGCCGCGATGGGCGCGTTCAACTCGGCCGCGTAGTCGTGCGCGACCGTCGGCGAGCCCGTGTAGTAGCGGAAGGCAAGGAACGCGTAGAGCACGACCGACACGAGCAGCAGCGCGCCGACCCCCTTGCAGGCCTGCACCCAGAGGCGCCACAGCGCGGGACGGTTCCGCTTCTTCGCCCGCCGGATCAGCACGGCCACGCGGCGCGGGTCGCCGAAGTCAGCGATGAGCTCGACGGGCGCTCGCCCCGCGGCGAGTCCCTCGGCAAAGTGCGAGCACAGCTCGCGCGTGACGTCGGCTCGTTCGCTCCGCCACAGGCGTGTGGCGGCGGCGGTGGCGAGAACCACTTCGGCGACACCGGCCGGAAGACCGGCCTGTGCGACAAGCTCGGCGGGGCGAGCGCGGACCGGGACCGGCGCGGGCCCGGCGGCGGTGGCTGGGTCTGTCATGGCCGGGCCTCCGCCGGCGCTGCGCCGATCCCCAGTCCCTGCATCGCCTGGGCCAGGGCCTGCCATTGGCGGGTGTCGGCCGCGAGCCGCTTGCGCCCGGGCGCGGTGAGCCGGTAGTACTTCCGTTCCCGGCCCGAGTCGGCGGTCCGCCAGTCCGACTCGATAAGCCCCTTGGCCTCCAGGTTGTAGAGCAGCGGATAGAGGGTGGATTGCCCCATCGCCAGCACGCCGTCGGTGCGCCGGGCCAGGGCCTCGACGAGCTGGTAGCCGTACATCTCGCCACGTTCAAGCAGCTTGAGCACGGCCAGCGGCCCGGCGCCGCGCATGAGTTCGGATTCGATCCGCATGGGGACCTCCTGTGGATGGTGCCACATACTATGTCACGCATAGTATACGGCAATGCGCCGACAATGTTGCACGTTCTTCTCCCCCGGAGGAGCGCCGGGTCGCGCAGCCGTCCTGCCATCTCGCCGGCAGTCCCTATGATGGCCTCCGCCGGGGAATCTGGGGCCTCGAAGGACGCTCCATGCCGTCGATCACGATCAACGGGAAGCAGTGCGAGTTCAAGCCCGGGCAGATGATCCTGCAGGTGGCCAACTCCAACTCGCTGGAGATCCCGCAGTACTGCTACCACGACGGCCTCTCGATCGTCGCCTCCTGCCGCATCTGCCTCGCCGAGGTCTGGCAGCCCAATCCCCGCAACAACAACGCCCTCGAGCCCGTCCCCAAGCTCGTCCCCACCTGTCAGACCGCCTGCTCCGACGGCATGGTCGTCTACACCGAGTCCCCCAAGTCCGTCCAGAACCAGAAGGCGGTGATGGAGTACCTCCTCATCAACCACCCGCTGGATTGCCCCGTCTGCGACCAGGCGGGCGAGTGCCTGCTGCAGGACTATTCCTACCAGTACGGGCGCGGCGTCAGCCGCTTCGAAGAGACCAAGGTCAAGAACCCCAAAAAGGACCTGGGGCCGCACGTCTACCTCTATTCCGACCGCTGCATCATGTGCACCCGCTGTGTCCGCTTCGCGCGCGAGGTCGCCGGCACCGCCGAGCTGCTCGTGCAGGGCCGCGGCAACAAGGAAGAGATCGATATCTTCCCCGGTGTCGCCCTCAAGAACGAGCTGTCCGCCAACGTCGTGGACCTCTGCCCCGTCGGGGCGCTCCTCGAGAAAGATTTCCTCTTCGCCCAGCGCGTCTGGTTCCTCAAGCGCACCCCCAGCATCGACGGCATCACCGCCAGCGGCGACAACATCTACGTCGAGCACAACGAGGGGAAGGTCTACCGCCTCAAGCCCCGCACCAACCTCGCCGTCAACAAGTGGTGGATCACCGACGAGGTCCGCTACGGGTGGAAGCACGTGCACGCAACCGGCGGCGGCGGCCGCCTGCGCACCCCCATGCGCCGGCAGTTCGGCACCCGCGTCCCCACCGACTGGGCCAGGGCCTACCACGACGCAGCCCTGGGGCTGAAGAAAACCGTGGCCGCCGGCAAGCACGTCGCGGCGATGATCAGCCCCATGCTCTCCTGCGAGGACGCCTTCTGCCTGGCCGAGGCCGCGCTCGCCGCCGACAAGCGGGCGATCCTCGGCCTCGGTCCGATCCCGGTGCAGGGCCAGGACAAGGTCTTCCCGCCATCGGACCCCAGCGGCTTCAAGATGTACGCGGAGAAGTGCCCGAACAGCCGCGGCGTCAAGCGAGCGCTGGCGGCCCTCGCGGGCAAGGGGGGCACCGTCCATTCCTATGAGACGCTCCTCGCCAAGATCCGCTCGGCCGAGGTCGGCGCCGTGATCATCACCGGCAACTACCCCAGCCAGTGGGCAAGCGACGAGCTGCTCAAGTCGCTCGACGGTAAGTTCATGGTCGTCATCGACACGCTCGCCGGTAAGCTGAGCGACCGGGCCGACATCCTCCTGCCCGGGGCCACCTGGGTGGAGAAGGCCGGGACGTTCCAGAACGCCCGCGACATGCTCCAGGCTTTCGAGGCGGCCATCCCGGTGCTGGAGGACGCCCGCGCTGAGGGGCAGATCGGCGAGGAACTGGCCCGGGTCCTCAAGGCCGCGGAGAGGCCGGCCGCCGGGCCGTCGCGCCCGCTCGCCCGCGACGGCGCAGGCGCCAGAGCCGCGGCCGGGCGCGGGGCAACCTTCGTCGCGGCCGTCCAAGGCTCGCGCGCCAACACCAGC
>JBGPJM010000117.1:0-14920 GCA_041485385.1 Phycisphaerae bacterium | reverse complement strand
CTCACCGGCTTGCCCATCATCGTCGTGGCCCTCCTTGACCACCTCCGATACGCGCCCCCCCTGCATAGGGTTGCGCCAGCCGGACAAGTTTTTATTTGGGCAACAGACCCGCGCGCAAACTGGACCTTTGGCCCATGGGTAGAGGGGGGCCCTGTGTGATCCGGGCCCCGCCCAAGGGGAACCGCCGATGCCATACCAGCTTGAACCGTTCGCGGATGTAGGACTCGCCGGCGCGGGGGGCGACGGGGCGGGGCGGCAAGGCGCCCTCCTCGATCTGCTCATCCGCGACCACGAGTCCGCCTCCCTCCCCATCCTCCGCACCCTCTGGACCTACTACCGAAACCCCATGTCCGCCGCCGCCGGCGCCGGCCGACGCATCGATGCACCCGGCGCTCGCGGGCCCGGCGGCCGCCTCTACCGCCTCGGCCAGGAACGCGGCCTGCCCCCTCGCCTCACCGGATGGGGCGGCCCCCGCCCCGATGTCAACACCGACGACCGCGCCGCCTCGCGCCGCGAGATCGTCATCGAGAACGACATCGCCTGGCGCGTCCACACCATGGTCGACTTCATGTTCGGCCGCCCCGTCACCATCCTCTCCACCGCCCCCGACCAGAAGCTCCGCCGCCGCATCCAGCGCGCCCTCGAGGCCGTCTGGGAAGCCTCCGGCGGCATCGCCCTCATGCAGGACATCGGCCTCCTCGGCCACGTCTACGGCCACGTCGACCTCCTGGTGCGGGCCGTTGGTGGGGCGGGCGGCGCCGGGGGCGCGTCGGGCGACGGCGGCGCGGACGATGCAGCCGGCGCCCCGACCGACACCGCCGCACTCGACGCCGCCGGCGCCGTCCGGATCGAAGTCGTCGTGCCGACCCGCGGCATCCCTCTCCTCAATCCCCGCGACTTCCGCGCCATCGACGCCTACATCGTCCGCTACGAGCGCGAGGGCGCCCAGGTCCAGAGCGCCGCCGCCCCGGCCCCGCGCACCTCCCCCGGCTTCCTCGGGCGCCTCCTCTTCGGGCGCGACAGCGCCGGATGGGAAGGTGGAGGGTCGCAGGCGGGCGCAGGCGGCCGGCGGTGCCGCGTGATGGTCACCGAGATCTTCTCCGGCTCCCACCGCCAGCTCTACGAAGACGATGGCTCCCGCGCCGGCCCCGTGCTCGTGGAGGATGAGCCCAACGCCGTCTCGCCGGGCGCCGTGCCGGTGGCCCACATCCAGAACATCTCCCAGCCCCTCTCCTACGCCGGGCTCGGCGAGGTCGAGCCCCTCATCCCCCTGCAGGACGAGCTGAACACCCGCCTCTCCGACCGCGCCGGCCGCGTCACCATGCAGTCCTTCAAGATGTACATCGCCCGCGGCCTGGAGGGGCTGGACCGCCTAGGCGTCAGCCCGGGTCAGATCTTCACCACCGAGAGCGCCGACGCCTCCGTGCAGACCTTCGGCGGCGACGCCGGCTCCGGCGGGCCCGGCGGCGAGACCGAGCACATCGAGCAGGTCCGCGAGGCCATGGACAAGACCAGCGGCGTCCCGCCCCTGGCCAGCGGCGTCGTCCGCGCCAAGATCGGCAACCTCTCCAGCGAGAACGCCCTCCGCATCACCCTCATGGGCCTCCTCTCCAAGACCGCCCGCAAGCGAGTCACGTACGGCCGCGGCATCGCCGAGACCTGCCGCCTGGTGCTCACCGCCCTGGACCACGCCGGCATCCTGCCGACCACCCCCGCCGACCGCGCCGTCCGCGTCGAATGGCCCGACCCCCTCCCCCGCGAAGAGCGCGATGTCCTCGCGGCCGCCCTCACCAAAGTCGAGCTCGGCATCTCCCGAGACCGAGTCCTCGCCGAACTCGGCTACGGCATCGCAGACCCCGGAGTGGTGTAGGGCCCGCCGTCTCGTAGTGCTTTCTCTTCTGCTTACTGCTTTCTGCTCACTGCTTTCTTCTTCTCTTCCGCTTTCTGCTTTCTGCTTACTTCCTCCCACAACCCCTTGCATCACCCACCAATCCCGACCCCAAGACCCCATCCCCTTGGGGGTATTCCCACCCCCCCCTCTTTCGCAAAAGCACCCCGCCAAAAATCACAACTCCAGCAACTACAAGTACTTACGCACAAAACCTGCCCTGTTTTTCTCGTCTTTTCCCCGCCCTTCTCTGCTTTTCTCAAACTCTCTCGATCCTTCTCTGCATCTCTCGATCCTTCTCGACCCCTGTCCCCACACCCGACTCCGCCCTCCCCGCGTCCTCTCTTCTCCGCGCCCTCAGCGCCTCTGCGAGAGATGTATTTCAGGTCCCACCCCAACCAGGCAACCACGAACCAACACAACGTGCTCACCGCTCACTTTTTCCAAGGAGACCCCATGCCAGACAACGACCACGCAACGACGACCGACAGTCCCTCGGGGGAGGGCAACGTCTCCGGGCGCCTCGCGGCCCTGGAGAGCGAGCTGGCGCGGGCCCGCGAGCGACTCGATGAGTCCGAGCGCCGCCGCCAGATCCAGAAGCTGGTGATGGAGGCCGGGACCGTGGATGTGGACGCCGCGACCATGCTGGTCGAGGCGGCCATCCGTGAAGGCGCCGGCGCGGCCAAGGCCGACCAGAAGCCCGATCCCAAACCCGACCCCAGGATGCTGCCGAAGGCCGTCGAGGACCTGAAGCGCCGCAAGCCGGTCCTCTTCCGCGCGAACCTCCGCGCAGGCGGCGCCGGCGCGGGAGGCGGCGGAGGCGGGGCCATGGGCGGCTCGGTCCCGAGACCGGGCGCCGAACTCGAGCAGGCCGCCCGCGACGCGGCCCAGTCCGGCGACCGGAAATCCCTCGTCCACTACCTCCGACTCAGGCGTGCATCGCTCTAAACGAGCAACTCGGGGCGTGCGCGCAACCGAGCGGGCACGAACCGAGTCAAGCCTCGATGCACCAAGCACTTACAACGATTTCGACCCCGCCGCGAAGTCGCAAAAAGTCGCAAAAAGTCAACGGAAGTCGTCGAAAGTCAAAAGAAGTCCCATCGAACTCGACGCAACTCGCCGGGAACTCAACGCAACTCGTTCGAACTTGTCGCAACCTCACGAAACTCAAGATCCGCCGATTCACCACAGGGAACACAGAGGACACAGAGGGGAGGGGGAATGGTGAAGACACAACAAACGCAGCGAGCACAACCACGGCCCGCTCCAACTCCTCAACCTGCCCCGTCTCCTCTCTGTGTTCTCCGCGTTCTCTGTGGTGAATCTCCCTCGGGGGATCGAGAACGAGCAACTTGGCGCTCGGAGGCCAACCGAGCGAGTACGAACCGCGTCAAGCATCGATGCATCAAGCACTTACAACGATTCCGGCCCCGCGGCGAAGCCCAAAACTCTCAAAAACTCTCCAAAACACTCAAAAACTCCCCTGTGTATCTCCAAAA
The DNA here is from genome assembly GCA_041485385.1 of Phycisphaerae bacterium. Lineage (GTDB taxonomy): Bacteria > Planctomycetota > Phycisphaerae > Phycisphaerales > UBA1924 > JBGPJM01. The sequence continues at coordinate 11,533 of JBGPJM010000117.1, read as the reverse complement.
CTCTCCAAAACTCTCAAAATCTCTCTCGATCTCTCCGGAGGTCTCGTCGGATCTCATATCGAACCCGCCGGAACTCGTCCGAACTTCATGAAACGTCTTCTTTTCACTTTTCACTCCTCACTTTTCACTTCCGCTCTGTGGTAAATCTCCGGCGGGGCATCTCAAAGAACGGCACAACTCAACGCGGGCGGGGCACGTGGCCGCCGCGCGCACAGCACGGTCTCAACACATCAAAGGAGTCACCGCATGGCATTCACAGGCAAGGCAACCTTCGGGGCGGGCGTCGACCTGCCGGAGCTGATGGAGGACGTCTCCGACATCATCGGGATCGTCAGCCCGTTCGAGACGGCGCTGCTGGATCACCTCGGCGACGGCAAGCGGGCGGCCACCAGCACCATCCACGAATGGATCGAGGATGAACTCAGCCCCAACGCCGACCTGGTCAACCAGGCCAGCTTCTCCCCCAACGCCACCGACGCGACCTCGATCACGGTGGACAACGGCCCGCGCTTCCGCGTCGGCGACCAGGTCAAGCCCAGCGGCGCCCGCGAGGTCATCCTCGTCACCGCCGTCGCCGGCAACGTCCTCACCGTCACCCGGCGCTACGGCGGCACCCCCGCCAGCGCCCTCAGCGACAACCTCAAGCTCTTCATCCTCGGCAACGCCGCCCTCGAGGGCGACGACCGGCCCGCCACCCGCTTCACCACCCGCGTCCGCAGGCGCAACTACACCCAGATCTTCACCGCCAGCGTCGAGGTCAGCGGCTCCATGCAGGCCGCCAGGGCCATCGGCCTCGCCGACGAGGTCGACTTCCAGAAGCAGGAGCGCATCCGCGAGCTCCTGCGCGACCTGGAGAACTGCGTCATCAACGGCGTCGCACCCGCCTCCACCCCGCAGGGCTCCGCCACCGTCCGCCGCAGCATGAACGGCATCATCCCGCAGATCGCCACCAACCAGTTCGTCCCCGGCTCCGGCGGCATCCCCGCCGGCGGCGGCGGCGGCCTCAACGAGCTCGACGAGGAGATCATCAACACCGCCATGCGCTTCATCTGGGAGCAGTCGGCCGCCAAGCTCGACACCATCGTCGTCAGCGGCGTCCAGAAGCGACGCATCAACCAGTTCATCGGCAGCGCGCGCCAGTACGACCCGGCGGACACGCGCTTCCGCGACCTGGTGAGCGTGTACGAGACCGACTTCGGCGTCTGCCGCGTCGTCCTCTCCCGCTGGGTCCCCTCCGACACCGTCCTGCTCCTGGATTCCTCGCGCGTGGAGGTGCTGCCCCTGGCCGGCCGGAGCTTCCACTACAAGTCCCTCGCCGCCGCCGGCGACAGCGAGGTCGGCCAGGTCATCGGCGAGTACACGCTGGAAATGCGGAACGAGAGCGCGCACGGCCTGATCCGCGGCCTGTCAACCTGAGGCGCGGATGCGTGCCGCGACCGGGGGGAGGGGAGGGGCCCTGCGGGGCCCTCCCCTCGATCCCCTTTCCTGAAAGTCTTCGCCGACGGGCAACGAAGGGGGGAAGGAAATGTTCGCGAGCGATCGAGACCTGCTGGTGCTGGAGCCCAACCTGTTCCGCGATGTGCCCTGGGTCGGCCAGCGCGTGCTGCTGGCGACCGGCACCGCCGCCGGAACCACCATGACCATCACCGGCGGCGATTTCCTCGCCTCCGGCGTCGCGCCCGGGAACGTGCTCATGTACGACGCCGTGCCGCTGGAAGTCACCGCCGTCACCAGCGCCACCGTCGCCACGGTCTCTCTGCTCCGCGCGGGGACCGATGGGGCGCTGATCCCCCCGCCGGCCCTGGGCGCGAGGCCCGTGGCATCGGCGACCTTCGCGCCGCAGATCGCGGCCGTCCACCGGCAGCTCCTGCGGATGCTCGGCATCGAGCCCGACCTGCCCGCGGCTCCCGGCCTCCTCACCGAGGCCTCCATCACCACCCCCGGCGCCCTGGCCATGGTGGAATCGGTCGCGGCGCTCCACCTCATCTACAGCGCCGCCTCCGCCCTCAGCGGGCCGGATTCAGCGCTCGGCGCCCGCGCCGAGTTCTACCGCCGCCGGTTCGTCTCCGAGCGCCAGCTCGCGGCGGCCCGGATCGACACCGACGGTGACGGAGTCGCCGACGCAACGCGGCGACTGAACATCATCCAGTTGGTCAGGGCCTGGTGAAAATGGACTCCGGGCGCGCCCGCGGGCGATCAGTGCACACAAGTGACGGCTGCATCACGAGTTACGTGCGAAAATCCTCCGCGGCGAACCTCAAGAAACCTCAAAAAACCTCGCCGAACCTCACGAAACCTCAAAAAACCCCCATCGAACCTCAAAAAACCTCGCCGAACCTGGCGCGGTCTTGGAGCCCGGGAACGAATGCTGATCCTCAATCCACAAGCTGTGAAGTTCGGCCCGACCACCTGGGAAGATGTCGCGGCGATCACCATCGACCGGGCCGCCGAGCGCACGATCCTCGAGTGGACCGACTCCGGCCCCCACCCCGCGCTCGCGGACGTCCCCGAGCAGCTCGTCACCATCAAAGTGACCCGCCGCCTGCTGCGCGATGACCTGTCGTCGCCCGCACCCGGCCAGAGCGCCGAGCTGGTCTTCTGCACCTCCCCCACCGCGGCCCAGGGCGGCCGCAAACGCGCCCGCGCCACCGTCGTCGTCACCTCCGTCGTGCACCAGCTCACCGGCCAGCGCTCCGGCGCCGACCCCGGCGCCCTGCGGACCATCACCATGCTCTGCATCTCCAGCGACGGCGCGGCCGACCCCATCACCATCGAGGACGCATCCGACGGCTCGCTCTGAGCGCAGGAAGAACCCATGGCAAGCACCTTCAAGGGACTCGGCCTCTTCAACTCCGGCCCGCACCGCTTCGCGCTGGGCCCGCAGGGCGAGTACGTCCTCATCAACGCGCGCCTCACGCCCACCCAGGCCGGCTCCACGCCCATCGGCCCGCTGGAGCTGACCGTCATCGTCAAGGGGCGCCTGGTCGCCGCGGGCGAGTCCGCGCTCTGGACCCTCCGCGACGCCGTCACCGCCCAGCTCACCGACCCGGTCCAGACCGGCACGCTCATCGACCACCACGGGCGCACATGGACGGACATGTCCTTCGTCCGCTACGAGGAAGGGGACCGCACCGACCGCGCCCGGGAGTGGTCCATCGGCTACACGGCAACGTTCGTGCGGTTCCTGCCGTAAGAAGGGAGGCGACCATGGAAGGCGATATCGCAACGGCGCTGGCACAGTTCGGCGTGGCGGGTCTGATCGGGTGGATGTGGCTCACCGAGCGCCGGGCCGGCGCGACCAGGGAGAAGCAGCTCTCCGAGCTGCACGACCGGCTCATGCAGGAACGCACGCACACGGGCGTCCTGATCCGCGTCGTCTGCGAGAACACGCGGGCCCTGACGGCCCTCGAGGTCGGTCAGCGCGCCGTCGCGTCGGCCCTGGAGCGGCTCGGCGCGTCGATCGGCTCGGTTACCCCGCGCGCCGAAGGCTCGCCCGCCGACACGCCTCGACCAGTCGATTGACGTGCGGCACGCTCTTCTTGATGCCGACCGGCTGCTGCAGGCGCCGCATGGCCTTCTCCGCCAGCTCGTCGATTGCCTTGAGGCCCATGTCGCGCGCGGCGGCCCTGATTTCTGCGCATAGCGCCCGGCATCCCTTGAGGTCGTTGGCGATCAGTCGCTCTTTGAGCCTGGAGGCCGCCTCGTGCAGGTCGCCGCCGTACCCATCCAGGAGCGATGCGCTGGGATGGCCGCGCGGGAGCGCGCCGGCGGAAAAGGGCTGCCCCTTGCCGAGGTGCTCGGGCTGGAGGAACTCGGCGATCGCACGAAGGAGCAGTTTCTGCCCCACCGGCTTGGCCAGGTAGGCCTGCGCGTTGACGCGGGCATGCCAGCGGGGCGTGGCGGAGGCGGTGTCACCGGTGATCATGATCACCGGGGTCTGCACGTCGCGCGAGCGCAGCGCGGCGACCAGGTGCGCCGCGCCGCCGTCGAGGTCGTAATCGCAGACGATGACACTGTGCCCGTTGGGGGAGAGTTCGATACCGGACTGCGCGTCGTCGGCGGTCGTGACCGTGAGGTAGGTGTTGCGGAGATGGTGGCGGAAGAGGCGCCGATCAGCGGGGGAGTCGTCGATGTACAGCACGGAGCCGACGAGCTCGGACGGGTCGACAACCTCCATCGAGAACCAGTCGGCGAACAGGCCGAAGACAAGGAGCTCCTTCGTGTCGATCGGCCGGTCGAAGCTGATGCCGATCTCGTGCACGATCCCTCGCCGGTGTGCGCAGCGCACGACCATCCCCGTGACCTGCATGGTCCTGCCGTCGCAGCGCGGCAGCGTCACCGCGCACGCCGTCCCCGGGTACAGGAAGCTGCTGTGCAGGACGCTGATCCCGCTGCGGGAGATGTTGCGGCAGGCAACGGTCAGGTCGGCGTCGGCCCCGTGGCGATGACGGATCCGCATCGGGATCGCGAGCTTCCGGAAGGAGCGGCGGACGTGCTGGCGGTGCGAGTTCTCCGGGCGCGGGCCGTCGGCGGCGTCGAGCTCGTTCAGCAGCGCGTCGAGCTGGCGCTGCTCGATCCCCAGGGAGTTGGCGCGTCCGACGGCGCGGCGCAGGCTCGCCTTCTGGCCGTCGGAGAGCGGTTTTCTGTTCATGCTGCGGGTCATGGTGCCGGCGGATCTCCCCGGGCCCGTGCGGGGCGTCGCCGGGATGATCGGGTGTTTTCGGCCGGCTCGTACGTGAGCGGGCCACTCGGCCGGCGCTGGCCGCGCGTGCCCGCCCCGGACGACCGAACCGGCTTGCCCATCTCCCCCGACCCGTGGTGGCGATAACACGCCGGGCTCCGCCGGCCGAAGCGGGCGCGCGGGCGTCTCACACGCCGACGGGCTGCCCGGTCAGGCCGCCCAGGACGGGGCCGATGACGGTGGGGACGGTGGGGACGGGGGGGGCGGGGGGGGCGGGCCGGTTGCTCGCGATGAAGATGAACTCGCGGTTGCGGAGGCGCCCGACCTTGCCGACCTTCTCGCCGGCGGGGTTGTAGATGCCGATCTGCGCACCCACGTACCGCTTGTAGTCGATCTCGACGACGTGGACGTCCCCGCGCAGGGCGAGGGTCGCTTCCAGGCCGTCGCGCGTGACGAACCCCTCGTCGTTGCAGGAGACCACCAGGTTGGGCGCACGGACGGTGCGGATGAGTTCCTCAAGGGTGGCGCGGCAGGTGCGCCGGGAGTTGAACGCGCTCTGGCGCGTGCGGCAGTCGGCCCGCTTGCGGGCGGTGCCGTAGGGCTCCGGCTCGTCCCAGCGAACGAGCGTCTCCCACACGTGGTAGTTCCCCAGGTACGAGTGCTGGTTGTAGGGAGGATCGAGGTACGCGGCGTCGGCCTCGAATCTGCTCGCGGCCTCGAGGGCGTCCAGGCCGTGCGCCTCGCAGGGGCCCGCAGCGGGTTGCGGGAGAAGGTCCGGGACGCGGAGCTGAAGGTCATTGTGGGCGCGCGCGGCCCACTGCTTGAGGTAGGCCATCTGCACGCCGGTAGTCGAGTCGACGCGGTCGGCGGCCTCCATGAGCGAGACGAGCAGGACGGCCTCGATGTCGGGGTCGAGGGACTTCCTGGCGATCGCCTCGCGCAGGCGCTCGATGCGCTGGCCGTTCTTCGGGTGGAAGTAGCGGGCTTCCTCGCAGAAGGTGCGGGTGAAATACCCGGGGGTGTGCGCGGGGCCCGCGGCGGAGCGGGCGAGATGGTTGAGCTCGTCGATGAGCGTCGTGGCGGGAGCCAGGACCCGCTCGGCGTCGGCCTGGACGTAGCAGCAGGCGAGCGTGTGGGCGTAGGCGTTGTGATCACTGGCGATGACGCGGTAGCCGGCGCGCTTGAGGGCGTGCCCGACGCGCGCGGTGCCGGAGAATGGATCGAGGACGGTCCTGACGCCGCCGAGCGATCCGATCGCCGCGACGATGCGATCCAGGAGCAGACGCTTTGAGCCGAGGTACTTGATCACGGTGAGCAGGAGCTAGAACTTCATGTGCGTGGGGCGCGAGTCCGGCCCGCGCACGCCCAGGACCGCCCGGGCCATGCGGAGGTCGGAGGGGCGCGTGATCTTGATGTTGGTCGGCTCGCCGGGGACGACGAGGACCGGCTCGCCGAGGCGCTCGACGAGCTGGGCGTCGTCGGTGCTGGTGAGGTCGGCCTGGGCGTACGCGCGCCTGAGGAGGTCGAGCCGGAACACCTGCGGGGTCTGCACGGCCACGACGTGGGCGCGGTCCAGGGTCTTCTCGACGAGGCGGTTGGCGCTCTTCTTGGGGCCGCCGGTGTCGGGACCGAGGATGGCCGCGAGCGGGTCGGGGGCTTCGTCGACGACGGCCTCGGGCTTCACGCGCTTGAGCGTGTCGGGGACGTCGACGGCGGGGATGACGGCGGGGTGGCGCTCGGCGGCGCGGAGGATGTTCTCGATGAGCTCGGTGGAGGTGCAGGGGCGGGCGGCGTCGTGGACGGCGACGTGGGTGCAGCTTTCGGGGATGAGCTTGAGGGCGTTCGCCACGGTCTGGTAGCGGTGCTCCTTGCCTCCCTCGCAGATCCTGACGCCCAGGAGCCCGAGCTTGTCGGCGTGGCGCAGCTTGAAGGCGGACATGGCGCCGGGGTCGGCCGGGCCGGCGACGACGATGAACGTGACGTCGGGGTGCTTGGTGAAGAGCTCGACCGTGCGCTGGAGGACCGGTCGCCCGCCGAGGTCCTCGTCGAGCTTGGAGCCGCCCCGTGCGACGAAGTCGGGGTCCTGAAGATCGATGTACCGGCGGCTGGCGCCGGCGGCTGGGATGATCACCGCGAGGTTCATGGGGTGAGGATACCCGCCGACCGGTCAGGCGAGGAGCTTCCGCAGGAGGAGCCACGCGAACCCGATGACGGTGTTGACGACGATCCCCGCGACCGACAGGCCCAGCAGAGTCATCCATCGTTCGCTGGGATGGGCGTGGCGTGCGGAGAGAAAGTGGGCGCCGAGGATGGGGGTGCCGAGCCATGCCGGCGCCCAGGCGAACGAAAGGAACTCGGAAAGGACGGAGGCGAACTCCTTCCAGCCGGCGCTGGTGGCGAGCCAGCCGAGGGCGTCGCAGGCGATGATGAAGAGCAGGCCGCCGCAGAGCACCAGCCCCATCCGCCAGGCCGGCGGCCAGGCGCGGGTGGGGAGGGGGCGTTCGGGGTCGAAGGTGGCGCCGCACTCGGGGCACTGGGCGAGGGACTGGCCGACGCCGATGCCCGTCAGGTCGTAGCCGCACTGGGCGCAGTTCACGGGGTGGCCTTCCATGCCGCATCCTTCGGCGGGTTCAGGGCCTTGTCGGACCGCCCGGACATGGAAACCGCGCAGGCGATGAAGATCAGGATGAATGCGGCGATGTCGTTGGGGCGGAACTTGTCCTTGAGGACGAGGATGCTGAAGGCCGCGAAGACAAGGAGGGTGATGGCCTCCTGCATGATCTTGAGCTGGGGCGTGGTGAAGGCCCCACCGTGACCTTGGTGGCCCAGCCGGTTGGCGGGGACCTGGAGGAGGTACTCGGGGAGGGCGATGGACCAGGCGATGAGGGCGACGCCCAGGAGGGCCAGGAGCGAGCGACTGTTGCCCGGGAACCACCTGAGGTGGCCGTACCACGCGACGGTCATGAAGAGGTTGGAGCCGACGAGGAGAAGGACGGTGGCGAGGATGCGGGTCATGGCGGAACAATATCGGCATCGGCTACCCGGCAGCCACTTGTTGCGCGGGCCGGTAGCCCACGAAGTGAAAAGCCCCCGTCGATTGGCGGGGGCCTGTGGTGTGAACTCGCAGCTGAAGGAATCGCCGGGTCAATCCTCCGGAACGTTGTTGCTCGTCACGACCTCGCGGAACTTGGCGCGGAGCTTCTTGGTGAACGGGCCTTCCTTGCCGGAGCCGATGCAGGTCTCGTCGATCTGGTTGACGGCGATGACCTCCGCGGCCGAGCCGGTGAGGAAGACCTCGTCGGCGGTGAGGACCTCCTCGATCTTCATGTTCCTGGCAGAGCAAGGGATCTTCAGGGCCGGGGCCAAGGTGTCCATGACGAAGCGCCGCGTGATGCCCTCGAGCAGGCCCGCCTCGCTGGGTGGCGTGAAGAGCTTCCCGCCCTTGACGATGAAGACGTTGTCGCCGGTGCACTCGGTGACCCAGCCGTCGACGTTGAGCATGATCGCCTCGTGGCAGCCGGCCTCGATGGCCTCGACCTTGGCGAGGATGTTGTTGAGGTAGTTGAGCGACTTCACGCGCGGGTCCAGGCACGGGATCGGCGTCTTGGGGCGCTTGGCGACGATGACCTTCATCCCCGCGTTGTAGAGCTCGGGTGGGTAGAGGTGGATCTCGTCGGCGATGCAGACGACGCCGGCGACCGGGCACTTGCGGGGGTCGAGCCCGAGCGTGCCGTAGCCGCGCGTGACGACCAGGCGGATGTACCCGTCGCTGATCTTGTTCGCCGAGATGCAGTCGCGCATGATCCGGACCATCTCGGGGCGCGAGACGGGGATGGTGAGGCGGATCCCCTCGGCGGACTTCCAGAGGCGCTCCATGTGCTGGCCGCACTTGAAGATCCTGCCGCGGTAGACGCGGATGCCCTCGAAGACGCCGTCGCCGTAGAGCAGGCCGTGGTCGTAGACGCTGATCATGGCCTTGCTCTTGGGGAGCATCTGGCCGTTGACGTGGATGATGGGGAGGTCGGTCTGCTGCTGAGCGTGCGCCGCCGTGCCGTTGACGCCGGGCCTCGCGGCCGGGCGGGTCTTGGTGGACGGGGACTTCGCCTTTTTGGTCGCGGTCTTGCTCATGCCACTGGCCTCCTGTGTGGCGGCGCGGGGTCGCCCGCGCGGACGTCCCCCTCCGGTCGCCCTTCTTCCCCCCAACGGCCACCATGATACTCCGCGCCGGAGCAGGCAGTTCTGCGACCCGGGCGTGAACCGCACGGACAATCCCCGGTTGCCCTTCCAGCTTTCCTACGTTCGCAGCGTCGCCCCCAGCTTGTCGCCCGCGAGCTTCGCCAGAGCGCCAACCTGCGGGTCGACTTCCTCGTGGCGCAGGGTGCGCAGGGGGTCCCGGAACTTCAGCCGAACGGTAACGGACTTCCGGCCGGGACCGGCCTGCTGTCCGCGGTAAGCGGTCACAAACTCCCATCCGTCCAGCCGCTCGAGCTTGGCGCCGGCGATGAGACCCTCGATCGAGGCCCAGGGGACCTCCTCACCCACGATGAGGGAGAGGTCGCGCTCGATCCCGGGGAACGCCGGGAGAGCGTGCGCCGTCGATCGCGGCGGGTAGAGCGCAAGCAGCGCGCCGAGGTTCACCTCGGCGGCGACGACGGGGGTGTGCAGGTCGTAGGACTGCTGGACCTTCGCGCTGATGAGCCCCAGGACGCCCAGGCGCTGGCCGCCGAGGCGTAGCTCGGCGCTGGCGGCCGGGTCGAAGCCCGACAGCGGGAGCACGGCGGGGGAGACCTCGATCTTCGCATCGGCCCCGCCGAGCGCGTGGGCCGCGGCCTCAAGGACGCCGCGGACGAGGCGGACGGTGTCCTGCCTGGCGTCGAAGGCCTTGCCGCCGGGCGTGACGGGGAGTGCGTCGGCCAGGAGCGACAGGACGCGGGTCTCGATCTCCTGGCCGCGCCCGATGCCGCGGGCGCCGGCGGAGGGCGGGGTCTGCGCGAAGATCGAAGCGACCTCGTAGAGGCGGACGCCGCCGGGGTTGGTGACGCCGCCGTCCTGGTTGGCCCTGCGGCAGGCCAGCAGGCTTGGGAGGATGCTGGGACGGAGGGCGGGGTCGGCCTTGCGACGCTCATCGCAGAGGCTGACGGTCTCGAGGTCCGGCGAGAGGAAGGGTTCGGCGGCCTTGGGGGAGATGAAGCTGAACGTCACGGTCTCGAAGAACCCCACGCCGGTGAGGAGGGCCCCCAGCTCGCGCATGGCCAACTCGGAGACCTGCGGCGCGGCCACGCGCACGGCGATCTTCTCGTGGATGGGCAGCCGAGCCAGGCCGTGGGTGCGGGCGACCTCCTCGATGAGGTCGATCTCGCGGGTGAGGTCGGGGCGGAAGGCGGGGATGATGCACTCGAGCGTGCCGCCGTCGGCGTGGGCCTCGGCCGGATCGCCGCCCTGCTCGTGCGTGACCTGGATGTCGTGCCCGCGGAGGGCGCGCATCATGTCGGACGTGGAGAGGCCGAGGCCGAGCAGGTCGCGGCAGCGCTTGGCGCGCATGGAGATGTGGGTGGCGGGCTCGGGCGGGGCGCCCTCGGAGAGAGCACCATGGAGCAGACGTGGGCCGCTAGCTTTGGTTCCGGGGGCCGCTGCGCCCGCGCCGTGCTGGACGATGAGGGCCGCGGCCCGCCGGGAGGCGAGATCGATCGTGCGCGGGTCGACCATGCGTTCGAAGCGGTAGGAGGAATCGGTGCGGAGCTGGAGGCGGCGGGAGGCGCGCCGGATCGTCACGGGGTCCCACGTCGCGGCCTCGAGGAGCACGTCGGTGGTGGTGCCCGTCACCTCCGAGCCCGCGCCGCCCATGATGCCGGCGAGCGAGACGGCGCTAGCCGCGTCGGCGACGACGAGCTCGTCCTTCCTGAGCGTGACGGTCTTCCCGTCCAGGAGCGTGAGCTTTTCGCCATCATTGGCGTAGCGGACAATGACCTGCGGCTTGCCCCCCCCTCCCCCATTGCCTCCGCCAGGGCCGGACCGCAGCTTGGCCAGGTCGAAGACGTGCAGGGGCTGGCCGAACTCGAAGAGCACGTAGTTGGTGATGTCGACGATGTTGTTGATGGAGCGCTGACCGACGGCTTCGAGGGCATCGACCATCCACTGCGGGCTGGGACCGACCTTCACGTTGCGGATGACCCGCGCGGTGAAGAGGGGGCAGACATCGGGGACGCGGTTCTCGAGTTTCAGGGCGTCGTGGATCGATTCGCCGGGCGCCGGGACGGGTGCAGCACCGGGCGCGGGCGGCGTGCCGAAGAGCGGCGGGATCTTGGGGAGGCGGAGCCGGCGGCCTGTCGCGGCGGCGATCTCGCGGGCCAGGCCGATGTGGGAGATGCCGTCGCCGCGGTTGGAGGTGATCTCGACGTCGAGCATCACGTCGCCGTTGGGGAGCTGCACGGACGTCTCAATGGGGAATCCGGCGTTGGTGAGCACCTGCTCGGCGCCCTCGGCGGTGACGCTGGCGGGATCAAGGTACTCGTTGAGCCATCGGACGGAGATCTTCATGGGGGGGAAGGGTAGGGGCGGGAGGGCGGGGAAGTGCCGAGTGCTGGGTGCTATGTGCTGAGTCGTGGGGAGTGAATGCTGAGAGTTGAGTCGTGGGCTTCGAGCCGTGAGTCGCGGCGAGGAGTTACACTGGCGAGGTATGCGAGATGCTGCCGCGAGAGTGCTTGTGATGGTGGTGGGGTACGCCGCGTTGATGGCGGGCGGGTGCGCGGGAGGGAAACGGGCCGAGTTGGCCGCGGCGCTGAAGGGGGATGAGCCGCCGGCGGACTTCTCGCTGGCGGTGACGGTGCATGGCGACGTGGGGGGGGCGGCGGG
>JBGPJM010000116.1:0-14959 GCA_041485385.1 Phycisphaerae bacterium | reverse complement strand
GTCAGCCCGCGCCCAGGCTACGCCGACCCGGTCGCCGAGACGCTCCGGCGCGACGCCGCGGCGATCGGCATCCCGCTCACCTCCGTCCGCACCGCCCACGTCTACCTCTTCCAGGCCCCCCCCTCCCGCCCCCTCACCGACGACCACAAACGCCTCATCGCCCAGTGCCTCCTGGCCGACCCCGTCACCGAGCAGGTCCGCTTCGGCGCCACTCCCCCCACTGCCTCGCCCGACGCGGCCCTCATCGAGGTCCACCCGCTCCCCGGCGTCATGGACCCTGTCGCACAGTCCGTCCAGGAGGCCGCACGTGAGCTCACCGGCCTCGATGCGCAGGTCTCCACCGGCTGGCGCTACGACCTCCGCGGCCTCACATCCGCCCAGGCCGACCAGCTCGCCTCGCGCCTCCTGGCCAACCCCGTCATCCAGCGCATCCACCGCCGGCCCTGGCTCCCCGATTCTTTCCCCGTCGGCAAGTCCCACGACCACGAGGTGCGGCACATCCCCATCCTCAACCTCTCCGATGACCAGCTCACCCGCCTCTCGCGCGAGGCGCATTTGTTCCTGTCCCTCGAGGAGATGCGCGCCATCCAGGCCGAGTACGCCCGGCTCGGCAGGGAGCCGGCCGACATCGAGCTGGAGACCCTCGCGCAGACCTGGTCCGAGCACTGCGTGCACAAGACGCTCAAGTCGACGATTGTTTACAGAAGCGACGGAGCGACGGAGCGACGGAGCGACGGAGGGGGGAGCGACGGAGGGAGGAACGATCCGATCGACTGGACCGGCCGGCCGGGGCACACGATCAACGCCGACGGCTCGGTCACGATCAGCAACCTGCTCAAGTCCACCGTCGCCGCGGCGACCCACGAGCTCATCAAGGAGGGCCTCGACTGGACCCTCTCGGTCTTCGTCGACAACGCCGGCGTCATCGCCTTCGACGACGACACCGCCGTCTGCGTCAAGGTCGAGACCCACAACCACCCCTCCGCCATCGAGCCCTACGGCGGCGCCGCCACCGGCATCGGCGGCTGCATCCGCGACATCATCGGCACCGGCCTGGGCGCCCGCCCCATCGCCAGCACCGACGTCTTCTGCGTCGCGTTCCCCGCCGATTGGACCGAGGGGAACACGGGCGCCGGCTCAAATGGGCAGAGTGAATCGCGGCCCCTCCCCCGCGGCTGCCTCCACCCGCGGCGCATCCTCACCCAGGTCGTCGCCGGCGTCCGCGACTACGGCAACCGCATGGGCATCCCCACCGTCTCAGGCGCCGTCGCCTTCGACAACCGCTATGTCGGCAATCCCCTGGTCTACTGCGGCTGCATCGGCGTCATGCCGCGCGACCGCGTCAAGGGCACCGTCAACACCGGCGACCTCATCGTCGCCCTGGGGGGGCGCACCGGGCGCGACGGCATCCACGGCGCCACCTTCTCCTCCGCCGAGCTGGAGCAATCCTCCTCCGACGAGTTCTCCCACGCTGTGCAGATCGGCAACGCCATCGAGGAGAAGCGCCTCCTCGACGCCATCCTCCGCGCCCGCGACGACTTCGACCAGCCCCTCTTCAGCGGCCTCACCGATTGCGGCGCCGGCGGCTTCTCCTCCGCCGTCGGCGAGATGGGCAAGGAGACCGGCGCGACGGTGGACCTGGACAAGGCCCCGCTCAAGTACGCCGGCCTCTCCTCCACGTAGATCTGGATCTCCGAGGCCCAGGAGCGGATGGTGCTGGCCGTCCCGGCGCGGAACCTGGGCGCGCTGCAGCAGATCTGCCGCGAGGAATCCGTCGAGCTGGCCGCGCTCGGCACCTTCGGCCCGCCGACAGGCTCGTCGCCCGGCGACCCCGCCCTCTCCCTCCTCTTCCACGGCAAGGAGGTCGGGCGGCTGTCGATGCACTTCCTGCACGAGGGGATCCCGACGCCGCACAGGGAAGCGACCTGGACCCCCTCCCCTCCGTCGCTCCGTCACTCCGTCGCTCCGTCGCTTCCCCCCTCCCCTCCGTCGCTCCGTCACTCCGTCGCTCCGTCGCTTCTCACCCTCCTCTCCCACCCCAACATCGCCTCCAAGCACTGGATCATCCGCCAGTACGACCACGAGGTCCGCGGCAGCACCCTCATCAAGCCCCTGGTCGGCCCGCTTGCCGCCGGCCCCTCCGACGCCGCGGTCATCAGCCCCGTCCCCGGCTCGCGTCGCGCCCTCGCCATCTCGCAGGGCCTGCAGACCGGCATCGGCGACCCGAATCCGGAAACGGGGGTCGGCGGGGATCCTTATCTCATGGCCCTGGCCGCGATCGACGAGTGCGTCCGCAACCTCGTCTGTGTCGGCGCCGATCCGTCGCGCATCGCCATCCTCGACAACTTCTGCTGGCCGTCGTGCACAAGGCCGGAGAACCTCGGCTCCCTCGTCCGCGCCGCCGAGGGGTGCTACGACGCCGCGAAGGCCTACGGCACGCCCTTCGTCTCCGGCAAGGATTCCCTCAACAACCAGTTCACCACCGACGACGGTCGCACCATCGAGGTCCCCCCCACGCTGCTCATCACCGGCATCGGCATCGTCCCCGACGTCGCGCGCTGCACCACCATGGACGCCAAGGCCCCCGGCAACCTGCTCGTGCTCGTGGGCAACACCACCAGCGCGATGGGCGGCTCTCATTTCCAGCAGACCATCGGCGGCCCCCCCGGCATGGCCGCGATCGATCTCGACGCCGTCCTCGCCGTCCCCCGCACCGACCTTGTCGCCGCGCCGCGCACTGCCCGCGCCGTCGCCTCGCTCATCTCCCGCGGCCTCGTCCAGTCCGCCCACGATTGCTCCGACGGCGGCCTGCTCTGCGCCGTCTCCGAGATGCTCATCGCCGGCTCCACCGATGAAGCCGCCATCGGCGCCGCGATCGACCTCGCGCCCGTCCACGAAGACCCGCACATCGCCGCCTTCGCCGAGACACCCGGGCGGTACGTCCTGGAGGTCCGCCCCGCCGACCTCCCCACCATCCGCGCGGCCATCGGCAGCACGCCCCTCACCCTGCTCGGCAAGCTCGATACGTCCGGCCAGCTCAGCCTCACCAGCGAACCGGAACCGACCCCGGTATCCGCCCTCACGAAAGTATGGACCTCCCCGCTGGATTGGTAGCCGCGTATGAAACGCTCCGCCTCCAGAACCGTACAACACCGAGCCGCGCCGGTCTCTTGTCAGGCCGCGACCGCTCGCGGCGGAAGAGGGGGAGCCGGGGAGGGGGGGACCGGGTCTTCAGACGCAAGGGAAAGAAGGACATGACCACTCGACAGATCGTCCGCGCCGCAACGGGCGCCGTGCTGATCGCCGGCGCGATCTCCTCCACCGGCTGCATCATCGTCGCTGATGGCCACGACGACCTGGCCCGCATCGAGCGGCGCAAGGCCGACGCCCAGTACCTCGCCGCCCGCGCCGAGATCGAGAAGATCAACCTCGAGCGCGAGAAGGCCGGCCTCAAGCGCATCGAGTTCGACGACAAGAGTTCGTCCAGGGACCCGCCCAGCGACCCGGAGCTGTCGAAGTAAGCCGCGCTCGGCGAGCGGACCAGGCGGAGCACGGGGTCATCCCCCCGGCATGTACTTCTCGATCCAGTCGTCCTGGCGCAGCACCTCGCCCCTGGATCGCCGCGCCCGCGCCTCCGACCGCTTCTGCGCCAGCCGGAACACCATCAGCGCCCGCCGGCGCAGGGTGCCGCCCAGCTCCTCGCTCTGCCCCGCGCCCCGCAGGTACCGCGCCAGCCGCCGCGCGTGCAGGCGCACCAGCTCGTCCTCCAGGCTCACGAACATCTGCGCCGAGCCGGGGTCCCCCTGGCGCCCGGCCCGCCCGATGAACTGCCGGTCGATCCGCTTGGCCCCGTGCATCTCCGTCAGCATCACGTGCAGCCCGCCCGCCTCCAGCGCCTCGTGGTCGGGCTTGATGTCCGTCCCGCGCCCGGCCATGTTCGTCGCCACGGTGATCTGCCCCCGCCGCCCGGCCTGCGCGATCAGGTCCGCCTCGTCCTTGTCGAAGTTGGCGTTCAGCACCCGGTGCACCATCCCCCGCGCCTTCAGGCGCGACGAGAGCAGCTCCGAGGCCTCGATCGACCGCGTCCCGACCAGCAGCGGCCGCCCCTCGCGGTGCAGCTCGCCGATCGAGTCCACCACCGCCGACCACCGCCCCTCGGTCGTGCGGAACACGCGCGTGGGGAACCGCTCGCGGACCACCGGCCGGTTGGTCGGGATCACCGTCACCGGGCGCGTGTACACCTTCTCCATCTCCACCCGCGCGTCCGCCGCGGTCCCGGTCATGCCGCTGAGCGTCGGGTACATCCGGAAGAACCGCTGGAAGCTCAGCCGCGCCAGCGTCTCGCGGTCGGCGGTGATCTCCAGCCCCTCCTTGGCCTCCACCGCCTGGTGCAGGCCGTGCTCCCAGGAACGGTCCGGCAGGAACCGCCCCGTGTACTCGTCGACGATCACGATCTGCCCGTCCACGACCTGGTACTGGTGCCCCGACAGGTAGCAGTGCCGCGCCACCAGCGCCTGGCGCACCAGCTCCTCGGCCCGGCGCGTGGCCTGCCAGATCGGGTCCTCGTATGCCGCGGCCATCTCCTCCGACCGATGCCTGCCGCGCCTGGTCAGGTCCGCCCGGCGGCGGACGTAGTCCATCTTGAAGTCGGCCTCGTCGTCCAGGCGCCGGGCGATCTCCGCGCCCTGCTTGTAGACCTTCGCCATCTCGTCCTCGCGCCGGGCGCGGGCGATGATCAGCGGCACGACGCCCTCGTCGATGAGCACCGCGTCGGCCTCGTCCACCAGCGCGGCCGCGAGACCGGGGATCATCGGCCCCTGCCCCCCCCCACCGCCGCCGCCGCCCCCCACCGCCAGGAGCCGGCGCCCCGCCCACGCCGTGTGCATCGGCCCCAGCCGGATCTGGTCCCGCAGCCAGTCGGCCGTGATCTGCTTGGGCGTGCCGTAGATGATCGGACGGGCGTACACCTCGAACCGCGACTCGGGGTCCAGGTTCTGGTGGATCGCCCCCACGTCGCAGAAGCACCTCTTGTAGATCGACCGGCGCGAATCGGCGTCGCGCTGCGCCAGGTAGTCGTTCACCGTGAAGATGTGCAGGTGCCGGTGCCGCCACGCCAGGAGCGGTGCCGCCAGCGACCCCGTCAGGGTCTTCCCCTCGCCGGTGAGCATCTCGATGATCCGGCCGTGGTAGAGCGCCAACGCTCCCATGAGCTGCACGATGAACGGCTCCTCGGACGTCTCGCGCCGGGCGATCTCGCGGATCGCGGCCAGCGCGCGGCGCACCGTCTCGTCGTCCTGCCTCCCCCGCACGAACGACTCCCGCAGCGAGCGCACCACCTCGTCAAGAGCGCGCTCGGAGTGGTTGCGCATCGACACCTCCATCGTGTCGATCCTCTCCGCCTCCCTTTTCAGCCACGCCAGCGAGATCTTCCGGTGCCGGAGCTTCATCCCCGTGTGGGCCGCGAGCAGGTCCAGCCCGCGGTGCGACTCCGGGCGCCGCCGCCGGCTGCGGAGCGATTCGTAGAGAGCGTGGTATCGCGTGACGGTCTGGGTCATGGCTCAGCGCGAAGATTCTTCACCACAGAGAACACTGAGAGGGAGGAGGCAATGGGGAATGGGCATCAGGCAATGGAAGAGAGGGCCGCTGCCCATTGCCCCCTCTTCCATTGCCCATTCCCCATTCCCCATTGCCTTGCCCCTCTGTGTTCTCTGTGGTGAAACTCTTAGATCTTGATCCGCCCCTGCATCGACTTCTGCAGCCGATCCAGCCACTGGTCCAGCAGCGGCTTGTTCGGAAGCGTGAACCGCACCTTCACCCGCTCGCCGGGCGGGCCGAGCCATGTCCCGTCCTCGTCCGTCCCGTCGAGTCGCCGCGGCAGCACGGGATCGATGTACACCGTGAACCGCTGCCGCTTGGCCAGCCGCCCCGATCGGTCGTCCTTCTCGGTCTCGACCTGCCCGCCGCCCGCGAACCCCAGCGCCGCGCTGGGCAGCACCTTCTGGCCGGCGGGGACGACCTCCACCGCCGCGCCCTCCACCACCCGCTCAACCAGCGACACGCTCCGCATCTCCACGCGGTACTGCTCCGGGGCGAGGTCGTTGATCCACGATCCCTGCCGCTGGTCCAGCGTCGCGGCCACGCGGATCCTGTGCACGTCCATCACCTGGCACACCGGGTCGCCCTTCTTCACGTACGCCCCCACCTTCGACTCGGGGTCCGCCCCCACCACCACGCCGTCGATCGGCGCCCGCACCACCAGGTTGCCGATCTTGCGGTCGATGTCCTCCAGGCTGCTCCGCAGCACGTCCCGCCGCTCGGCGGCGATCTTGGAAACCGCCGGCTGGTCCTTGGACCGAGCGTTGCGCTCCTCGACGGCCACCTCCTGCATCTGCCCCAGCAGCGACTCCCGCCGGCTGAGCAGCTCCGGGCTCGCCAGCGTCACGATCGGGTCGTCCTTGTGGACCGTCTCGCCGGGGCGCGCGTGCGCCGTCTGCACGAAACCGTCGGTGAGGTAGTACACGCCCTTGGCGAACTCCGGCGGGCACTCCAGCACCCCCACGCCCCGCCGATGGTCCGGCATCGGCACCACCCCCACCGCGACGAATGCCGCCGCGATCAGGGCCGCGCTGATCGCGATCGTCCGCGCCCGGTGCTCGGCAAGGGCCGGGCCCGCCGCCAGCCAGTGGATGAACGACCCCACCGGCAGGATGAACCACGCCGAGGCGGTCCACACCGAGAGGAACGCCCCGACGATGAAGAGCTTTCCCATCACCAGGAGCGTGATCGAGATGAACAGGAAGATCCGGTACGCCAGCGACATCACGCCGTACACCACGAGCGTCGCCTGCTCGCCCCGCAGCGTGCTCGGCGGGGTGAGCCGCTCCAGCCGGTACACGTACTTCTGCATCAGGTACTGCAGCATCTTGTTGGCGCGCTGCGCGAGGTTCGGCACCTCCAGGAGGTCCGCCAGCATGTAGTACCCGTCGAACCGCATGAGCGGGTTGGCGTTGAAGAGCACCGTCGAGATGCTCGCGGTGAGCATCGCGTTGTAGGCGAGCTGGGTCGCCAGTTCGCCGGCGTGCGCGTGCGAGCGCGCCCAGACCCAGTAGAACGCGCACAGCGACGCCAGGAACAGCTCGAAGAGCATCCCCCCTGCCCCCACCGCCATCCGGCGCCACTTGCTGGGAAATGCCCAGCACGCCGAGGCGTCGACGTAGGGCGCGGGGAACAGCACGAGCATCATCAGCCCCAGCTCCGGCACCTGGCCGCCGAAGCGCTTGCAGATCAGCCCGTGCCCCAGCTCGTGCCAGGCCTTGGTCACCACGAACACCACGATCAGCCATCCCCAGTTCGACGGCGACATCGCCTTGTCGAACCCGCCCCTGAGCTCCGTCCAGAAGGGCAGCACGCGCGACAGCGCCGCCAGCACGAGCACGGTCCACACCAGCAGCCCCACGCGATTGAGCACCGGCCGGAAGATCGGCTCCAGCGTCGTCAGCACCCGGTCGGGGTTGAAGAGCCGGATCTTGAAGTACATGATCCCGATCGCCTGCTGCGCGATCCGCTTCTTCAGCCGCTCCCGCCCGCGGCGCAGCAGCTGCTCGGTCTCCGGCGTCGTGTCGACGCTCAGGAGGTTGGCGCTGTAGAGCTGGCTGAGGAGCTGGATGATCTCGTTCTGCGTCGGCGCGGCGTCGCCAAACTTCGACAGCGACAGCTTCCACGCCGCCTCAACCTCCCGCGTGCCGTCGAGCGTCCCGATCAGGTCGTGCGCGATCGGGTTGAGCCTGTAGAACTGGTTCGACGCCGGGTCGTGCACGATGTGCCACCGCCGCCCGCGGTAGCGCTGCCGCGTGATCTGCACGTGCGGGCGCAGGCGCGGCTTCATCAGCCGCACGCGGTGCCAGAAGGGCGAAAATGTCGGGCGCTCGTTCATTCAGGGATCCGGGCGGGCAGAGTGAAGAGTGAGAAGTGAAAAGCGAAAAGAAGACGGCGGAATCGACGTCCGCGCTGGCCTTCTCCTGATTCCGCGCATCTCACTTTTCACTTCTCGCTTTTCACTTTCAACTCACCACAGCCACAACCTCACCGCGTTCACCACCCGCCTGGTCCCGATCCAGATCAGCCGGTGCTCCTGGGTGTCGAACTTCGCCAGCCCCTCGGCCCCGGGGACCATCCACTTGGCCCTCCCCTCGATCCTGGCGCGCACCTCGAAGGTGTTCTTCCCCTCCTTCGCCGTCGCCAGGGGCACGATCCGCTCCACCGTCAGCATCAGCGGATCGTCCGGGGCCGACTTCGCCACGATCGACCCGCCACGCCTCTGCTCCGCGAAGGCCTGCCGCACCAGCGAGATGTCCCGGTCGTCCACCTGCGCCACGGCGATGATGTCGTCCATCTTCGCCACTTCGATGAGCGAGTCCCCCAGCTTCACCGTGCCGCCGATCCGGTTTTCCAGGTCCCCGTTGATCACGGTCCCGCCGATCGGCGCCCGGATCGCCGACCGCCTGATCCGGTCCTCGATGAACTGCGCCTGCGCCTCGGCCTGCTTCCACTGCGCGTGCGCCTTCTCGCTCGCGGCCGTGTCTCGCTCCTTGAGCGCCGCCGATTCCTGCGCCGCCGCTTGCGCCATCTTCGCCTGCGCGTCCAGCAGGCTCAGCTTCAGCTCCGTCGTGTCCATCTGCACCAGCACCTCGTTCTCTTCCACCACCGTGCCGGGCTTCAGGTCCTCCTTGATCGACTCGATGATCCCGTCGAACGGCGCCGAGATCACCCGCTTCACCCGCGGCTGCAAGACCGCCTCCGCCCCCACGCGGTACGTCTTGGTGTAGAACGTCACGAAGATCGCCGCCGCGAACACCGCGATGCTCGCCAGCTTCCACACCGTGTGCTTGGGCCCCACCAGCCAGGCGCTCCCCTTGAGCGTCGAGTCCCACGCGCGCAGCGCCAGGATCCGGTCGTCGCTCCGTCTGATCCGCAGCACCGGCGCCACCAGGTCCAGCGCCGCCTGGATCAGCTCGATCGTCCCCAGGTCGATCGTCCCCTGGCCGCTGGATTCCACCGTCATCACCCCCACCACCTTCTCATCGATCCTCAGCGGCAGCGAGCACACCTTCAGCTTGGCATCCCCCGCCGCCAGCTCCCGGTGCGCGTGCACGATCGCCTGCGCCAGCAGCACGTCCCCCTCCGCCCCGGTCTCCGGCGGCTGCGGGAAGAGCACCGGCTGCTCCTGGTCCAGGCACTCGTCCATCGCGGCCTGCAGCCGCTGCACCATCGCCATCCGCCGGTCGAAGTGCTCGGTGTCGCTGATCGCCTCCACCCGCACCTGGTCGCCGTGCACCCACCCCAGCGCCACCCGGTCCACCGCGAACTGCTTGGTCAGGTCGTTGGTGAGCTGGA
The DNA here is from genome assembly GCA_041485385.1 of Phycisphaerae bacterium. Lineage (GTDB taxonomy): Bacteria > Planctomycetota > Phycisphaerae > Phycisphaerales > UBA1924 > JBGPJM01. The sequence goes on along the minus strand of JBGPJM010000116.1, from coordinate 5,566 downwards.
TCGTCGCCCCCTTGAAGCTCGGCGCGGTGTTGATGGACGCGATCAGCCGCGTCGCCAGATCCAGCGCAAAGCTCGCGGCCTGCGTCCGCCGCAGCTGCTGCCTGGCCGCGTGCCCGTGCACGTACCCCGCCAGCACCTCCGCCATCGCCAAGGTCGACCGCACCGCGTCCTTCGAGCGCGGCTCGATCTGCAGCGTGATCACCGCCGCCACCCCCGCTCCCCCAGAAGCCGCCCCCGCCCCCCCCGCCCCCGCGCCGCCCGACCCTCCGGCAGCCGCCGGCGCCCCGCCCAGCGGCACCGCCAGCACGTACCCCTGCCCCGGCGCCGAGTCGTAGTACTCCGTCTGCTTGTCCAGCCCGAACGCCCGCGCCGCCCCGCTCGAGAACGCCGCCCGCGCCGCGCTCTTGGCCTCCTTCATCGTCTCCCCCGCCTCCGGGTCCGCGGCCTCGGCCACGCTCCCGTCGCCCCCCTCCGGCCACACGCTCACCACACGCGGCTCGATCTCCTCGCTCTCGCCGGCGCGCGAGGGCACCATCAGCGTCGCCCGCCTCGCCGCGCTCACCTGCGCCATCACGCGCATCAGCCGCTCGAAGAACGCCTTGTCGTCGGGCGCCCCCGCCGCCAGCTCGGCGACGACTCGCTGCCACCCCGGCGACTTCAAGTTGGTCAAATCGATCATCGCCCTCCCCTCCCATCGGCGATCCCGCCGGCGCCCGGCGCGGCGCCCAGCGCCTTCCCGCCCGCCCGGTACTCATCCCAGGCGCCCCCCGGGTCGGTGAACCTCACCTGCGCCTGCGTCCCCGCCGGCCACCCTTCCGTGTTCACCACCTCCACCCGCACCCGGCGCCGCTGGCTCACCGAGTCGGCCACCGGGGAAATGTACTGCACCGCCCCCTCCACCAGCCGCGGCTTCCCGGGCAGGTCCACCAGCACCCACGCCTTGTGCCCCTTGTCGATCGCCAGCTCGATCGTCTCGTGCGTCGGCGCGTAGGCATCCAGCCGCAGCTTCGCGGTGTTCACCACGCGGATCGCCCCGTCGGACTCCCTCACACCCTGGCCCACCTCCACCTTCACCTCCTCGACGATCCCGTCGAAGGGCGCCTCCAGCCGGTACCGCTCCAGCTGCCCCTCCGCCTGCGCCAGACGCATCTTCTCGAGCTCGTGCTTGGTCTTGGCCTGCTCGAGCTGCGCCACCCCCGTCAGGTACTGCGTCTCCAGCTCGTCCTTCTCCGCCGGCGAGAACGTCCCCGACTCCTTCAACCGTTCGAACTTCAGCTTCGCCAGCTTCATCGCCAGGTCCGCCGCCTGGATCTCGTACTCGCTCGCCGCCTGGATCCGCTGCCCCTCCACGATCGCCACCTGGTCCGCGTCCCGCGCGCGGATCAAGAGGTCCCCCTTCTTCACCGCCTGTCCCCCCTCCACGACGATGTCCTTCACCTGTACCGGGATGCCGAACGCCATCACCGTGTCCTGGCTCGCCTTCGTGTCCGCCTTCGCCCCGCCGAACTTCGCGGCCAGCGCCTCAAAGTCCACCGGTGGTGCGAGCGTCCCCGCGCCCGGGTTTACGCCGGATTTCCCGTCCGAGCGGACCACGACCGACGACGCCGCGACGACCCCGGCGCTCAGTGCCGCGCCGAGTGCCAGAACGACCGCAAGATTGTTGAGTTTCATCGCCCCGATAATAGTGCGACCGGGCGGGAGCTGAGACATCGGCCGGATCCTCTGTATGGGCAGGGGAAGTGTTGGCCGGCTGCCCTCTGTTCGCAACGCGGCCCCTGACAGGTTGCATCGGCGCGCGGCAAGTCGCCGCGGTTGAACTGCCCTATCCTTTCGCCCCGGCCGACCGCCGCAACAACCGCACGCATGACCTGCCCTGCCTGAACGGAGCCCCAACATGCCGACCCCGTCTGTCGCCGTGCCCCGCTCTGTCGTTGTTGTCGCCGGGCCGAAGCTGGCTCTGCAAGGCGGCACGCCCGTCTCTGCGTCGCCGGTCCCATTCATGGCGACCGCGCTGGCCGAAGTCGACATCCAGGCCGCCGTCGGCGTCCTTCGCTCCGGCATGCTCCGCCAGGCCAAGAAGTGCGAGGAGCTCGAGGCCCGCCTGGCCGCCGCCTCCGGCGCCAGGCACGCGTTCACCTGCGCCAACGGCACCTGCGCCCTGCAGCTCGCCTACGAGCCCCTCTTCAGCCGCGGCGACGATGTCCTTGTCCCCGCGTGGACGTTCATCGCCACCGTCTCCATGGTGGTGGCCCGCGGCGGCAACCCCATCTTCTGCGACGCCGACCCCGCCACCTTCCAGATCGACGCCGCCGATGCCGCCCGCCGCATCACCCCGAAGACCACCGCCATCGCCTGCACCCACCTCTACGGCTGCCCGGTGGATATCGACGCCGTGCAGGCGCTGGCCCGCAGGCACAAGCTCAAGGTGATCTACGACGCCGCGCAGGCGCACCTGGCGACGTACAGGGGCCAGGGGATCGGCGCCTACGGCGACGCCGTCACCTACTCGTTCTACGCGACCAAGAACCTCGCCACCGGCGAGGGCGGCATGGTCACCTGCAACGACGATGCCCTCGCCCGCTCCATCAAGCTCCTCCGCTCGCACGGCGAGACCGACAAGTACCTCCACGAGTCCGTCGGCTACAACTACCGCATGAACGACATCACCGCCGCCATCGGCTGCTCGCGCCTGGACCGCCTCGAGGCCGAGACGCAGAAGCGCCGCGCGGCCGCCGCGCGGTACGACCGGATCATCTCGAAGATCGACGGCCTCGCCGCTCCCACGACCACCCCCGGCGCCGAGGCGGTGTACCACCTGTATGTCTGCAAGCTCGACACCTCGAAGTTCACCTGCACGCGCGACCAGTTCTGCGATGCGCTCAAGGCCGAGGGCGTGCCCACCGCGGTGCACTACCCGCGCCCGATGACCCGCCAGCCCGCCTTCAGCGCGTTCGTCAAGGACCATCCCCCGGTCGCCGAGCGCCTGAGCACGCAGGTCTTTGCCCTCCCCATGCACCACGCCCTCGGCGAGGACCACCTGCGCGTCGTCGAGGACGCGCTGAACAAGGTCGCCGCGGCGTACCGCGCCTGAGCGGCACGCCCATCCCGATCCTCAATGAGGGGCGCCGCCTTCCAGCGGCGCCCTTCTTCATTTCCTGTTGTTCACTTCTTGTCCGCCGGCTTCTCGGCCGGCTTGTCGTCCTTCTTCGGCTCGCTCTTCGCCGGGGCCGGGGGCGGGGCGTCCACCCGCTCCACCGTGACCTTGTTGGTGATATTCTGCTTGAGGTTCATCGACTTCCCGTCCGGCCCCGTCATGCTCATCTCGACCGGCATCGTCATCGTCATGGTCGTGCTCTGGAGCTGGCCCAGCCCGACGTCGAACAGAGAAGCCCCGTCGCCCTTGGCGTCCTTCATGGTCGGCTTCATCATCGCCAGCATCGGGTTCACCGGGTCCCCCTCCTTGGGCGGCAGGAGATCCATCGTCATCACCAGGCCGATCCGGGCTAACTTCTTCCCGTCGACCGTCTCCACGCCCTTGAACGTGTTGGTCCCGTTCACGCTCATCTTCCCCATCATCGAGAGGGGCTGCGTTGTGCTGGTCGCCCACGTCTCGCCGGGTTTCACGGCCTTCTCCGGGATCGCCTTGAACCCCTGCTCAAGCTGTCGCTTCATCCCTTCCTCGGTGAAGTTCTCCTTCATGCCCTGCACGATCATCGAGGCCTGCGGGCCGCCGCCCTTCATGCCCTTGCTCATGGTGTCCCAGACCTTGTCCACCCCGTCGACCTTGCGCACCGTCCCGTCGGGCAGGATGACGAACGTCACCGACTCTCCCACCATCCCCGACATCAGCGACACGATCGGGTTGGATGGCCCCGCCGCCCCCGCGTCCGGATTCGCCGAGTCGTACGACGCCTTCGGCATCCCCGGCTGGTTCGAGTCCATCTTGAGCGCCACGAACGTCGCCTGCACCGTCGCCGCGCCGTCGGACGCGTCCACGCCGGTCACTTCCAGCCGCTCCGTGAGCACCTGCAGCTGTCCCCCCTCCATGTCGTCGGACCCGGGGATCCCCGACATCTTCATCTTCGTCTCCTTCGTCACCCGGTAGTGGACCACCTGCCCCTTCGTCCACTTGTATTTCATCACCGTCTCCTGGGCCGCGGCCGGCTGCGCCATCGCCGCCACCGCCAAGACGCCGCCGACCAGATACGCCGGACCGAACGCGGATCTACGCATGGGAGTTTCTCGTTGACGCCCGCCCGTGTGCGCCGGGCCCGCGGACACGCTCCGGGGGCCGGAAGAATCGGGCGAGCGAGCCAAAGGGTATCAGCCCGCCGTCGACGCCGTTGCCTCTGTATGCGACCCCTCGCCCTTCGTTCACGCCTTCCCCCCCGCGGCCACCACCATCACCCACACCCGCAGCACCTCGGCGACCGACCAGGCCTGCGCGGGGCACCCGCCCGGGCTCTGCGGCGCCTCCGGAGTGTCGTCGCCGTCGAAGACCTCCGGCAACTGCCCCGGGCACGTGCCGTCGAGAAACTCGATGAGGGGCCTCAGCAGGGCGCGGGCCTGGGCGCGCGAGGCGGGCGAGAAGCCCTCCGCCCGCATCATCGCCTCCGCCAGGGGGCCCATCAGCCACGGCCAGGCCGTCCCGTTGTGGTATGTCCCGTCGCGCTCGAAGAGCGTCCCGCGGTACCGCCCCCGGTACGCCGCATCGGCCGGGTCCAGCGTCCGCACGGCGCGCGGCGTGAGCAGCCTCTCTCGCACCACGCGGACGACGCTCCTCTGCTGAGCCGGCGACAGGGGCGAGTTCGGCAGGCTGACGGCGAAGAGCTGGTTGGGACGGACCTGCGCCACCGGCGTCCACGAATCCCCCGTCCCCCCCGGTGGCGCAAGCAGGTCCGCGCAGCAGCCGTGCTCGTCCAGCCAGAAGTATTTGCGGAACGAGCGGCCCGCGGCCTCCGAGAGCGAGCGCAGGTCCGCCGCCCTCATCTGCTCCACCGACCCCATCGCCCCCGCCAGCCCGGCCAGCCCGGTGATCCACAGCGCGTTGATCTCGACGGGCTTGCCGTGGCGCGGCGTAAACGTCACGCCGTCGCGATGCGCATCCATCCACGTAAGCTGCGTGGCGGGGGTGCCGGCGGTGATGAGGTAGTCGTCGGGGTCCATCGCGATCGAGTAGTCGGTGCCGCGCCGGTAGTGCTCCACCACGTCCAGGCACGCCGGCAGCAGGTCGCGCACGAACCCTTCGCGGTCGCCCGAGGCCCCCATGTACGCGCACGCGGCGTGGATGAACCAGAGGGAGGCGTCGGCGGTGTTGTAGTGCGGCTCGCCGGTGGCGTCGTCGAAGCGGTTGGGGATGATGCCGCGCCGGCGCGCCCGCGCAAACCGAACCAGCGCGCCGAAGGCCTCCTCGTGCCGCCCCGTGACCAGCAGCAGCCCGGGGAGGGAGATCATCGTGTCGCGCCCCCAGTCGGCGAACCAGGGGTAGCCGGCGATGATGCTGGTGCCGTCCTTCCCGTCCGGCGCTTTGCGCGAAACCACAAAATCGTTGGCGGCCCGCGCGAGT
>JBGPJM010000115.1:0-15018 GCA_041485385.1 Phycisphaerae bacterium | reverse complement strand
TCGTCGAAAAAGTGAACCACCACGCGCAACAAATCACCGCCGAGGACATGCAACGGCTTGAACAGATGATTCTCGCCCACGGGAACTAATCCGGCATGCCGTTCGGCGGTGAGGAGCACCGACATCAGCTCTTCCGAGAGAAAGTCGGGGTGAAGGCGAAGCGAAGAAGGCATCAAGGCATCGAAGCGAAGAGGTGAGTGGAGCTGTGGAACGCGCGGCGGTGTTTCTGGATCGGGATGACACGCTTCTCGCCAACCGGGAGGTGACGGCGGCGTCGGCGTGGCCCGGGGACCTCGTCGATCCTGCGCTGGTGCGGCTGCTGGCGGGCGCGGCGGGGGCATGCCGGCGGCTGCGGGACGCGGGGTTTGCTCTCGTGGTGGTGAGCAACCAGGGGGCGGTGGCGCGCGGACGGTGCACGATGACGGATGTGGAGGCCGTGAACGGGCGGATGCGGGCGCTCCTGCGGGCGGAGGGGGTGGAGCTCGACGGCGTGTACTGCTGCCCGTACCACCCGGAGGGGACGGTGCCGCCGTACAACGTGGAGCACCCGTGGAGGAAGCCCTCGCCGGGGATGCTGCTGAGCGCGGCGGGGGAGTTGGGGCTGGACTTGGGGCGGTCGTGGATGGTGGGGGACGCTCAGCGCGACAGCGAGGCGGCGGTGCGGGCGGGGATCGCGCCCCAGCGGGCGCTGCTCGTCGGAGCCGGCGAGGGGGCGCGGTTCCGGGATCTTGCGGGGGCGAGCGATTGGATACTCTCGTCTGTTGCATGAAGACCGGCGCGCCGAAATCGCTCAGGATGCTGGTGGTGCTCCCGTCGTGGGTGGGGGACGTGGTGATGGCGACGCCGGCGCTGCGCCTGATCCGGGATACGCTGCGGGCGTCGTTCGTCGGCGGGCTGTGCCGGCCGGGGCTGGAGGAGCTGCTGGCGGGGAGCGATTTTTTCGACGAGGTGCACGTGGAGCGGGCGCGGGGGATCATGGGTCCCAAGATCGTGGCGGCGAAGGTGAGGCCGCGCCGCTACGACACGGCGCTGCTGCTCACCAACTCGTTCTCCACGGCGCTGGTCACGCGCCTGGCGTTCATCCCGAGGCGGATCGGGTACGACCGGGACGGTCGGGGCATGCTGCTGACGGAGAAGCTAAGCGCGCCGAGGCGGGAGCGCCCGCACCACGGCTGGGCGCCGGTCTCGGCGGTGGACTACTACCTGGAGGCGGCGCGGGCGGCGCTGGGGCGGGAAGGGGAGCACCGGGGGCGCGGGCGCGACGGCGGTGTGCGGCTGGAGCTGCGCACGACGTTGGAGCAGGAACGCGCGGCGGACGACATCCTGGCCCAGGTGGGGATCTCGCCGGAGGTCAAGTACGCGGTCCTGAACCCGGGGGGGAACAACGCGGCGAAGAGATGGCCGCCGGAGCGGTTCGCGGCGGTGGGGCGGCACCTGCGGGACCGGCACGGGCTGCGGGTGGTGGTGAACGGCTCACCCGGGGAGCTGGAGCTTTCGCGAGAGGTGGCGAAACTCATCGGGGAGAAGATGGATGCGCGTGTGGCGGTGCTGGCCGAACTGGGCGCGACGATCGGGTCGATGATGGCGGTGGTGAGGCGGGCGTCGGTGATGGTGACGAACGACACGGGGCCGCGGCATATCGCGGCGGCGTTCGACGTGCCGACGGTGTCGCTGCTGGGGCCGACAGATCCACGGTGGACGACGCTCCCGGAGCGGGCGGGTTCGGGCGGGAGGGCGCGTGAGGTGGTCCTGGTGGCGGATCCGACGTTGCCGCCGGAGGAGGTAGCGGACGATCATCCGGAGCGGTGCCGGGTGGATCGGATCGAGGTGGCGACGGTCATCGGCGCGGTGGATGATCTGTTGGGCAGCGCGGGCGAGGAGCGGCGCGTGGCGAGATAGGGCGGGGATCTCAGCCCAGGGCGCATCCCGCCAGGGTGGCGAGGAGTGACTCGCCGTGGAACCCGGAGCCGAAGAGGTACCAGCGGATGCTGGGGAAGCGATCCTCGAGGGTGTCCAGGAGCCGGGCGAGGCGTCGGGTGGAGATAGCCATCACGGGGTCGGAGATGTGTATCGAGCCCGCGCACCGTACGAGCTCGACCCTTCCGAGGGCGTGCATTTTGACCTCGGGGAAGGCCCGCTCGTGGGACCAGTCGAGCCATTCGAGGTCGGCTTCCTTCTTGTCGCGGCGCTGCTCGTGGAGATTGCCGCGGTCGTCGACGGACCAGAGCGCGATTTCGCCAAGACACGGGTCGTGTCCGATGTGCTGGTACTCAAGGCCGGGCATTGTGGGTCTCTCTGTGACGGCCGGGCAATCTTTGCCGAGCGCACGGGTCACGAAGACCCTGCTGCGAGTGGGGGTGTGTATCGACTGGGAGGGGCGCGCTGGTGAGGACGGAGCAACGGAATGGAGAGAAGTCGCTCGTGTGGGCCGGTCCGGCGATTCTTTTTGTTTGATATCTGATTGGTAATTTGATTGTGCGAACCATCGATTCAATCATTCGTTTGAATCGAGGATTTGAAACGTGCGATTGATGGAGAGTGACACCTCGGGTACTCGGGCGCGGCTGCTGGAGGCGGCCGGGGAGACGTTCGCCGAACTGGGTTTCCGTGAGACGACGGTCCGGGAGATCTGCCGGCGTGCCGGGGCGAACATCGCGGCGGTGAACTACCACTTCGGGGACAAGGAGAAGCTGTACCGTGAGGCGCTGACGTACGCCGCGAGGGTGGCGATGGAAGCGCATCCGATCGGGGCGGGGGTGCGTCCGGACGCGCCGGCGCCGGACCGGCTGGAGGGGTTCGTGCGGAACTTCCTGAACCGGCTGCTGGACGAGGGGCGTCCGGCCTGGCACGGGACGCTGATTGCGCGGGAGATGGTGGAGCCGACGGGGGCGCTGGACGAGCTGGCCCGCAACTACGCGCGCCCGCAGTTGGCTCGCCTGCGGGAGATCGTGGCGGAGCTCCTGGGCCCGGCGGCGTCGGGGGACCCGGACCTGGTGCGACAGGTGTGCACGAGCGTGGTCGGGCAGTGCCTGTTCTTCAAGACCTGCCGCCCGATGGTGGAGCGGGTGATGCCGGAGCAGGGGTACGGGCCCCAGGACCGGGCGCGGTTGATCCGGCACATCGCGGCGTTCTCGCTGGGGGCGATCGCGGAGCTGCGGCGGCGTGCCAAAGGAGCCGGCGCATGAACTTTGTCGCGCTCAGGATGCTGATGGGGGACCGCGCCAAGTACCTGGGGATCATCATGGGGCTGACGTTCGCGTCGCTCCTGATCACGCAGCAGGCGTCGATCTTCGTGGGGCTGATGTCGCGCACGTTCGGTTTTATCACCGACACCGGGTTGCCGGACATCTGGGTGATGGACCCGAAGGTGCAGTTCGTGGACGACATCAAGCCCATGCAGGACACGATGCTCCTGCGGGTGCGGGGCGTGGAGGGCGTGGCGTGGGCGATGCCCCTGTACAAAGGGCTGCTGAAGGCCCGCCTGCAGAACGGGAACTTCCAGACGTGCAATGTCATCGGGGTCGACGACGCCACGCTGGTGGGCGGGCCGCCGGAGATGGTCGAGGGGTCGGTGGCGAACCTCCGGCGCGCCGAGTCGGTGATCGTGGACGACGTCGGGGCGGGCGGGAAGCTGGCGCGGATCCCCACCGACGACAACGGCGCCCCGATCAAGGGCGCGAAAATCGAGCCGCTGAAGGTGGGGGACACGCTGGAGCTGAACGACCACCGGGCGGTGGTGGTGGGGCTCTGCCGCGTGTCGAGGACGTTCCAGAGCCAGCCCGTGGTGTACACGACCTACTCGCGGGCGACGCAGTTTGCGCCGCGCGAGCGGAAGCTGCTGTCGTTCGTGCTGGTGAAGGCCGACGCGGGCGTGGACCACGCGGAGCTGTGCGCCCGGATCAAGAGGACGACGGGGCTGGAGGCGCTGGAATCGGCGGCGTTCTCGTGGACGACGGTGATGTACTTCATGAAGTACACGGGGATCCCGATCAACTTCGGCATCGCGGTGCTGCTGGGGTTCCTGGTGGGGACGGCGATCGCGGGGCAGACGTTCTACAACTTCACGCTGGACAACCTGCGGCACTTCGGCGCCCTGAAGGCGATGGGCGCGACCAACGGGCGGCTGCTGCGGATGATCCTGCTGCAGTCGATCGTGGTGGGCGTGATCGGGTACGGGCTGGGGATCGGGCTGGCGTCGCTATTCGGGCAGCTCACGGGGAAGACCGAGCTGGCGTTCCGGCTGGTGTGGCAGGTCCTGGCGATCTCCGGCGGGGCGATCACGGTGATCTGCGCGCTGTCGGCGGTCCTGAGCATGCAGAAGGTGATCCGGCTGGAGCCGGCGATCGTGTTCAAGGGGTGAGCGCATGGTCGTTGTGAACGGACAACCCGGTGGGGGTGGGGGTGGAGGGGGGGTGCCCGGCAACGGGGCGAGCGGCAAAGCGCCCGGCGGCGCCGCGGTGCACATGCGCGGCGTGACCAAGCATTACGGCGAGGGAACGGCCAGGGTGATGGCGCTGCGCGGCGTGGACCTGGACGTGCAGCAGGGGCAGCTGATGATGCTGGTGGGGCCGTCGGGGTGCGGGAAGACAACGCTGATCTCCGTGATCGCGGGGATCCTGGACCGCGACGACGGTGACTGCGCCGTCTTCGACCGCGACCTTTCAGCGATGAGCCAGCGGAAGCGCACGCTGTGGCGCGGGCAGAGCGTGGGGTTCGTCTTCCAGGCGTTCAACCTGATGCCGACGCTGACCGCGGCGGAGAACGTGGCGGTGCCGCTGATGCTTCTCGGGGAGGGGCGGCACGCGGCGGTGAAGAAGGCGTCGGAGCTGATGACCCGCGTGGGGCTGGAGGACAAGATCCGCTCGCTGCCCTCGCAGCTCTCGGGCGGGCAGCAGCAGCGGGTGGCGATCGCGCGGGCGCTGATCCACGAGCCGCGGCTGATCGTCTGCGACGAGCCGACCAGCGCGCTGGACCACGAGACGGGGCACGTGATCATGCAGCTGCTGAAGAGCGTGGCGCTGAAGGAGGACCGGGCGCTGGTGATCGTGACGCACGATCAGCGGATCTTCGAGTTCGCCGACCGGATCGCGCGGATGGACGATGGGCGGATCATGAAGGTGGTGAACTCGGCGGCGGAGCTGAATAACACGAAATAAGGTGGGGAGGAAGAAGGCGTCGAGGCACGAGGCATCAAGGCGAGGCAGAAGGCATCGATAGATCGGGAGAAAAGCATGTTTGTCCGCAACTACGTGATCCCGGTGTTGGCCCTGGCGGGGGTGGTGATGGCCGTGTACACGGTGCGCTCGGAGAACAAGCAGGTGACGCCCGCCAAGCCGGTGGCGGAGCCGGCGAGCTCCCCCTACGACATCCCGGTGGCGGGGGCGGGGATCGTGGAGGCGAGCACGCAGAACCTGGCGATCGGCACGCACGTGCCGGGGATCGTCTCGAAGGTGCTCGTGAAGGTGGGCGACCGCGTGAAGGCGGGCGCCCCGCTCTTCGTCATCGACGACCGGGCGCAGCGGGCCGAGCTGGCGTCGCGCCACGCCGCGCTGGTGATCGCGCAGGCGACGCTGGACCGGCTGAAGGAGCTGCCGCGGGGCGAGGATGTGCCGCCGGCGGAGGCCCGGGTCGCGGAAATGGAGGCGCAGGTCGCGGACATGCAGGCGCAGCTCTCGCGATGGGAAGGGGTGAAGGACGAGCGGGCGGTGAACAAGGACGAGCTCAGCAAACGACGGTTCGCGGTGGACGGCGCCAAGGCGCGGCTGGCGCAGGCGAAGACGGCGCTGGATCTTCTGCGGGCCGGGACGTGGACGCCGGACCTGGAGGTGGCGGGGGCGCAGGTGGAATCGGCGCAGGCGCAGCTCGCCGCCGCGCAGACCGAGCTGGAAAGGCTGACGGTAAAGGCCCCTGTGGACGGGCAGATCCTGCAGCTGAACGTGCGCACGGGCGAGTTCGCGCAGACGGGGGCGCTGGCGACGCCGCTGATCCTGATGGGGAACACCGACGTGCTGCACGTGCGGGTAGACGTCGACGAGAACGACGCTTGGCGGGTGACGCCGGAGGCGCACGCGACAGCGTTCGTGCGCGGCAACCGGACGATGAAGACCGAACTTCGGTTCGTGCGGATCGAGCCGTACGTGGTACCGAAGAGATCGCTGACGGGGGACAGCGCCGAGCGGGTGGACACGCGCGTCTTGCAGGTGCTGTACGCGTTCGACGCGGGGAAGCTGCCGGTGTACGTGGGGCAGCAGATGGATGTGTTCATCGACTCGGCGGCGGTGAAGAAGGACGGTGGGAAGTGAGCAGTCGCTGTGGTACAGGTTGGACCACGGGCGCCGCGGCTGCAGCCGCGCTGTCGCTCGCCGGCTGCGCCGTCGGGCCGGACTACAAGGCACCCCAGACGCAGGCGCCCGCGGCGTGGAGCGAGCCGCTGGAGGCGGGCGTGAAGGCCGGGCCGGCGGATCTGAGGAAATGGTGGACGACGCTTGGCGATCCCGCGCTGGATTCGCTGATCGAGCGCGCCGTCGCGGGGAGCCTGGACCTGAGGGAGGCCGCGGCGAGGGTCCGGGAGGCGCGGGCCCAGCGGGGCGTCGCGGCGTCGGAGCTGTGGCCGGAGGTAGACGTGACGGGGTCGTACTCGCGCTCGCGGGCGAGCGAGAACGGCGCGTTCGTTGGCGGGAGCGGGGGTGGCGGGGCGCCGGTGGCGGGGCGGAACGAGGCGACCGATCTGTACCAGGCCGGCTTCGACGCCAGCTGGGAGATCGACGTGTTCGGGCGGGTGCGCCGGTCGGTGGAGGCCGCGGATGCGGACATCGGCGCCGCCACCGAGGCGCACCGCGACGTGCTGGTGACGCTGCTGGCGGAGGTGGCGCGGAACTACGTGGAGCTGCGGACGTTCCAATCGCGGCTGGAGATCGCGCAGCAGAACGTGAAGGTGCAGCAGGCGACGGTCGACCTGTCGCGGTCCAGGTACGAGGCGGGCCTGACCAGCGAGCTGGATGTGGCGCGGTCCGAGTCGCAGTTGGCCACCACGCAATCCCAGATCCCGGTGCTGGATACCGGCGTGAAGACGGCCGCGCACAGGCTGGGGGTGCTGCTGGGTCAGCAGCCCGGGGCGCTGCTGGGCGAGCTCGCCGCGAGCAAGCCGATCCCGCCGGCACCGGGCGAGGCGGGAGGGGGAGGAGGGGGCGGCGGAGGGGGGGTGCCGGTGGGGCTGCCGTCGGATCTTCTGCGCCGGCGCCCGGACATCCGGCGGGCCGAGCGCGACCTGGCCGCGGCCACCGCGCGGATCGGCATGGCGACGGCGGACCTCTTCCCGCGGTTCTCGCTCACGGGGAGCTTCGGGTTCCAGAGCACGCAGGTGGGGGACCTGGTGGACGGCGACAGCCGCTTCTGGTCGATCGGCCCGGCGGTGCGGTGGCCGATCTTCGAGGCCGGGCGCATCCGCAGCAACATCAACGTGCAGGGCGCCCGCCAGGAGCAGGCCGCGGCGCGGTACGAGCGGACGGTGCTGACGGCCTTCGAGGACGTGGAGAACGCGCTGGTGGCGTACTCGCGCCAGCAGGCGAGGCGGGCGTCGCTGGAGCAGGCGGTGGCCGCGGACCTGCGGGCGGTGGACCTTGCGAATGAGCTGTACACGCGCGACCTGACGGACTTCCTGAACGTGCTGGATTCGCAGCGGCAGCTGTTCCTGCTGCAGGACCAGCTGGTGGAGAGCCAGGGGACGGTGACGACAAGCCTGATCGCGCTGTACAAGGCGCTGGGGGGTGGGTGGGACGAGCCCTCGCCGCAATGAGCGAGCGGACGGTGGTTGATCTCTTCAGTGCCCGCCGCCGCCCGCCAGGTGCTTCGCCAGCTCGCCGACGACCGCCTTGGCATCGCCGAACAGCATCCACGTCTTGTCCAGGAAGTACAGCTCGTTGTCGATCCCCGCGAAGCCGGGGTTCTTGCTGCGCTTGACGGCGTACACCAGCTTGGCCTTGTCCGCGTCGATGATCGGCATGCCGTAGATCGGGCTTGCCTTGTCGAAGCGGGCGGCGGGGTTGACGACGTCGTTGGCGCCCAGCACCAGACACACGTCGCACTGCGGCATCTCGGGGTTGATCGCCTCCATCTCGACCAGGTCGGTGTAGGGGATGTTCGCCTCGGCCAGCAGCACGTTCATGTGCCCGGGCATGCGACCCGCGACGGGGTGGATCGCGAACTTGACCGTGGCGCCGCGCTTCTTGAGCTGGTCGTACAGCTCGCGCACCCGGTGCTGCGCCTGCGCCACCGCCATGCCGTAGCCGGGGACGATGACCACCAGGTTGGCCTGCTCCATCAGCTGGGCCGCGGCCTCGGTGGTCTCGGGCTTGTACACCTTCTGCTCTCCCGCCGCGGCCTTCTGCTGCACCTGCCCGAACGCCCCGAACAGCACGTTGGTGAACGAGCGGTTCATGGCCTTGCACATGATGATCGAGAGGATCAGCCCGCTGGAGCCGTCGAGCGCGCCGGCGGTGATGAGCAGCTTGTTGTCGAGCACGAACCCCATCGCCACCGCCGCCAGGCCCGCGTAGGCGTTGAGGATCGCGATCACCGTCGGCATGTCCGCCCCGCCGATCGGCATGACCAGCATCCACCCGAAGTTGAGCGCAAGCAGGATGATTACGCCGAACAGGTACGGCGAATACGCCTTCGCCGGCGAGAAGATGAGCAGCGCCCCCAGGACGAGCGCCACCCCGAACGCCGCGAGGTTCACCAGGTTCTGGCCCTTGTACACCCACGGGCGCTGCGGGATCCACTTGATCTCCTGCAGCTTGGCCGCGGCGATGAGGCTCCCGGTGAACGTGAGGTAGCCCAGGAAGATCTCCAGGACGATGGCCGTCATCCGGAAGGGGGTGAGCATCTCCGGCTCGCTCGAGAGCCAGAAGAAGAACTTGGCGGTGCCCACGAGCCCCGCCGCGAGGCCGCCGAAGGCGTGCGACAGGGCCGTCCGCTGCGGGACGGCGGTGAGGGGCACCTTGGCGAGCCAGATGCCCGGGCCGATGGCCAGGGCGATCGGGATCAGGACCCACAGATGGTGCACGACCTCAAACTTGGCCCAGGTGGTGATGACGGCGACGAGCATGGCGGCGATGCCCGCCCAGACGCCGCGGCGCGCGGTCTTCGGGTCGCTCATCCAGTGGAGGGAGAAGACGAACAGGCCCGCGGACAGGAGATAGGCAAGCTCGATGGTTGAGGGGTTCACGCCTTGGGGCCCTCCGCCGGTGCGCCGGTCGGAACGGAGGGGGCGGGGGGCGGCGCGCCGGGCGCCGGAACCGGCCTCACCTTGAACATCTTGAGCATGCGGTCGGTGATCAGGAAGCCGCTGACGATGTTGGTCATGGAGCAGAAGAGCGCGACGGCGCCGAGGAAGCGGATCCAGAAGGGATACCCCTCGCCGCCCGCCACGATAATCGAGCCCACCACCGCGATGGCCGAGATGGCGTTGGTGAGCGACATGAGGGGCGTGTGCAGCAGGCGGGAGACGCGCCGGATCACGCCGATGCCGATGAACGTCGACAGCATGAACACGAAGAGCATGGAGACGAAATCCAGCCCCCGCTGCGTGCCCAGCGCCGGCAGGAGGTCGTCGGGCTGGGCGAGCGCGGCGGAGGCCGGCGCGACGGCCCAGGCCGACAGGACGATCAGGCAGGTCCGACGGATCGAGGCGTGCGACATTGGGCGTTTCTCCTGAGGGCCGCGGCTGTGGTGACTACGCACGCTTCAAAGTCCTTACACCGAGCAAGAGTGGCACGCGCCGTCAACCTCCCGGTCCGGCGGCTTTCTGGATCGCTTCCCTGGCCTTGGGATGCACAACCTCCCCCTCGTGCGTGATCAGCGCCCCCCGGAGGATCTCGTCGGCCAGGTCAAGGTTGAACGCCTTGTCCTTCCAGAACGCCAGCAGGAAGTTGGTCAGGTTCCGCGACCAGAGCATACTGGCGTGCGTGGGCATGCTCGCCGGGATGTTGAGCGGGGCGACGATGGTCACGCCGTTCACGACGACCGTTTCGCCCGGGCGCGACAACTCGCAGTTGCCGCCCCCCTCGGCGGCCAGGTCCATGATCACCGAACCGGGCCTCATGCGCCGGACGACGTCGGCGGAGATGAGCTTGGGGGCGAACACCCCGCCGATCAGCGCCGTGGTGATGACCACGTCCGCCTCGGCGCACTGCTGGGCCAGCAGCTCGTGCTGGCGGAGGCGGTCCTCGTCGGAGAGCTCCTTGGCGTACCCGCCCCCCGCCGCGGCGGACTGCTTGAGCTCGACGCCGATGTACCGGGCCCCCAGGCTCTCGATCTGCTCCTTGACCTCGGGGCGGACGTCGGTGGCCGAGACGCTGGCGCCCAGCCGGCGCGCGGTGGCGATGGCCTGGAGCCCGGCGACGCCGGCGCCGATGACGAAGAAACGCGCCGGGTGGATGGTGCCCGCGGCGGTCATGAGCATCGGCGCGTACTTCGCCAGCGTCAGCGCCGCCATGAGCGCGCCGCGGTAGCCGACGATGCTGGCCATGGACGAGAGCGTGTCCATCCCCTGGGCGCGGGTGGTGCGGGGGATGGTGTCGGTGGAGAGAGCGGTGATCCGGCGTGCCGCCAGGTCCTGGACGACGTCGAGGTTGCGGAGCGGCATGAGCGAGGTGAGCAGCATGGCGCCGGAGCGCAGGAGCTCGATCTCGTTGCGCTCGGGCGGGCCCGCGCGCGCCGGCACTCCCACCTTGAGCAGCAGGTCGGCGTTGCCGACGAGGTCGCCCGCGTGCGGGAGGATGGTCGCGCCGGCGGCGGCGTACGCCGCGTCGGGGTAGTGGGCGCGTTCGCCGGCGCCGCGCTCGACGGAGACCGTGAACCCGGCGCCGGCGAGCTTCTTGACGGATTCGGGGACGAGCGCGACGCGGGTTTCACCCTCGGCGACTTCGCTTGCGACGGCCAGCTTCATGGCATCCTCTGTTCTCTTGCCGCGTTGCCGGCGACGCACGGCGTGCCGCCTGGGATCCGGAATCCGCACCTCGACGCGGGGCGTCGGGGTGGGGCATCATCACACACCATGGCTGGGCAGGCAAGGCTGCGGCCCCAAACCGGGGAAGTTTCCCTGTCGACGCATCGGGGATCGAGGGACCGAGCAGGTGTCTGATGACCGGCGGGGCGCGACGAGGGGCGTTGTTGACGCCGTCCGGAGGGGTCATACGATTCACCGCCAATCCACCCCGACGCCGCAAGGCCCGGGGAACCCCGACCGGGGGCGTAGCTCAGTTTTGGTAGAGCGCTTCCATGGCATGGAAGAGGTCGAGAGTTCGAGTCTCTTCGCCTCCACTTCCCGGTTGACGCCGCGAACCGAAGGGTTCGCGGCGTTTTTCGTTGAGGGTGGACGACCTCGATCCCGCCCGGCGCGCCCCGGCGGCTCTGCGCGAGCCTCCTGGGTTTTCTGAGGTTCGGCGAGGTTTCTCGAGGTTCGACCCAGGTTTTTTGAGGTTCGATGGGGGTTTTTTGAGGTTCGGCGAGGTTTTTTGAGGTTTTTAGGGGTTTTTTGAGGTTCTTTTTTGGGGTGTTTTTGATGAAAGTGGTTGTTGTGCTTGGAGTTGCGTCGGTTCGTGGGTGCTCGGTTGGAGCGGGACCTGAAATGCATCTCTCGAAGGGAAGAAGTGAGCAGTAAGCAGTGAGCAGGAAGAGAAGAGGGGTGTGGGGGAAGGGGACGAGAAGGATCGAGAGATGTAGAGAAGGATCGAGAGATTTTGAGAAAAGCAGAGAAAGGCGGGGAAAGATCGAGAAAAACAGGGCGGGTTTTTTGCGTAAGTGCTTGTGACATCTGAAGTTGTGATCTTTGGCGGGGCGTTTTTCGCGAAGAGGGGGGGGGTGATTTTCTCGGGGTTTTTGGGTGGTTTTTGAGGGTCGGCGCGGGGGTCGGAATCGCTGCCAAGCGCCTTTCTGGAAAGCACTTGCGTTGATGTCTGGCTGATGGGGCGCGGTTCTGAAATTCGGGTGCTCCCGGGGAGGGTGTCGCCATCGGGCGGAGCGTGCGCGCGATGTCCCTCTACCTATGGGCCGTCGGTCCTGTTTGCGCGCGCAGAATGGGTTTTAGCAGGGGGTCAAATCACGTAAGTGCTTGTGGCGCAAGGAGAAGAAAATTGTGAGGTGTGCGCTTTTGCGCGCGCCGGGCGCGCCTGTTCTGCGCGCATTTTTTGGGAAATCGCACCCTCGTCCACGCCCACCCCCGCGAGGTCGGATCTTGCAAGTTTGACAGGCTGCCCGACCGATAGGATAATGTTCGCATAGGCAAGGAGGCGGCGGATGGCCCAATCTTCGAGCATCGAATGGACCGAGGCTACGTGGAACCCGATCGCGGGGTGCACGCCGGTGTCGCCCGGTTGCCTCAACTGTTACGCGGCGAGGATGGCGCTTCGACTGGAGCTCGTCGGCGGGAGAACGGCGGAGAAGTACCGGGGGACGGCCCGACGTGCCCGCGATGGGCGGCCGGTCTTCTCCGGGCGCATCAACCTCGATGAGGATGCGCTGGAGATCCCGCTGGGCTGGCGCAAGCCGCGGCGGATCTTCGTCAACTCGATGAGCGACCTGTTCCACGAGGGCGTCGCCGCGGAGTTCATCCGGCGCATCTTCGACGTGATGGTGCGGGCCCCGCAGCACACGTTCCAGATCCTGACCAAGCGCCCGGAGCGGGCGCTGGAGCTCGCCGGGGGCCTTCCGTGGCCGGAGAACGTGTGGATGGGGACGAGCGTCGAGAACGCGATGTACGTGCACCGCGTGCTGACGCTTCGGAAGATCGAGGGCGCGCGTGTGCGGTTTCTCTCCGTCGAGCCGCTGCTGGGTCCGATCCGGCGGCTGCCGCTGGAGGGGATCCACTGGGTGATCGTGGGCGGCGAGTCGGGCCCGGGCGCGCGTGCGATGGAGGCGGAGTGGGTGGAGTCGATACGCGAGCAGTGCCTGGCCCGCGGCGTGGCCTTCTTCTTCAAGCAGTGGGGAGGGGTACAGAAGAACCGAACGGGTCGCTGCATCAATGGGCGCACGTGGGACGACATGCCCAGCCTCGTGAAGGGTTCAGAATGTCAAGCGAACCTCGCGACGATGGCTTGACCATTCCTGAGATTGGTCCGTGGGGGCGTCGGAAGTACCACTTCCTTGGCCGGTACCTTCACGTGCCATCCCCCGCGCGCCCACAAGCACCCCCGCCCTTTTTTTGTCGCTCGGGCTACTTTCCTATTTGGGGGAAGTGTGAGTGGGGGGCTTGACTTCCGGGTGACGTACGGTACGGTGAGGAGGCCCCTGATCCAGTGAGGCAATCCCCTTTCTCAAGGAGCGGATCATGCTCGTCCTCGTGATGTTCCTGGCGACCTCCGCGGCCAATACTGAAGTCCGACCAGCCGATGGACCACCCGTCGTGTACGTCGCGCACGACCCGGCCTCGTTCTTCCGCCCCATTCCCCCCGAGTCGGATACTGTCGGCGTCGAGTGGACAGAAGACGGGGCAGCGAGAATGACCACGAGCCCTACGAGCAATTACGTCTGCACCTTCTACGATGGATGCCCCGCGAATACCAGGATCATCAATGGTAGCGGCTCGTATTCCTGCAATACGGGTTGCACCGGCAACTGCACCGTCTGCAAAGGCGGCCCGGAGGCCGGCGACATCTGCGCGAGATCGCCTGGCAACCAGTGCACCACGAGTCTGACATTGGCTATGAAGTGTGGAAAGAAGGGCACCGGCGGATGCACATCGACGCCGCCGACCGGGCCCATTGATAATGATTTGTGCTATTGCACGGTTCCTACCTCGTGGAGCAACGACGATTGCAAGATTTTTCTGTGCGTGCCGCAGCCATGATCGGGCCGGCGCGAAGGCGATGCGACCGTCCGCGCAATCGGCAGGTGTACCTCTGGTTACTCCTGATCTTTGCTGTCGCCGGCCCCGAGCCGTGTGGCTTCGCGGATCAAGTCGGGACTGCCAATTCGGACCCGGCCAATCTTCCGCCCGACGAGCGCGCAACAGCCCTGCTCGCGGCCCTGGAATCCTACGAAACCTCGATCGAGTCCCTCCAATGGGAGCAGGATTCGTACATCGCGCCAAGCGAGGACCGCCGCCGACATGGTTGGGAGGTCATGGAACGATCGACGCGGTACATCGATTCCGGCTGGCGGTACTTCCATCGGAGCACGTTCAGCTCCATCGATCCCCCAGCCCGATACGAGCCGACTTTCGATGAATCGTTGTACTTTGGCAACGGCATCCGATGCGTGACCTTGAACATTGAGAATCACCGGGGGATGCTGACGCAGCCGGATGGTTTCTCGGCCGAAGGATGCCAAATCTGGCGGGTCATGGGCCGGACGTTGGACTACGGGAACCATGTGTATTCGCGCCCACTGTACCTGGCCCTGCGGGACGCGACGAGCATCGAGTTCCTCGACAGCACCCCGGAATGCCCGTGGCCGGGCCTGCGCGCCGAGGGTGCGTTATTCAAGGGATCGATCGATGTCGAAGTGCGACTCGACCCGGAGCGCGGGTTCGCCCCGCGGGTGATCCGGACCTTCCGGCGATCCGACGGACTGGAGATGGAGACCCTCGCCGCTCTCTCGTACATGCTGGCGGATGGAGTGTGGATTCCGGAGATCACAATTCAGGGGACTCGCACATCCGTGCAGGCCGGCGTCGGCGCGCTGACCGAACTCACGGACAGCCACAAGCGAGATGTTGCCGTCGCCGTGACAATGGCGGGCCTGCCCGAAGATGTGAAAACCCCCGAACTGCGCCGGTGGATCAATGAGATCACGCTGGTCACGCCGCTCGCAAATCCATCGCTGTTCAGTGGACCCCTTTGTTGGAACCAGCAGAATGAGCCCCTCCTGTCGCCCCAGATTTGCGTCGCTCGGAACGCCCACGTGAACGCGCCGATGACCTGGGATCAGATGTTCGCCGTGCTGCCGGACGACGGCAAGTTCTTCAGCGGGCTGACCGGCGAGTGGCTCACAACTCAGCAGGTCCGCGAAACCTTCATG
>JBGPJM010000114.1:0-15041 GCA_041485385.1 Phycisphaerae bacterium | reverse complement strand
TCCCGTCGAGGCGCCGGGTCGCAACCCGGACGTGCCCAGCCTCCGGCCGGGCTGGACAACCTCCAGCGTGATGTACTGCAGCAGTTGCCACGGTTCCGACACCGGCCGCTCGGCGGGTGGTGCGGACCCCGATGGAGTACACGGCTCGAACATCGCCCCCCTCCTGAGCGCCCGCTACGAAACCGCCAACTTCACTTCCGAGAGCACCCAGGCCTACGCCCTCTGCTACAAGTGCCACGAGAGAGGGAGCATCCTCAGCGACCAGTCCTTCAAGGGGCACAAGCAGCACATCGTGGACCAGCGGGCCCCCTGCGCGGCCTGCCACGAGGCCCACGGCATCGCCTCCGGTCAGGGGTCCATCGCCGGCAACACCAACCTCATCAACTTCGCCAGCGGCACGGTCTTCCCGGACGGCGCGACGGGGCGGCTGGAGTTCCGCGATACCGGCCTGTTCAGCGGGGAATGCTTCCTCCGGTGCCACGGCGTCAACCATTCGCCGTCGCGCTACCCCTGAAGCCCTCGTGCCGGGCACGACCGACGGGTCTCAGGGCACGGGTCCCCTTGGCGGCGGACGCGTCGCCGAGGCTTGTCGCTCGCGGTCGTAGGTCGCCGTCTTGTGGCAGCCGGGCGAGCACGAGCCGCCGTCGTCCGTCTTCGTGTAGTTGAGCGGGATCTGCCACTCGCCGAACCTGACGGATTCAGCGATCTGGCACGAGGTCTTGCTCGCGTGCACGGAGTGGCAGGCGCGGCAGCTCCGTCCGACGGCGTCCTTGGCGACGTGCAGGTAGTGGAGGCTACGCGTGCCGTCGCGGAACCCGGTATCGGTGTCGGTCGTCTGGGACTGCGCGAGCTTCTCGCTGTGGCACTTGAAGCAGAGCGCGTAGGCCTGGACGTCGAACTTCTGGTAGAACGGCTTGGCGTAGGTCGCGGTGAGCAGCTTGGCCTGGTCGCCGCCGTGGACGTCGTGGCACGCGGCGCAATCGCCCTCCGCGACGGGCCCGTGCGGGATGAAGGCCTTGACGGCGAGCTCGGGGACGCCACCGACCTTGATCTTGCCGCCGGGCCCCATGATCGGATCCTTGTGGCAGTTCAAGCAGAGTGCGGCGGTGTTCTCGGGCATCAGCCCGGCCCGCTCGCCGCCGTGGGGGGTGTGGCAGTTCAGGCACGCCCGATCGTTGAGAACGGGGGAGTGCCGGTGGGTCGCGCTAGTCGCAATCAGCTCCTGCTGCTGATGGCAGGAGGAGCAGAGGGCCCGCGGGGCGGCCTTGAGCTGGTCGGGGGCATCGGAGGCGTGCGCCGTGTGGCACTCGAGGCAGTCGCGGAGCACCGGCGCGTGCGCGAACGGCGAGGACTCGATCTGGTACTCGACGCTGCTGTGGCAGCTCAGGCACAGCTCCCGCCCGGGCATGGAGAGCAGGCCGGGTTGGCTGGCGGTGTGGGGGCTGTGGCAGTCGGTGCACTTGCCCTCCGCGGCGGGGGTGTGCATGTGCGAGCCCTTCAGCGTTTCCTTGTGGCAATCGGCGCACAGTTGCGAGAGCGCGGCCTTGCGGAGCAGGCCGCGATCGTCCGCGCCGTGGGGGTTGTGGCAGGACAGGCACTGCCCCTTGGCGACCGGGTCATGCACAACGGGCCCCTCGGTGCCGACCTTGTCGATGTGGCAGAAGTCGCACAGCTCCCGGCCCTGACGCTTCAGGATGAAGGTGTGCTTCGCGGGGTCGGCGTACTCGTGGCACATGGAGCAGGCCGCGACAGCGGTGGGGCCGTGCAGGACCTTGTGGTCCATGGTCGTCGCGTGGCATCCGCCGGCGGTGCAGTCGCGGACGCGTTCGGTGGGCGGCGCCTCGGCGCCTGCCGTCGCCCCCATCGCGAGCACCAGGATCGCTACGGGGATCCTCATGGCGCCGAGCCTCCGGCGGGCTCGGCCCTGGCGGCCGTGAGTTTCTCTCGCGCCAGTTCAAGCAGCCGCTGGGTGTACTTGGGGTTGTGTACGCCCCAGCTCCCGTCGACGCGGACCAACTTCAGCAGCCCGCGGGCCTCCTCTACCAGCGCCAGGGCAGGCTGGCCGGTCACGCTCTTCTCGGTGTCCGCCAGCTCGTCGCTTGCCTCCTTGTAGAGCTTGCGCGTCGACTCCTGCCAGAGCGGGATCATCTTCTCGCCCAGACCGGGCTTGTGGCAGCTATCACAGGCCTGCGGCGTGGCTGCCGCGACGGTCGCCCCGCTCTCGGGGTTCGCGTCCAGGGCCCGCGGCTTGATGTGGCACGCCGCGCAGTCTACGTGGGCCAGGAACATCGGGCTGACCGCCCCGGGGAGAGCAGCTTCGTGGGCCGCGCTCGCCGCCGGCAGCGGGTTGCCCTCCAGCAGGTAAGCACGTCGCTGTGCGGCGTGCTGATCGACGTGGCATTGGCGGCAGTCGAACTGTTCGAGCGTCATCGTCTGGGCCGCGGGGCCGTGACGGACCATCCCGTGGCATTCGAAGCACTCGATCTTGTGCCGACCGAGGGAGTGGACGCGGTGCATCTCCTTGGGCTCGAGAGACCGTTCAACGCCGAATGTGTGGCACGCCAGGCAGCGTCCGTCCTCGATCGGCCCGGGCACGGCGGTGGCGCCGCGGTGGCACGACTCGCAGGCCGCGCCGTAGGAGAGGAACTCTGCGTGGTCCACCTTCAGGCCTTGGTACTCAAACTCGCCCTTGGGCGACTCATGGCACGTTTTGCAGGCGTTGGGAGGGACCTTCTCGCCGCCGAACCCCGCGGCGGGCGACGCGGCCGCCACGTCGGCTACGGTCGTGCGGATTTCGCGGACGGCCATGCGGATGACCGGTGCCCGTGCGCCGGTACCCGTTGCGGCGTGCACGCCGTTGGGCTGGCGCTTGAGCATGTGGCAGGTGACGCACACGCTGGTGTTGACCTCGAAGTGCTCGTCGCCCTTGACGTGCGAGTGACATGTGCCGCAGGAAATCTCCACCCCGAGGTGCTGGGCGCCGATGTGCTTGTCGTGCCGGAAGCGGAACTTCCCGGTGTTCACTTCCTTCTTCAGGAGGGTCTCCAGCGAGTGGCATCCCGAGCGCGTGCAGGAGAGCTCGCTCACCGACGCCGACGGCTTGGTGGACGTCCGGTTCAGCACGTCGTCGACGACCTGCCCGAGGCCGTTGAACTTCGCCGCCAGGAAGCCGTCGACGCCCGGCTCGATGTGGCACTTGATGCACTCGATGTCCTTATGAGGGCCGTGCTTCCAGCTGGCGTAGTACGGCTCCATGATGTGGCAACTGCTGCAGAACCAGCTCTGGCTGGTCAGCTCGACGCTCCCCACGCCGCCGACGATGAGCAGCACCAGGCCTCCCGCGATCCAGCGGCGCCAGCGTCGTGCCCAGAGATACTTCCACAGCCTGCGCATAGTGTCGATCTTCAGCGTTTCAGGAGCAGCTCTGCGGCCGCGCGGTACTCGGCGGTGGCTTCGGCGCAGTGCCCGCGCTGCTCGTGCACGAGCCCGAGCAGGTAGTGGGCGCGCGGCTGGCGCGCATCGGCCCCGAGCACCGACCGGAGGAGTATCTCCGCCTGCGTCAGTGCATCGCCGCCGCGACGGAGGTTCACCTCCGCCAGGCCCAGCGAGGCGTCGGTCGAGTCGGCGTGTGAGGCGAGCACCGAGCGGTAGAGCGACTCGGCCTGGTCCAGCTGGCCCTGCCGCAGCTTCAGCGCGGCGAGCCCGAGCGAGGCGGCAACGTTCCCGGGGGAGATCGCCCTCGCCTCCGTGTAGCGGGCCTCGGCCATCTCGTCCAGGCCATGCCGGGCAAGCTCATCGGCCAGGTGAGCCAGGCGACCGGCGCGGAGCGATTCTTTGTCGGCGGGCGTCTCGCCCTGGACGCCGAGCGATCGGTCGAACTCCTCGGGTGACTCTCGCCCCGCCGAGACGAGCATGGCCTCAACGAGCATTTCCTTGAAGCGCGGCAGAAAGCCAGGCATCGAATGGACCACGACACCCTTGCCGTCAACCACGACGACGGTGGGAACAACAAGGATGCGGTAGGCGCCGAAGGCCTCGCGCTTGGGGTCCTGGAGGATGAGCGCCGGGAAGCGGCCCTGGGCCGCCTGCTCGCGCAGCTCCGCGGCCGGGCGGTCCTGCGCGGTGATGAGGATCGGCACGATCTTCTCTTGCTCGAGCCGCTGGTCGGCGATGGCGTCGAGCGTTTCCCCGCACGCTTGCCGCGTGCCGTCATGCCCCAGCTCGCCGAAGACGACGACCAGCGTCCGGCCCGAGAGCCGCTCGGTCGTCACACCGGCGCCGTGGAGGTCGTTCAGGGAGATGCGCGGCGCGACGGAGCCGCGCGGCGGGCCGACCGGCGCCGGCACGGACGCGCCGAGCGTCAAAGGCATGAGCAGGGCCGCGACGACCGCCGCCGCCCGGCACGCGCGTGCCGCCCGGACGGGGGATAGGGCGCCGATCCGTTGTGTGCTGGTCATCATGGGACCGCTCCCGTGCGCGCCGAGCCGGCCGCCGGGACCTCCCCGTCGGCGCGGTCGTACGAGCGCGTCTTGTGACAGGCGGGTGAGCATGAGCCGCCGCGCTGCGTCTGAAGGAAGTTGATCTCGAGCATCCAGCCGGCCTCGCCGAAGGGCACGGCCTCCCGGATATGCGCAGGTCGGCGGGACGCGTGGACCTCGTGGCACGCGCGGCAGGTCCGGCCCTTTTCGTTGTTCACGTGCACCCAGTGCAGGTTCTTGTCGCCGTCTCGGAAGCGCGTCAACCCCCGCCCGTTGGGCTTGAGCACCAGATCGGGGATGTGGCACCGGAAGCAGAGCTTGAACGTGTCGATGCTGAAGGGTGCGTAGAACTGCGGGGGGTAGTCCTCCACCAGCAGGCGGAAGCGATCGGCAGAATGCGGATTGTGGCAAGCCGTGCACACACCCTCACGGATAGGTCCGTGGTGGTCAGGGTTCAGCGCCAGCAGGGAAGCCATGTTCGTCAGCGTCCTCCCCTCGGGGGTCTTGAGCTCGCGGTCGTGGCAGGCCAGGCACTCGGCGGGCTGTGCCTGTCGCTGCAGCGAAGGAAGGCGGGACGCGTGGGGCGAGTGGCAGACGGTGCACCCGCCCTCCTCGACGAGCGCGCCGTGGACCACCTTCGGTCCGGACATGAACTGGTCCATCTTGTCCTTGTGGCACGTCGCGCACAAGGCGGGCGCCTGGCTGTGCAGCTGGTAGCGGTAGTCCGACGCGTGCGGGCTGTGGCAGGCCGTGCATCCCTGCTCAAGCGCCCCGTGGAGGTGGCGGGCGCCGTTCTCGGAGGAGTCGATCTCCGGGTGGCAGGTCCGGCAGAGCTCGCGTGCGTCGCGCACCAGGAGGGCGGGTTGCGCCGAGGAGTGCGGCTGATGGCAGACGATGCAGGCCCCGACCGCCACCGGGCCGTGCACGAACTTCGCGGCACCGAACTGCTGCCGGTGGCACTGCGTGCACAGCTCCTTCTTCGGGTCGGCCACCAGCATCGCGGGGAAACTCGATCCGTGCGGATCGTGGCAACGCAGGCACAGGCCTTCCTTGGCCGGCGAATGCATGACCGCCTGGTGCGGCAGGGCATGGCACCGCTGGCAGAGCTCTTCCTTCTTCGTGGGCAGGTAAAACTTGTGCTCGTTGGGATCGCCCTGCACGTGGCACGCCTCGCAGTCGCTCTGGGCGGGGCCGTGCATGACCTTCCGATCGAGGATGTCCTTGTGGCAATCCTTCGCGCATGTTCGCGCGGGCGCGGTTTCCTCCGCGGGCGCGCCAGCGCCCGCTTGTGCCGACGCCGGCGTCGCCGCCGCCAGCATGCTCAAACCGGACGCCATCGAGATGGCGCAGATCCGGCATTCGTGCATGAGTTCGGTGGCTCTGCTCACACGATGGTGCATGCACACGCTGTGCCACGCTCCCGGGCGGTCCACGCTGCTGGTGGGCCGGCATCTTCTCAATCTCGGGAGGCGAGGTGCACTAGACCTGCTGAAACCTCAGGCACGCCCATTGCATCCCTCCGGTCCATGACAACGTCGGCGCGTGGAATCCCCGGGCGCGATCCGCCGCCGATGCGGGCAGGACTCGATCTCATCAACGAGGCCGATCGTCCTGTATCCCACGGACCGTGGTGGATCGCGCCGGCCTTCGTGGGCCTTGCCGGATACCTGGCATGGCTGTCGCCGCGGGTCGATGTTCCGCTGGAGCCGGCGGCGCAGGTCCTTCCGGGGCAAATCGAGGCTCGCCCGCTGCGAGCCGTGCAGCATGATCCGCCGCAGGTCGTCATCGGCGGCTATCAGCATCATTGCAACGACTGCCACAGGCTCTTCAAGTCGGCGCCGGAGCGGCGAAGCCCTCTGGCGCAGCACACGCACATCCTGCTCGACCACGGAATGAACGACCGCTGTTTCAACTGCCACGACAGGAACAACCGGGAAAAACTGGTGCTGCGGAACGGGAAGCCCGCCCCGTTTGAGGACGTCGCGGTGCTCTGCGCGCAGTGTCACGGAACGACCTACCGCGACTGGCAGCGTGGGATGCACGGAAAGGATCTGGGGTCATGGAGCCCGGCGGTCGGGCCTCAGCATCGGCTCGTCTGCACGGAGTGCCACGACCCCCACGTCCCCGCGTACGCGGACTTCATCCCCCTGCCGGGCCCGCGCACGCTCCGCATGGGCCGCCCGCCCGCCCCCGACGAGGAGGGCACTGACGGCAAGCGAAACCCGCTCGCCCAGCGGCACCCGCCCGGAGCAGAGCATCGGCCGTCCCCTGAGACGCCCGGGCACCCGGTTCAGAAGAGCGGCCTCCCGGCCGCGGAGGGACGGCCATGACGTTGCGAATCTGGGAAGGCAAAGCCAACGGCACTCCCACTTTCGGGAAGCGGCCCTACCCGGCGGGCGGCCCGGATAGCGGGGCGTACGGAGGGCAACCATCCGTGACGCGCCGGAGCTTCCTGCGCGGCGCGGCCACCGGCGTGGGCGGGCTGGCGGCCTTCGCCGCGGCACTCAGCCCCCTCCGGAACCTCGACCCGGACAACCTCTCGTCGCTGGATCAGTTCCTGCAGAAGCACTACAAGGAGATGACCCCGCAGGAGATGGAACAGGCCCTGCAGCGGATCCGCGGACAGGTGGAGCGGCGGTACGGGGTGCGTCCGGAAATCCGCGACATCCGGCCGATGGCGGGCGTCGAGTTCGTGTACGCCCTGAATCTCAGCCGCTGTATCGGCTGCCGCAAGTGCGTGCACGCCTGCGTGGCCGAGAACAACCAGAGCCGCTCGCCCGAGATCCAGTACATCCGCGTGTTGGAGATGCCGCGCGGCACGATCGACATCGAGCAGGGCAACCACCATTACGACCGTCCGACGGTCCCGGACAAGGACCATTTCTACCTGCCGGTGCAGTGCCACCAGTGCGCCAATCCGCCGTGCGTGAAGGTGTGCCCGGTGGAAGCGACGTGGAAGGAGCCCGACGGCATCGTCGTGATCGATTACGACTGGTGCATCGGGTGCCGCTACTGCGAGGCGGCGTGTCCGTACTGGGCGCGCCGGTTCAACTTCGCCCAGCCGCAGATCCCGGCGGATCAGCTCAATCCGAACATGAGCTACCTCTCCAACCGCCCGCGCCCGCGGGGCGTGATGGAGAAATGCACCTTCTGCCTGCACCGCACCCGCGAGGGAAGGATGCCCGCGTGCCTGGAGGCCTGCCCGACCGGGGCGCGCAAGTTCGGCAACATCCTCGATCCCGAGAGCGAGGTGTCGCAGATCCTCCGGAGCAAGCGGGTGTTCGTGCTGAAGGAGGAGGCGGGGACGCTCCCGCGGTTCTTCTACTACTTCGACGAGCGGTACCCGCGGGACGCGGGGACGCCTGCGCCCGGCGCGCCGAAGGGAGGGAGCCCGTGAGCGAGTACCCCCGCTTTCTCTGGCGCTGCCTCCGCTTGAGCTTCGTCGGCGACGCGCGGTACTACGCGTGGATGTTCGCTCTGACCGCCGTCGCGCTCACGGGGCTGCATGCCTTCGCCCGCCAGCTCGTCGATGGCCTGGCGACCACGGGAATGACCGACCAGGTCTCCTGGGGGTTGTTCATCGCCAACTTCACGTTCCTGGTCGGCATGGCCGCCGCCGCGGTGATGCTCGTCATCCCCGTCTACATCTACCGCAACCGCGAGCTGCACGACCTGGTGATCTTCGGCGAGCTGTTCGCCGTCGCCGCGATCATCATGGCGCTGCTCTTCGTGACGGTGGACATGGGCCGGCCCGACCGCCTGCACCACCTTCTGCTGCGCTTCAACTTTCCCATCTCGATGCTCACGTGGGACGTGATCGTCCTCAACGGCTACCTGCTGCTGAACCTGCACATCTGCGGGTACCTGATCTACTGCGCCTACCTGCGGAAGCGCCCGAGCCGGCTGTTCTACATCCCGTTCGTGTTCGTGGCGATCGCGTGGGCCATCAGCATCCACACCGTGACGGCGTTCCTGTACAGCGGCCTGGGGAGCCGGCCGTTCTGGAACTCGGCGGTGGTGGCGCCGCGGTTCCTCGCGTCGGCGTTCTCCGCCGGGCCCGCGTTCCTGATCCTCACGCTCCAGATCATCGCGCGCACCAGCAGCTACCGGGTGCCGCGCGCGGCGTTCATGACCCTCCGCGGCATCGTGACGGTCGCGCTCTCGATCAACATGTTCCTGCTGGGGTCGGAGATGTTCACGGAGTTCTATACCGACTCGGCGCACAACGCCTCCGCCCGCTACCTGCTCTCCGGGCTTCACGGCGCCCACGCGCTGGTCCCGTGGATCTGGACGGCGATCGGCATGAACCTCACGGCGCTGGTGATCCTGTTCCTGCCCCTGAGCCGCTCCATCCGCTACCTCGACGCCGCCTGCGTGCTGCTGATCGTGGGAATCTGGATAGAGAAGGGCATGGGGCTGATCATCCCCGCGTTCATCCCGACCCCGTTGGGAGAAATCGTCGAGTATTCGCCGACGCTCAACGAGTCGATGATCTGCCTGGGCATCTGGGCGTTCGGGCTGCTCATCTTCACGATCTGCGTACGGATCACGATCCCCGTTCTCTCCGGCCGGCTCACCTACGACCGGCCGTACGGAGCGCCGGCCCCGGCGCCGTCGTCCGCTCACACACACGACCCCGTGGAGGGCTGATCATGAGAAACCGGATGTTGTCCTGCGCGCTGCTGGCCTCCCTGGCCCCCGCCCCCGCCTGCCTGGCCCAGGCCTTCGGCCTCGCGGAGATGAGCGAGCAGACCAAGCAGTGCGTCGCGTGCCACAAGAACGAGAACCTCGCGCTCTACCAGCAATGGGGCTCGAGCAAGCACTTCCGCGCCAACATCGGGTGCTACGAATGCCACTCGACCAACCCCGGCGATACCGACGCCTTCGAGCACTACGGCCAGAAGATCTCCGCGCTGGTCACGCCGAAGGACTGCTCGCGCTGCCACGCGAAGGAAGCCGAGGAGTTCGCCGCCTCGCGCCACTCCAAGGCGGCCCGCATCCTCGGCTCCCTGGACAACGTGCTGGCCGAGGTCGTCGAGGGGAACACGGGCATGAAGACCGAGGCGTTCCCGCACGGCGTCGCCGCGTCGGCGGTCAGCGGGTGCTGGCAGTGCCACGGGTCGGAGATCAAGCTCATCGCCGGCGGCAGGCCGGACCCGGCCACGTGGCCCAACAGCGGCATCGGGCGCATCAACCCCGACAGCTCCGAAGGGTCGTGCAACAGCTGCCACACCCGCCACGCCTTCTCCGTCGCGCAGGCCCGTCACCCCGGAACCTGCGGCAAATGCCACCTCGGCCCGGACCATCCGCAGAAGGAGATCTACGAGGAATCCAAGCACGGCATCAACTTCTTCGCCAACATCGACAAGATGAACCTCGACTCGCCCAAGTGGATCGTCGGCGAGGACTACTGGTCGGCGCCGACCTGCGCCACCTGCCACATGTCCGCGACCAAGAAGCAACCGGTCACCCACGACATCGGGATGCGCATCTCCTGGAACAACCGGCCGGAGCTCTCCATCCGCACCGACGCGGCCGATGCGAAGATGAGCCTCCCCGGCGCCCAGGTGCCGTGGCAGGTCAGGCGCGACAACATGAAGGGTGTGTGCATCAGCTGCCACGAGACGCCGTGGGTGGACGGGTTCTACACCCAGTACGACGCGCTCGTCGAGCTCTACAACACCAAGTTCGGCGCCCCCGGGAAGTCCCTGTACGCTCTGGCCCGCCCGCTGCTGAAGCCCGACGCGTTCAGCAACCAGATCGACTGGACCTGGTACGAGATCTGGCACCACGAGGGACGCCGGGCGCGCCACGGCGCCTCCATGATGGCCCCCGATTACACGCACTGGCACGGCACCTACGAGGTTGCGAAGAAGTTCTACTCCGAGTACATCCCGCAGCTCGAGGCCCTCGTGCAGCTCAACATCGCCTCCCCCGACACCGAGAGGGCCAAGGCGGCCCAGTCCCTCAAGGCCAAGCTGGACGACGTCCTCAACAGCGACGACCACAAGTGGTACATCGGGAAGACGGATCCCGAGGAGGCCACCCGTCGCAAGCAGGCCGCCGAGGACTTCCGCACCCGGTACGAGAAGAAATGAGCGACGAGAACGCGAACCCCCCGAGAACAGCCCCGGACCCCCGCGAGCGGGACGGGCGCATGGCCTTGAGCGGCCATGTGGCCGACAAGGCCACGGCGGCGCGGCTGAGGTACGGACAGTCCATCGACTCGGAAGCGATCGCGCGCATGCTGGCCGACCGTGAGGTCGTGAGGTACCCCGCGGCGGTGGTCTTCGACGAGGCGCCGCTGGAACCGGGCGAGTTCGCCTACGCCCGTCCGTTCGGCGACCACCCCGCCGAAGGCTTCCAGCTGGTGGTCCATCCCTGTTTCCGCGATCGTCCGGAGACCTGGCCTCTCCTCATCGCCTACCACATCCCCACCATCAACTACGGCGATATCGCCACGTCCGAGGACTGTGAGCTCTACGGTGCCACGCTCTTGGGAATGGACCGCGATGAGTACTACCGGCGCCTCTGCACGCTGGCCGATGAGGTGCCCCCTCCCGGGCTGGGATGACCCGCCGATCGCCCTCGCAGATTCTCGTTCTCAGGAGGATTGCAGAGCCGGGCTTCCTGAAGCCGGGAACCCCAGCCGTTGGCGCGATCCGGACCGGTATGGCTGCGGGGCCCATCCGGGCGGAGAACCGGCACCGGGTTTGCATAATCGCTCCTCTACACTTCTACAAGCCCGGCGGACCGGGTAGGAGGCGGTATGGTCCGTGCAATAGCCTTGTTCCTCTCCCTCGCCGTTTCGGGCGGCTTGGCGCTGATTGGCCAGCCGGCCGGCTTGCCGAAGGGCCATCCGCCGGTGGCCGCCCCCGGGCAGGAGGCTCAGCCCTCACCCCCCCCGCCCGCCCGTCCGGCGGACGTCGCCCAGGTCGATTCGATCGTCGGGGCCATGTACAGCGCCATCTCCGCGGGCGCGGGCGAGCAGCGGGACTGGGACCGGCTGCGCTCGCTGTTCGCGGCCGACGGGCGGTTCATCGCGGCCCGGCCCGGCGCCGAGGGCGGGGCCTCGGCATGGGTCCTGACCGTGGAGGACTACATCCAGTTCAACCGGAAGTATTTCGAGAAGGGCGGGTATTTCGAGAAGGAGGTCGCGCGCCGCGTCGAGACCTTCGGAAACATCGCCCACGTCTGGAGCACGTACGAATCCAGGCGTACCGTCGATGCCCCGGAGCCGTACTCTCGCGGCATCTACAGCATCCAGCTGCTCAAGGACGGCCCGCGCTGGTGGATCGTGAACGTCTACTGGGATTTCGAGCGGCCGGACTGCCCGATCCCGGCGAAGTACCTCCAGACCCCGAAGGATTGACCGCCGGCGCCCGTGGGGCCGGACGAGGCACAACGGTGAACAAGTCCATTCTCCTTGTCGAGGACGAGAAGCTGCTCCGCGAGTCGCTGGCGGAGTTGCTGCACGACGAGGGCTACGAGGTCGTGCAGGCCTCCAACGGCAAGGATGCCCATGAGAAGGCGATCAACCAGCCGTTCGACCTGGTGCTGACCGACATCCGCATGCCCGAGATGGACGGCATGACCCTGCTCCAGCGGCTCCAGCAACTCGCGCCGCAGACACCGGTCGTGGTGATCACGGGCTTCGGGACCGTCGACAGCGCGGTGGCGGCGATGCGCGCCGGCGCCGCCGACTACCTCCTCAAGCCGGTCCAGTTCGAGGACGTGCTGGTCCGCGTTCGCCGGGCCCTGGAGTTCGGCGAAATGCGGCGCGACCGCCGTTTCCTGACCGAGCAGCTCGCCGCGCAGAGTTCGTTCCACAACCTCATCGGCGAGTCGCCGGTGATCACGAAGCTGTTCGAGACGGCCCGCAAGCTCTCCACCGTCCGCTCCAGCGTGCTCCTGGTCGGCGAGTCCGGCACGGGCAAGGAGCTCTTCGCGCGGGCGATCCACTACAACGGGGTCACGCGCGACAAGCCCTTCGTGGCCGTCAACTGCGGCTCGATCCCGGAGAGCCTCATCGAATCGGAACTCTTCGGGCACCGGAAGGGGGCGTTCACCGGCGCCGTCCGCGACCGGATCGGATACTTCGAGGCCGCCAACGGCGGCACGCTCTTCCTCGACGAGATCTCCACGATCCCCCTGTCCGTGCAGGCGTCGCTCCTCCGCGTTCTCGAGGAGCGCGTCGTGATCCCGGTGGGGGACACGCGCCCGCGCCCCGTGGACGTGCGCATCATCGCCGCGACCAACCAGGAACTCCACGACCTCTGCCGCCAGGGCAAGTTCCGCGAGGACCTGATGTACCGGCTCGACGTGGTCCGCATACAGCTGCCCCCTCTGCGCCAGCGGCGCCAGGATATCCCGCTGCTGGTGCACCACTTCCTGGACAAGTACACGCGCGAAATGAACAAGAGCGTCCTGGGGGTGACCAACGCCGCCATGCGGGCCCTGCTGGGCCACGAGTGGCGCGGCAACGTCCGCGAGCTGGAGAACGTCATCGAGCGGGCGGTCATCTTCGCCGAGGCTCGCGAGATCGGCGCCGAGGACCTGCCGTTCCAGACGGGCGATACCTCCAGCGACGACAGCGAGGACCTCCGTCAGGCCCTCAGCCAGTTCGAGCGCCAGCACATCATCTACGCGCTCCGCCGCCACGGCTTCGACAAGGCCGAGACCGCCCGTCACCTGGGCATCGGCGTCTCCAGCCTCTACCGCAAGCTCGAGGAGCTCAACATCCCGCGGGAGCTTCAGCAGGAAGCCGCACCGCCCAACCCCGTCTGACCGGGGTGCACCGCATGCTCCGCAACAAGCTGATAGCCCGACTCGGGATCCTCGTCGTAGGATTCGTGGCCGGTGCGGTGGTGGCTATCGTCCTGCTCCAGGGCGTGCTGAGGGACCTCGACCGCATGACCGGCGACGCCGCCGTCATGATCGACGGCGTGCAGGACCTCTCCGCGGCGGTCGCGGATCTGGAGGCCGATCAGACCGCCCCCGACGCCGACCCCGGGGCGCGCTCCCGCGACCTCGAAAAGCTGCGCGCCGTGCTGGCCACGCTGGCCCAGCACCCGGTCATGCGCACCGGGGGCGCCGGCGCCGAATCGTTCGGTCGCACCGTCAAGCTCGCGTCGGCCCTCGTCCCGGATCCGGCGGCGCCGTCGGAATGGCGGGGCAGCGCCGCGGCGACCGCCGCGTTCTGGCACGAGGTGACCGACCTCGGCAGGATCGCCCGGCGAGAGGTGGCCGCCGAGCAGCTGGGGCTCAGCGGCCGTCTCCGGACCCTGATCATCGGCCTGACGGTCGCCGCGCTGGTGATGGTCAACATCTCCGTGTTCGTGCTGCTGCGGACCGGACGCATGATCCTCAAGCCCGTCGGCGAGCTGCTCGAGGGAAGCCGCCAGCTGGAGCGCGAGCGGTTCGAGCACCGTGTCCGCGTCGAGCAGGGAGACGAGTTCGGTGAGCTGGCCCACGCCTACAACCACCTCGCCGAGCAGTTGCAGGCCAACGAACAGAGGAAGATCGAGACCCTCAAGCAGCTCGCGGTGACGCTCAACCACGAACTCAACAACGTCATGAGCATCATCGAGTGCCAGCTCGGGCTCCTGGACCGCCGCGCCGGCGGCGACCCGGCCCAGGTCACCCACCTGCGCCAGATCCGCGAGAACCTCCGCCGCATCGCCGACACGATCGCCTCCCTCAAGGACCTCCGGCGCATCGTCGTGACCGACTACATCCCCGGCCAGAAGATGCTCGACCTCCCCCTCAGCACCCGGGCCGAGACCACCGTCGCGCCCGGGGCGCCCGGCGGCGACGAGCGCCACGCCGGATGACCGCTCCCGGTCCCCGCTTCGCCCGCGCCGGACGCACCCCGTCGCACACGCAGC
The DNA here is from genome assembly GCA_041485385.1 of Phycisphaerae bacterium. GTDB lineage: Bacteria > Planctomycetota > Phycisphaerae > Phycisphaerales > UBA1924 > JBGPJM01. Next base: position 676 of record JBGPJM010000114.1, on the reverse strand, counting down.
AGGCCGACCCCTGTCAACCCTCGCACTCCCCTGTCCAGCGATCCGTCCCAGAGACCCATACGACGCATCCCCACCACGCCGGAAGCCCAGAACGATCAACGCCCGTCCCCGCGCCCCCGCGAGAGCCTCCCCCCCCCATCGGCAGGAGACGCAAGCCCGTCCTCGGCGCCCGAGCGATCGCGGACGCACCCCACGAGCCACGTCAACACCCAGCACCCAGTACCCAGCACGTCCTCCTCCCCCTCCCCTCCGCGACCCCCGCGCCTCCGCGAGAGCCTCCCCCCGAGCGGCAGGAGACACAAGCCCGCCCTCGGCGCCCGAGCGATCGCGGACGCACCCCACGAGCCACCTCAACACCCAGCACCCAGTATCAGCACGTCCGCCTCCCCGTCCCCGCGCGCTTCCCCGAGAGCCTCCCCCCCCCGAGCGGCAGCAGACGCAAGCCCGCCCTCGACGCCCGAGCGATCGCAGACGCAGCCCACGAGCCACCTCAACACCCAGCACCCAGTACTCAGCACGTCCGCCTCCCCGTCCCCGCGCCTCCCCGAGAGCCTCCCCTCTCCCGATTTCGCAGATTCCCTGCCAGACCCGCCGCCCAACCGCGTACATTCCCTCCATGCGGCCCCGCGGCTCCCCCTCCCCCCGTCTCCCCGTCTCCCAGTCCCCCAGTCGCCGC
>JBGPJM010000113.1:0-15372 GCA_041485385.1 Phycisphaerae bacterium | reverse complement strand
CTTCTCGATCTCCGATTTCAGGTCGATCCGGCCGGGCATGTGCTTCACAACCCCCGCCGGGCCCCAACTGCCGTCGGGCAGCTGCTCCTGACGGTCAAGCTCAACACCCACGATCTGCACCTCGACGCCGTCCCACCAGTGTCTGGGCAAGGGCGCCTTCGGACCGGCACCGTCGGGATCGGCCGCCAAGGCCGCCGCCAGGGCCTTGCCGTCGAAGCTGGACTCCACGCTCACGGAAGGCTTGTCCGGCGGGAGTGGGGGCGCGGGGAGAAGGGCCTTGAGCTCCGGCGCCGCCTGGATCTCGGCCGGATGAATCGTCGCCGCGTACGCCGCCGCGACCGGCCGGCTCGCCGCGGGCACCTGCACAGCCGCGTACGTCGCCGCCTGGCCCGGTTTGTCCGTGCCGGGCTCCGCGCCGCCACCGATCAGCCGCGGCTTGTCCAGCGCCGTGGCGAGCTGCGGCCGCGGCGACACCGGGCCCCGCTGCTTGGCCCGAAAATCCTTGAGAACATCGGCGCCCTTCTCCTCCGACGGAATGATGGGCGCGGGCTCGGCGGCGTTGATCTTCCCGGAGACCTCCTTGGCCTTGTTCGCGACGACCTCGAAGGCCTGGTCGACGGGCACGGTCTTCTGATCCTTGCCCGTCCCGAGCTTGATCGAGTTGGACTGGCCCACGAACTGGAACGTGAGCACCGCCAACATCGCCACCGACGCGATGCCGACCACGATCTTCTCAACGTTCTGCTCGAGGGAGTTAATGCCTTTGAGTCGCATGCTCGCACCTTCGTTGATTCATCCGTTCCCGAACAGGTCCAATCCGCCACACGCCCGGCAACAGCCCCGGCCTGTCGGAGCCTCGAGTCCCGCTTTAGCCCGGCGGGGGAGCGCTCTCTCCGCCCGGATCCTCCGCCACACCCAGCCCCTTCTTCACGTACGCCGGCATCAACGGCTTCGTCCAGCCGCGCAGCCACAGCGTCTCGATCTGCAGCGTGGCCTTCACCACGTGCTCATCGCCGTAGAAGTACCCCTCGCGCAGATCGTCCAGAGGCTCGACCCTGTCCAGGTCGACCTTCAGCACGGTCATGAGGTTGGTCTTCGTCAGGGCATCGAAGAACTCCGGAAGGCGGGCCGACGACACGATCATCTCCACCGTGGCGTTCCGCAGGTCGTAGTACTGGTTGCCCGACCCGATCGTGTTGTACCGGCCGGTCACCGAGACCGCGATGCTGGACGGCGCCGGGTCCTTGGTCGTGATCGTGATCTCGTCGATCCCTGCCTGGCCGGGGAGCAGGTTGTCGGCGACGTCGTTGTACTGCGGCGCATCGATCGTGATCTTCAAGATCCGCTTCACCACCCCGCCCGGCACGCCGGTCGTGCTCGATGAGTTCGCCTGCGCCACCGCCTTGATCAGGTCCTCGTTGATCCAGTACCGCATCTGCCAGTCCCAGTACCTGGTCAGGGGCGGCAGGTCCTTGCTCGGTTCTTGATTGGCCATCGGCACATCGATAAAGACGATCGGCTCGGCGTACACCGAGATCTCGCTGGCCCGCTGGCGGTATCGCCCGATGCGCTGGTCCAGCATCTCCTTGGTCAGCTTCTCCTCGTCCTCTTTGCTCAGCGATGTCCCGCCCACCTGCGAGAGAATCCGCGTCTTCTGCTGCTGGTGGTAGTCCGTGAGCTGGCCGGCAAGCGACACCGAATCCGGCGGCGTGCCGGCCTTGATCCGCTTGAGCAGCTGCGGATAGGCGGCGATGCACGCCTCCGCGAACTTGTAAGAGTTTGTCTGCGACTCCCCCTCGGCGTATTTCGGGAACACGCCGTCGAGCAGCAGCTTGTGGCCGTTCTTGTTGAACTCGATGGCTTCCTTGCCGACCTGCGCCGCCTGCGCCTTGATCGCCTCTCTCTTCGCCGCGAACTGCTCAATGTAGACCTTGTTCGCCTCCATCGACCTCTCGAACGCCTTCTGGTCCGGCGCCTTCACCAACGGAAGGCTGTAGGTCAGGGTGAAAGTACCCACCTCCCTGTACTCTTGCTCCGCCGTCTTCTGGATGCCGGCCCGCAGGTTCCCGCTCATCTTCGAGCTGAAGTAGAACATCGTCGGCAGCGCCGCCAGCGCCACCACCGACAGCACCAGGATCAGCCAGTTGGTCTTGGCCCACTCAGCGAAACCTTTCACGTCGTGCCCTCCTTCGCCTTCAGCTTCAGCACCGCGTCCCAGGTCACCTCGAACGTCGTCACCTTGCTCCCGGGCTCGGCCTTCGGCGGCGGCTTGGGCACGGGCGCCAACCGCTCGAGGTCCCCCTGGCCCTGCCCGCCCGTTCGTTCGCCGCCCCCCGGCTCCGAATAGCCGCCCTCCCGCCGTGGCCTCGCGGCATCGGCCGTCGAGATGATGTCGTCGGCGATCGCGTTGCCGTATTTGTCGTACCGGATCGGTGTGCCGTCGGGCTTGAAGCGCGGCGCACCCGGCGGAACGTTCCCCGGCTGACTGCCCTTCCCTCGCCCCTCGCCCGGCGGCGACGGCAGCGGCGCCCCCGGGTTGTCCGGCGTCCCCGGCCCACCGGGAGGAGTCGCATCCTTGTCCTTGGGGATCTCCTCCTGCCCTATCCGCTTCCAGTTCACGTTCTTGATCGTGTACGGGACATTCTCCCGCTGCCTGTTCTGGTTGAGCCACTGCTGCAGCGTGTCATGCACGAACTGCTCCGCGTCCGGGCGCGCCGTCGAGACCGTCAGCACGATCGATACGCGCGGCGGTCCCTCGCCCGAGAGGTAGCCACCGTCGGGCGGGACCGCTCCCGGGTCGGTCGGGGTGGGCTCTCGCGGCGGCGGCGGTAGCGGTGCCGCCGGCTTCGGCTTCGGGGCCGCGCCCCGCTTGGCGCCGGGCAGCCCATCGTCCTCAGGCGGCTGCGGGCGACGCGGAGGCGGTGGCGCGGCGGGTGATCCCGGGGACTCCGGCCCCGCCTCGTACCCCTCGGCCCCGGCGTTGTACCTGGTCTCGAACTTGCCGAACATGAACGAGTCGGCCGGCTTCCCCGTCTTCGCCAGGTCCGCCGCCTTCTGGTTCGCGTACGCCAGCGACTGCCCGAGATCGTCCACGATGTGCGGGAATATGTCGCGCCCGTCCAGCAGCAGCGCCGCGTTGGCCGCGGCGTAGTCCGCCTTGTACGCGTCCTCGACCTTCTTCCAATCCGCGCGCAGCGCCCGCAGCTGCTGCACGGTCTTGGCGATCACGGCGGGCGGGGGCGAAGCGTCGACCCTGTTACGGTCCATGAAGTAGCGCCCGAAGCTCATAGCGCCGGCGACGATCGACAGCCCCGCCGCCACCCCGAACCACTTCACCTTCCGCCGCCACATCGCCTCGCGAACGACCGCCTTGGGTATGAGGTTGGCGTCGATCGCCGCAAGCCCCAGCCCCTGCAGCGCCAAGCCGTAGACGGTGGCCAGATTGATCGTCGCGGCCTGGAGCTCCGCCGCCCGCGGGCCCTCCATCGACAGCCGGCTGAACTGCTCCGGCCGGATCACTTCCATCTGGAGCTGCTGGCTCAGGTACTTCCTCAGGCCCGGGAGGTTGAACGTCGAGCCAAGCCCGACCAGCCGGGTCAGGTTCGCGTCGCGGTGCAGCGACTGGTAATACCCGATCGAGCGCTGCACATCCTGGGCGAGGTCGCCGAAGACCGGGCGCATCGCCTGGAAGACGTGCCTGGCGTGCTTGCTGGTCTCCGCCTCCCGCTTGAGCTTCTCCGCCTTGGCGTAGGTGAGCTTGAACGCCTCGACCAGCGCCTCGGTGAACTGGTGCCCGCCGATCGGGAACGTCCGAACCCACACGCGCCCCGCCTCGGCCACGATCAGGTCGGTGCTGGTGTTCCCGACGTCCAGGATCACGGTCCCGGGTGTCTTGCCGCTGAACGACATGTCGTACGCGATGGCGTTGAAGACCGCGATCGGGCTGAGCGTGATGAAGTCGGGCGTGATCCCCACGTCGGCCCAGGTCGCCAGCCGCTCGTTCACCTTGTCGCGCGTGATCGCGAAGATGCCCACCTCGACATCCGGGCTGTCGGAGCTCGCGAACGTCTGGAAGTCCCACTCGACGTCGTCGATCGGGAATGGGATCTGCTGCACCGCCTCGAACTTCACGATGTCCGGGATCTTCCGGGGCTCCACCGGCGGCAGCTTGGCGAACCGGGCGAACGCCGAGTGACCGGGCACCGAGACGGCGATCGCCGCCCCGCTCAGGTCGTACTGGCTCACCAGCGTCCCCAGCGCCACCCGCGTGGCCTCGCCCAGGTCCAGCTCGGGCGTGGAGAACACGAGCTTGTGCGGGATGACCGCGAAGTCAAGAACCTTCAGGTTGTCGCCGTCACGCTCAAGCTTGATCGCCTTGACCGCCCCGGCCCCCAGCTCGATTCCCCAGCAGATGGTCGATGATGGCATCGTCGGACCCTCGTTCCCCTCTCCCGTGCCAGCCTCCCCCCTTCCCGTCGTGCCCGCAGCCCGCCGGGCAACACATGCTCAAACAACCCATGGCCGCCCGGCCAGACCCGTCTACCCGAAGCGCTCCACTTGCCCCACGTCCCCACGATTCCCCGCCCACCCCGCTTCCCGTCCCCACCCACCCGACCCCCAACCCACATCCGCACCATCGCCCGCTGACCCGGCGGCGATCAACCGACCGATACGTACCCCCCACCGATCAAGTTCCTCCCCCCTTCCACGCGGGACCTCGCCCTCCGATCGCCATTCCACCACACCCGCGTCAAGTCGTCAAATCCCCCGCGCACCCCGCCCCGACTCTTCATTCCTCCGCCGACCCGTCTCCCTGGCCCCCCGCACGCCCCTCGGCCGACCCCCTCACTCGCGCCGCATCCCGCCGATCCATGATCACCGACCCCCAGATCACGAGCACCCCGATGGCCACCAGCGCCCACCACCGTTCCCTGGGGAACTGCAGCGACGTCTCGCTCGCCGGCAGCGCCCAGACCACCAGGTGATACCCGGCGATCAACGCGCTCAGGCCTACCAACAACCGTGTGGCTTCACTCACGCGCCCGACGAGCGGGAGCCTCGCCCCCGGCGGCCTGGATCCGACGTTGCCCGTGTCGGTCCCGAGCATCCGCCGCAACCGCGGCCCCCACAGCCACCAGACGCCGCCAAGCGCCACCACCACCCCCAGGCAAACCATTACCACACCCTGACTTGACAAGTGTTCCAAAGGCCGCCTCACGCGTTCGCGCCCCCCCACCCCTCCACCCCCCGCCGCCCCGCTTCCCCGCCGCCACCGCAGGCGTCGACGCAGCCGCGCCCCTACACCATCACCATCCCCACGCTGCTCACCATAGTGACGCCCTGCTGGTCCATCGCCGCCATGTAGTTGAGCATCTCCAGGCTCCGCGGTTCCACGGTCATCAACGTCGCCACCAGATTCCCAGTCGAGCACCATCGTGTCGGGTTCTGCATCCAGGCCATCGACGCCACCAGCTCGGCCGGTTTGTTGTTCACGACCAGTTCCAGCATTTCCTGGTCGTGCCGCAGCACACGGTTGCGTGCGCTGGTCGCCTCGGACCCGTCGCCGGCGAGCGGGTGCGGGTCGCCGAATCCCGGCCCCACGTGGCTGAGGTCCGCCGAGCTCACGACCAGCGTCCTGCCCGGCATCTCCTTGATCGCCTGCTTCAGCGCGTCCACGAACCGCTGCAGGCCCACGCCCGCGCCGTCGTAGGACTCGCCGTTGTTCACGGTCGGGTCGTGCACCAGCGCCCCGTATACCTTCGGGTACTCCCCCGCCTCGTTCACGCCGAACACATGCTGGATCCACATCATCTGCAGCTCGACCGAATGCTCGCGCTCGTGGTCGTACCGGTTCGTGTACAGCTCCTCGCCCACGCTCCGCCGCAGCTTCGAAGCAAGCTCGTCGTCCACGCCGCACACGCCCAGCGGCGTCTCGTACCCCTTGTCGCACCCGCAGACGCCCGTCGACTGCCCGAAGTGGTTCGTCCCGAGCACCACGATCCGGTCGGGCCGGTCGCACACACGAAGCCGCCCATAGACCGTGGCGTAGTTCAGCCACCCCCGCCCATAGTCAATGTGCGGCACCACGATCGCCTTCGGCAACACATCCAGGCTCGGCTTGTCCGCGTCCTCCAGGGCCTTGGCCATCCACTGGTCGAACAGCTCGCGCACGCGCGTCGGACCGACCTCGCCCTTCTGCTGCTCGCTCGCGTCCTTCCCCAGCGTCTGCACCGCGACAGCGTCACAGAAGTTCGCGCTCGCCGCGGGTGGCAGGTACGGAAGGCTATCGAACTCCAGCTTCGACTTGCTGTTTAGCGCGTCGAAGACGGGGCCTTCCAGAAGGGCCGCTTCGTCAAGCTGCGCCACGAGCTGCTCGAGAATCGGCCGCGTCAGCCCGCGCCCCACCTCACCGACGATCTGGTCCAGCCCCCGGCTCCCATCCATCATCGGCAGGATCACCTGCGCGGCGGGCATGATGAAGACCACTTTCTCGGAGATCTGCCTCGCGTCGGCCAGCCCTATGAACTGTTGCGGCTTGCCGTCCGGCCCGTTGGCCTGCGCCGGAAAGCCGCGTACAGGACGCAGCTTCGGCCGCTGCTGGTGCTGCGCGCCGGGATCGAACTTCGGCAGCTGCGGGGGCTGCGCGGAGGACTCATGGCTCATGGCCTCATCGTAGCGTGCACCATCCATCGATCAGCGTCGCGGACCCCCGGAACCCGGCGCTTCCGCGCGCGACACACCCGGCCGGGACGATCGGCCCCTCGACTCGGGAATCAGCAAGGTCAACATTCAATGCGCGGCACCTCTCTGTCCCCCTTGTCCGCACACCCGCGCCGCGTACACTTCCCTTCCCATCCTTTTCAGGATCCCCTCCAATGCTCGAATCGCTTAAGCCCGGCCAGAACGTCCGTTGTACCGTCGTCAAGGCTCCCCGCACCGACGATGCCTCGCAGACCATCCTGCGGCTCATGCGTAAGGACCCGACCGTCTGCCGCCGGCTGCGCCGATCACAGATGATGCGCCGGCGCCACATGATCGTCTACAACCGCGGCAACCGCGACTGGTACAAGCGCGCGACCTGCGGCAAGATCGCCCGCGTCACGCCCGGCGCCACGTGGTCCTTCACCTACACCCTCGAGCACGGGCGAGACATGAAGACCGTCGAGCAGTTCCTCAAGATCGAGGCCGCCTGAGCATCCACCGATCCGCCGCCCGGGTTGGGCCGGCGGGGGGAGGGGGGAGGCGGGCGCCACAGAGGGGGGCCGCCGCGGAGGGGGAGCATCGATGTCCGATCTTCTGCGCACCCAGCTTCTCACCTTGGTCTTCGGTGTGATGGCGTCCGTTGCGATCGCGTTCGCATCGACCGGTTGCCGCAAGGGCGAGAGAGCCGAGAAGGCCGACAAGCCCGATCACGTGTACACCATCCGCGGTCAGGTTGTCGAACTCCCCGACCCCAAGCGACCCACGACCGAGTTTGTCATCAAGCACGAGGCCATCGACGACTTCGCCGACTCCAACGGCATGATCGTCGGAATGGGCACGATGGAGATGCCCTTCCCGCCCGCGAAGGGTGTCTCGCTGGACGGCATCGCCGTCGGCGACATCGTGCAGTTGCAGTTCGGCGTCTGGTACAAGCCCAGCCGCTGGCACGCGCTGAGCGTCAAGAAGCTCCCGCCGGATACCAGGCTCGACTTTCGTCCCGCCAGGCCCCAGCCCCCGCAATGACTCCGCCCGGGGGGCGGAGCTCGCCACCTCGTTCCTCGGCGACACTCGCACCGCCCGCACCGTCGCACCCTACGCGCAGAAAAAAACCCAGCGCAAGGCACAAAGGCCAAGCGCCGGGTCTCGTGGGGGTCTCAGTTCCGCCGCGCTGCGCCAGCCCTGCCGATATCGCAGCCATATTCGTCTTGATCGGACGCGTCGGTTGCAGTCTCTTTGACGATTTCCTCGTGACACGCCGCGGGGGGGCTCGCGACGTGCCTTCTTACCTCTCTTTACGCCGACTGCCGCGAGCGGTTGCACCTCAGTCCGAGTCGTTCCATCGCCTTCTGCAGGTCCGCCCACACCTTCCCCCTGTTCTCAGGTGTGTACGATCGGAGCAGGAACGCCGGGTGGTACGTAGGCATCACCGGCACACGGAACTCGTCGATCCCGGCGATCCTCGGTTCCCCCGGGCGCGCCCGGTACACGAACTCCGACCACCGGCCCCGCAGCTGACCCATCGACTGGTCCGTCCCCAGCAGCAGCCGCGTCGCCGGGAGCCCCAGGGTCACGATCACCTCCGGCCGCACCACGGCGATCTGTTCGTAGAGGTACGGCGCGCACAGCCGGGCCTCGTCGATCGTCGGCGTGGCGTTGTTTGGGGGGCGCGTCTTGAGCACGTTGCCGATGTAGACCTCGCTGCGCTGCAGGCCCATCGCCGCGATCCATTTGTCCAGCATCTGCCCGGCCCGCCCGACGAACGGGATCCCGATCCGGTCCTCGTCGGCCCCCGGCGCCTCCCCGATGAACATCAACCTCGCGCACGGGTCCCCGACGCCGAAGACGATCTTGGTGTGATCGGTCTTGAAGTTCGTGTGCGGTGAATCCTGCTCGTACCACTCCCGCACCCGGTCGAGCAGCGCCTGGGCCGCGTTACGGTCGCGCCCGCCGGGCGAGGATGCCGAGCCCGCGACGCCCTCCGCGCCCCAGCTCGTCGCCGCAGCCGCTCCCGGCACGGCCTTCGGCTCGATGACCGCTTCGGCGGGCGCGCCAGCGGGCGGCGAAGCCGAGGAAGGAGCCACCACCGACGCCCGCGCGCGGTACACCGGCACGAACTCAACGCCCATCAGGCGCAAGGTCATCGCCTGCTGCCTGACTAGCCGTTCCAGTTGATCATCGTCGATCGCCGCCACACGCACCTCGCCAGCGGTCAGTCTTCCCTGGCGCGAGTGTAGCGTCTCTCCGAGTCTCTGACCTGCCCCCGCCAGGCACGGCCGCGTTAGCCGCCCGACGGCGTCGCGGCATTGGTCTCCGGCGCAGCGGCCGCGGCACCGGCCGGGCTCTCCTGATCCGTTGTGCCCGGCGCGCCCGGGGCATTCCGGTCGTCCTGCGCCGAGGGCGAGGCCTTCACGCTCGACAGGTTCGTCGGCTGTCTCATGGGCCGGCGTGCGATCGGCATCCCGCGGTCCAGCAACGGCGACAGGAAGGCGCCGACGAGCAGACCCACGGTCAGTCCGGCGATGAGCCCGGGTGCGAACCGGTTGGTGAACGCCGATCCCGTCGTCTTGGTTTTCGTCGGCTGCGTTTCAGTCTGCATCGGTTAGGCTCCATCTGCAAGCCTGCCAGCCGCGCCCGAGGTAATCGGACGTGCCGCGGCTCCCACCCTGTTTCGGCAGACGCAGAGGTGAACTTGATGCAAACCGGCGTTCCGGAACCCGCCCCATCCCGCGAAAGAAGCCGCCTACCCGCCCCGGCGCTGCCGGCGAGCCCACTTGGCGTACTCCACCACCGCGCGCACCATCTCCAGCTTCGATCGCGGATACCCCCGCCCGAACGCCGTGTGCAGGCGCCATTGCCAGTACGGCCCCTTGAAGCGAAAACGCGTGATCACCCCCAGGCGCAGCAGCTCGTACATCCCCCCCGCCGTGTCGATCACCCACCGCGCTGCGCCCATCGATCGGCTCCCTCCGTCGGCTACTGGTTGCCCGCCTCGACGACGGCCCCGCGGTACCACGCCAGCGTCGACTCCAGCCCCTCCTGAAGCGACACGATCGGCACGTAGTCGATCAGCTCCTTCGCGGCGCTCAGGTCCGCCAGCGAATGCCGCACATCCCCGGCCCGCGACGGCTCGTGCCTCGGGCCAATGTGCGGCACGCCGCACGCCGACGCGATCATCCGCACCAGCTCGATCAGCCCCACCGCCCGCCCCGAGCCGATATTGACCACCTCGCCCGCCAGCGGGCGAAGCGAGTGGCCAGCGAGCAGGTTGGCGATCACGGCGTTGGCGACGTACGTGAAATCCCGCGTCTGGTACCCGTCGCCGAACACAACCGGCGGCTGGCCCGCGGAGAGCGCCCTCATGAACGCCGGAATCGCCGCGGCATAGGCCGTATCGGCGGGTTGGCGCGGGCCGAAAATATTGAAGTAGCGCAGACTGATCGTGGAGATCGCGTAGCTCGTGGCCCACGCCCGCATGACGTGCTCACCCCCCAGCTTGCTGGCGGCGTACGGCGACAGGGGCGAGGGGACCTGCGTCTCGATCTTGGCGCGTGGCGTGTCGGGCCCGGGCGGGTCACCGTAGGCCGAGGAAGAAGCCGAATAGACGATCCGGGACGCGCCGGCCTTCACGGCCGCCTGGGCGACGCGCACCGTGCCGATCGTGTTGACCGCAAACGCCCGTTCCGGCTCCGCGACCGATCGCGGCACCGAACCCATCGCCGCCAGGTGGAACACCAGGCGGGCGCCGCGCATGGCTTCCTCGAGTGCTGCGTCGTCGAGGATCGATCCGTGAACGAAGCGAACCCGCTCGGGGTCCAGATCCACGAGCTCCGCCACGTGCTTGGCGGTGGAGTTCGAAAGATCATCGATCACGGTGACGCTCGCCCCCAGCCCGAACAACGCATCAACCAAGTGCCCGCCGATGAACCCGGCGCCGCCGGTGACACACACAGGGCGGCCCTCGAATGAAGGGCGGAGGCGGGCGACTGAGTCCCCAGGGAGCTTGAGCACTGCGGGATCTTAACGAGGCTGTCGCGCTCGTGTAAAGAGGGATTCTCGAGAACCCGACCCAGCACGCCAAACGATGGGCCAGGCCCACCGGCCCGCGATCACGAAGGGTCGTGGTGGCCACAATCAGCCAGACGAAAACTCCGCCCGACAGAGTCAAAGGACGTTGCAGGAGCAGGCCGCGCCGACGACATGTCTCATGCAGACGTTCCGATGACTTCGGCCGCACGCCCCTGTTCTGGGCCGCGCCGGCCGCAAGGTGACCGTACAACCAAGAGAGGAATGGGCCCATGAGTTCCCGCACCGTTGCTCCCCGCACGTGGCTCGGCTTTGCCCCGGCGCGCAGCGTCGCCCGCGTGCTCGGCGCGCTCGCCTGCGCCGCCGCCATCTGCTCGCCCGATGCGCTCGCCCAGATCCCACAGGGCAATCTCACCGTCGATCTCCAGCCCGTCGCCAGCGGGCTCGTCGCGCCGATCCTCATCACCCACGCCGGCGACGGCTCCGGAAGACTGTTCGTCGTCGACCAAGCCGGCACGATCCGCATCATCCAGAACGGCCTGCTCCTGCCCACGCCCTTCCTCGACCTCACCAGCCAGATCGTGACCGTCAACCCCGGCTACGACGAGCGCGGCGTGCTCGGCCTGGCGTTCCACCCCAACTACGCGCAGAACGGCCGGTTCTTCGTCCGCTACAGCCATCCGCGCACAGGCGTCGTCGGCGAGCCGTGCTTCGGCACCTCGCGCGGCTGCCACGAGGAGATCCTCGCCGAATACCACGTCTCGGCCAACCCCAACGTCGCCGACGCGGCCAGCGGCTCGATCCTCTTCCGCGTCAACAAGCCGCAGTTCAACCACAACTCCGGCGACGTAGTCTTCGGGCCCGACGGCTTTCTGTACTTCACGCTCGGCGACGGCGGCGGCGCCAACGACGGCCTGGCCGACAACCCCCCCTCCCACGGCCCCATCGGCAACGCCCAGAACATCGACGTGCCGCTGGGCAAGGTCCTGCGGATTGACGTGAACGGCACGCCGCCGTACCAGATCCCCCCCACCAATCCCTTCGTCAACACAACGGGACTCGACGAGATCTTCGCCTACGGCTTCCGCAACCCCTACCGCTTCAGCTTCGACGACGGCCCGGGCGGGACCAACGCGCTCTACGTCGCCGACGTCGGCCAGGACCTCTACGAGGAACTCGACGTCGTCACCCTCGGCGGCAACTACGGCTGGGTCCGCCGCGAGGGCTCGCACTGCTTCGACCCGTTCCACACCACCACGCCCCCGCCCACCTGCGACACCACCGGCCTCATCGACCCCGTCGCCGAGTACATCCACTCCAACGTCTCCGGCCCCATCGGCATCGCCATCGTCGGCGGGTTCGTGTACCGCGGCAGCCAGTTCCCCGGCCTGGTCGGAACGTACTTCTTCGGCGACTTCAGCACGAGCTTCGGCGTGCCCGACGGCCACCTGTTCTACATCGACACCACCGGCCCCCTCTCGCAGATCCTCCGCCCCCGCCTCGGCGGCGACAACCACGCACTGGCCCGGTATCTCAAGGGGCTCGGGCGCGACGAGGCCGGCGAGATCTATGTTGCCGTCGGCACGGCCCTTGGGCCGGCGGGGAGCACCGGCCAAGTCCTCCGCGTCGTCAAGTGCCGCGCCGATTGGAACGGGTCGGGCATCGTGAACAGCCAGGACTTCTTCGACTTCCTCAACGACTTCTTCGCGGGCAACGCCGACTTCAACCTCAACGGGGTCACCAACAGCCAGGACTTCTTTGATTTCCTGAACGCGTTCTTCAGCGGTTGCTGACCCCGCGCCCCACGCTCCGTGCTGCCGCATCGCCCCGGACCGCCGCATTCGGCCCGGGGCCTTTCATTCTCGCGTCCCCAGTCCCGTTCCCCCTCTCGACTCCGCTCGAGCTAACAACCGGCGAAGAACCCGGTCAGGAAGTCGAAGAAATCTTGCGAGTTCGTCACACCGGTGTGATTGAAATCCGCCCCGCCGGCGAAGAAGTCGGTCAGGAAGTCGAAGAAGTCCTGCGAGTTCAGCGTGCCGGAATGGTTCCAGTCGGCCGCGCACGACGGCGGCGGCGTGAGGATGAACGCGTGCGCGTTGGAGTTGGGGTCGCTGGCGGGCGTGCCGGTGCCGACGATCTGCCCCGAGTCATTCACCGACTGGGCGGTGATAAGCGTCCAGCCGGCGCCGGGCGAGAGGTCGTCCTGGATCTTGTGGGCCTGAGGAGGACCGCTCGTCCACACCAGCGCAGAGTGGACGTTCAGGAATATGCCCGGCGGGTCGCGGTAGACCCGCTCGATCAGTTCCCCCACCACCGTGCCGTTGTTGGAGATCCCGTACGCGTACGCGGAGGCGTTCTGGAACGGCGCGACGCTCAAGGGCGAAAGACCCGCCGTCAGTCCGTAGTGCGGCGCCGGGAGCCAGATGAACGGCCCGCCTCCGCCGATCGTCCCGACGACCTCACCCAGGTCGTTGATGTCGAACGCGTTCCCGGAAGCGCCCACATCGCCGCTCAGATCGTTCATCCCCGCGGGCAACCCGTACGCGCCGACCGGCAGATAAACGAACGGGTGCATCTCGCCGCTCGGGACATTCGCCTGCCCGACCACCTGACCAAGGTTGTTGATCGCCTGCGCACGCCCGTAGGGCCCGCCGAGCGTGCCAAGGTCGGTGATCGTCCACGCGTTCGTCTGCGCGTCGTACTGCCACAGCACGGGGTGCGGCGCCAGCGCGCCCGAGTACCGCGACTCCCCCACCACCTGCCCCGCGTCGTTGATGTCGTGGGCCTGTGAAAGCTCCGCCGCGGCCAGCACCGGCAGAGCGCTCATCCCCACGGGAAGGCCGAACCCAGCGCTCGGGAGCCGGATGAGCGGCGTGAAATCAGCGAAGGGACCGTCCGACCAGCCGACAACCTGTCCCGCCGCGTTCACCCCCAGGGCCATCGAGTTGGGCCTTGGGAACACCCCCGGCGGCGGATCGGGGACCAGCAGTCCCAGATCCTGCATGCCCGAGGATGAATGCCAGCGGTACGCATGAAAGAAATACGGCTCGCCGTTCCCATTGCCCGAAATGGCCGAGGCGCCGATGACATAGCCGGTCGAGGAGAGACCCAATCCACCCGAGCCACGGTCGGTCAGCCCGCCGACGTCCTCTATGGTGGACTGCGCCAGGGCCGGAGACGGAAGCAGCACAACCAACGGTATCGCAATGAGACTGCAGAACCGCAGCAAGCGGTCATGACGGGTCCTGATGTGCGGCGGGATCGGTGTCATAAGCCGGCTCCAGATGTGCGTGGAAAAGAGTGTGGCATGGGAGCGGAGCAAGTCAAAGGCCTTGGGCCACTCCGCCCCACAGTCACGCGACCCCGCCGCCCACCCCCGCGGGCAGGGGCCCCGTCCCCACCCACACTCGGGGCATCCGGGAGCGGTCAGCGCCGTCAGGTCGTAGCCGCATGCCGGACAGTCCCCCGGGCCGCGCCTCCAGCCGCGAATCCCCCGCCAGCCGAACCAGAGACCACCGCCAACCAGCGCATAGATCGCACTGTCAAGAAACAGTCCGAACCAGATCGGCGTAATCGGCAGCACGTGCGAGGCCAGGTCCCCCTTGCCCCGCGGCGGCACGCGGACTCCGCCATAGATTACCTCGGATCCATCGGCCGAAGCGATGCCGCCCCGGGCGCTCACGCATCGCAGGGGCCACCCCGCGCCCATAGCCTCCCACACGCGCCACGGCCGTTCCGGCGGCGCGGGAAGACGAAGCCAACCCGGCACCGGCGCCTTCCTGAGAATCTCCTTGAACTCCTCGTCAGCCGTCGCCCGCACCACTCTCAGCTGGTCGTGCAGGTCTTGCGTGGTAAGGAGCCCATCAAGACGCCCGCTCGGCCCGGCGATGATCGTGATCGACATCGATCCAGCCCCAGGATTCCAGACGAGGGAATGCGGAGCCCTCGAGTTCTTGGCCGCAACCGAGGTACCGATCCCCATGCTCCGCGCATCCAGCCGCGAAAATCCCCAGGCCACGCCCACGCTGCACACCACCCCCCAGGCCGCCAGCACGAGGGCGGTCGCGCCGATCCGGCGCAGCCGCGCTCGTCCCATCGATCCCCGGTCCAGCTCGCCCATGCTCGCCAGTCTACAGGCGTCAACCGGCCATCTCGGGCGGGAAAACCCCCACCCGACCCGCTACCCTTTCTGCCCCCGCGGAACCCCCTCCGCCGAGCCCCGCGGCCCCCCTGTCCATCAGAAGAGGAACCTCGCCCGTGAAGATCAAGACCGACGAGATCACCAGCGTCATCAAGCAGGAAATCGCCCAGTACGCCGCGGAGCTGGAGGTCTCCGAGGTCGGCAAGGTCGTCGAGGTCGGCGACGGCATCGCCCGGATCTACGGCCTCGACAAGGCCCTCGCAGGCGAGATGCTCGACTTCGAGAGCGACGTCCGCGGGCAGATCTTCAACCTCGAAGAAGGATCGATCGGCGCGATCATCCTCGGCGACTACAAGGACCTGAAGGAGGGGCAGACGGTTCGGCGCACGGGCGCCCTCCTCGAGGTCCCCGTCGGCGACGGGATGATCGGCCGCGTGGTGGACGCGCTCGGCAACCCGATCGACGGCAAGGGCCCGATCCAGGCCGAGGGGACGCGCGCCGTCGAG
>JBGPJM010000112.1:0-15451 GCA_041485385.1 Phycisphaerae bacterium | reverse complement strand
CGCCATCAACAATCTGACCCTCCACCTAGTCGAGGGCGATTTGTTCGGCTTCATTGGTCCGAACGGCTCGGGCAAGACGACGACCATGCGCATTCTGGCCACGCTCTTGCAGCCCACCTGGGGCGAGGCCAGCGTGTGCGGCTACTCGATCTACACCCATCCGAAGGAAATCCGCCGGCTGATCGGCTACATGCCCGACTTTTTCGGCGTCTACGACGACCTGACCGTCGACGAGTACCTGCAGTTCTTCGCCGCCGCGTTCAAGATCGCCCGCGCCCGCCGGCGAACCATCGTCGACTCGGTCCTCGAGCTGACCGACCTGACGGAGAAGAAGCACGCGATGGTGGACAGCCTCTCCCGCGGCATGCAGCAGCGGCTGGGCGTGGCCAGGGTGCTCATCCACGAGCCGAAGGTGCTGCTGCTGGACGAGCCGGCCAGCGGGCTGGACCCGCGCGCCCGCATCGAGATGAGGTCGCTGCTCACCGAGCTGGGGCGGATGGGCAAGACCATCATGGTCTCCTCGCACATCCTCTCCGAGCTGGCGGAGATGTGCACCTCCATCGGCATCATCGAGCGCGGCAGGCTGCTGTACGCCGGCTCCATCCAGGACGCCTACGCCAAGGCCTCGGCCGGCGAGCGCATCGCCGTCACGCTGGAAGCGGGGAGCGCCGACCCCGACGCGGTGGTCCGCGCCCTCTCCTCCCACCCCGCCGTCGCCTCCGCCTCGCGCGAGAACGGCCAGCTCATCCTCGACCTGCGCCCGGGCATCGCCAGCCATCACGAGGTGATCCAGGCGCTCATCTCCAGCGGGGCGAGGATCGCGGCGTTCACGCCGCGCCAGGTCAAGCTCGAGGACGCCTTCCTGCGCCTGACCAAGGGAGCGCTGAACTGATGAGCGCGCCGTTGACCAGGGCCCAGGCCGGCGCAGTCGAAGAACGCCGCAACGGCGCTCGCCGGTTCTGGTCGCTCATCGTCGTGCTGGGCGTGGTAATGTCGCAGCTGTTCCTGCAGGACATCGAGGCGATGCTCAACACGGCCGCGCTGGGCTGGGACGCCCCAAACAACATGCGGGCGTGGGTCCGCATGCAGATCTTCGGCACGGGCCTGTTCGCGATCGGCGTGGTCCTGCTGTTTGTCGGACGCAAGCGATCGACGCTCCTGTGGGGGCCGCTGCTGCTGGGCCTGGGCGCCGCCGCGCTGCAGGGCCTCTCGGCGATGGCGTACGGCGGGCGGCTGAGCGCGCCGTACAGGTCCGGGATCGTGGCGGAGGTGCTCGCGCCGCTGGTCGCGGGGTGGCGCGTCCTGCTGGGGGCGGGCATCACATGGGTGGCGACCGTCGCGCTGCTGCTGATCACGCTGGTCCACGTGCCGCGCCCCGCGCCCCGCTTCACCGGCCCGCGCCGGTCGCTGTGGCGCCGGTTCCGGCAGGGGGGGTGGGTGCGCGCCGTCCTGATGAACCCACTGGACATGTTCTTCGGCCCGATCTTCTTCAAGGAGGTGCGCGTCCTTGGGCGCAAGCGGTCCACCTACGTCACGCGATTCCTCTACCCGCTGGGCCTGCTGGGGCTCGTGACGCTGGTCTACTTCACCGCCATCTCAGGCATCGAGCACCAGGGGGGCGCGCGCCGGCTGCAGCGCCTGCAGGAGATCGCCCCGCAGCTGGCCGTCACCATAGCCTGGTTCCAGTTCGTCCTGCTGCTGCTCATCGCCCCCACGCTCACCGGCCCGGCCATCTGTGACGAGCGCCGCGCCCGGACGCTCTCGGCGCTCATGACCACGCCCATGACCAGCGCCCAGATCGTCTTCGGCAACTTCGCCAGCCGCCTGGCGCAGGTCCTCATCCTCGCGCTGGTCTCGGCCCCCTTCCTCCTGGCCATCCGTCTCTTCGGCGGGCTCGAGCCCGAGGCCATCGTCGCCATCGAGGCCGTGACCCTCTCCGCCGTGCTCCTCATGGCCGCCCTCGGCCTGCTCTTCTCCATCTGGTGCACCAAGCCGACGGTCGCCACGGCCTCGGCGGTGCTCTCGTTCGTCTTCCTCACCGTCGCGCCGATCGTCGTCTTCGCGATCGTCATCTCGCAGATGCGCGGCCCGCCGCCGTTGTGGCTCATCCCCATCGGCGCGCCGATCGCCATGGGCGGCATCACGGCCGAGCTGCTGGGCGACGGGCCGGGCCTGCCCCTCTCGCGGATGTGGACATTCAACACCGGCGTCAACCTCGTGGGCACCGCCGTGGTCTGCCTTATCGCCGCCGGCGCCCTGCGCAGGGTCATGCTCTCCGACGCCACCGAGATCAAGCGCCCGGTCCGGTCGCGCCGTCGCTCGAAGAAGAAGGCCGCCGCGCTCACCCCGCAGGCGCCGGCCGACGAGTTGCCGCCCGCCGACCGGCCGGCCGCCGTCCCCGAGCCCGAGACCGGCCCGGAGGTCCAGGAGGTGTACGAGCAGCGAGAAACCCAGGTCGGCGACCGACCGGTGCTGTGGCGCGAGCTCCGCGCCCCGGCGGCGGGCTCACGCCGGAATCTCTCCATCATCGTCACCGTCGTCGTCCTTGCCCTGGCGTGGCTGTACTACGAGCTCCCGCCCTGGAGAGAGGAGGCCCACTATGTCGTCTGTGTCGTGCTGACGCTGCTCATGAGCGTCCAGGCCGCGCTCTCCACTGCCGGCGCCATCGCCGGCGAGAAGGAGGGGAGCACCTGGATGGTCCTGCTCACCACGCCGCTCTCCCCGTGGGATATCCTCCTCGGCAAGGCGGTCGGGGCGATCAAGCGGCAGTGGCTCGGCGCGGCCGTCCTGGCGACGCACCTGGTGCTCGGCGTGATGGTCGGCGGCGTTCGGCCCATCCTGGCCGTGCACATGGTGCTGATTCTCGGCGGCCTGATCGTCCTTCTCACGGGCACCGGGCTGCTCTTCAGCCTGCTGTTCCGCAAGGGCGCCACCGCCGCGTCGCTCAACATCGGCCTGGCCGTGCTACTTTGGATCGGCGTGCCGGTGCTGGGGGGGCTCATCGGCGAACTGTTCAACGGGGGCGGCGGCACGAGCGACCTCATCGGTGATCTCGTGCTATGCATCAACCCCGTGTTCATGGCCGTTACCGCCGTGGGCGGCGCCACCGCCGCCCACCTGCGCGACTACAGCCTTCCCACGGGCCACGTCTCGTCCTATGTCTTCACGTCCATCGCGGCGTTCGTCGCGCTCGTCTACATCGCCGGCGGCCTGAGCGCGATCAAGCTCGCCGCGAGGCTCTTCCCCCGCGTCAGCGGGCGGACGTCGTAGCGCCCCCCGCCGATCCGGCCGCCACAAGAAAACCTCCAACCCCCTCACACAAACGCCCCCCGCTGGTGTCATGCCTATGCCGGGCCGACCTCCGCATCCCGGCACCGCCCGAAGGCTTTTGGAACCGGCCCCGGCGGGCTCGCGCACGTTTCCCCAGGAAGCTCTCCGATGCAACGTCTCGCCTGTCTCCTCGCCGTTGTCCTCCTCGCCCCAGCCGCGCCGCTGGTTTGTCCCGCCGCCGCCCTGGCCCAGGAACACCCCGACCTGGCCCCCAACGCTGCACTCCACTACTGGCGAGTCTGGCAGACCAGAGGCTTCCAGACCGACGAGGGCAAGAAGCTCAGCGAGATGGCCGGGGCGCAATACCAGATCTCCGACGCCTCCTGGGTTCCCGATGAGGCCCTGACCAAGGCGTTGGTGTCTCAACAGGAGTTCGTCGACGGCCTGATCAACGCCTCGAAGCTCGAGGGGTGCGATTGGGGAGTGGCCTACGACGAAGGCATCAACGCCCTTCTCCCGCATCTGGGCCTCCTCCGCAGCTCCGCCCGTATCCTCGGGTCCGATGCGCGGCGGTTGCTCGTCGCCGGCAAGCCCGACGAGGCCGCCGGGCGCGTCGCAGCGATGTTCCGCGTCGCCGCCCATGCCCGTACCGACCAGGTGATGATCTCGTCGCTGGTGAGCGTCGCGGTCGCTGTCGCCGCGGCCGACGAGACCCAGGTGCTCGCGTCCAGCGGCAAGCTCACCGAGGCCGGTCGCGCCGAGATCCTTCTCGCACTGTCGCGGTTCGACGCCACCGACCCGTTCCAGATGAAGGCCTCGATCGACACCGAACGCCGCATCTTCCTCGTGTGGATCGGCACCACCGCCAAGGGCCCGACGGCGGGGGCGGACCTCATCAAGACCATGGGTACGTTCGAGGGGCCGGACAACCACTACAACGACAGCCCGGTCAAGAGCATGGACGAAAGCGCTCTCCGCAAGGCCGTGGCGGACGCCTCGCCGTTCTACTATGACGTCGCCGCCATCTGGGACCAGCCCGACGCCGCCGCCCGCCTCAAGGTCATCACCGACCGCCTGGAGAAGGGCGAGTACGGCGAGCTCGCCAAGCTGGTTGTCCCCGCGGTGGGCCGGGCCTTCAAGACGACCATCAAGGGCCAGGCGCGCATCGCCGCCACCATCGGCCTGCTCAAGGGCACCGTCCCCGCCGACCCGCGCTCCCAGCCGGCCAAATGATCCCGATGGACCGTGACGACCGCCAACTCCTGATCGACACGCATCGCGGGCACGAGCAATCGGCGCGGGCGCTGTGGAACCTCCACGCCCCTCGCCTCCTTCAGTACCTCCGCGCCATCCTCCCCTGCGCCGCCGACGCCGAGGACATCGTCCAGGCCGTCTTCTGCCGCATTTTCCAGCTCCCCGCCGCGCAGATCGGCCAGGTCCTCGACCCCGCGGCGTGGCTCACGAAGCTTGCCCGGCACGCGGCTCTCAACCACCTCCGCGCCGTGCGACGCCGCCGGAGCCATCTGGAATCGGGGCCGCCGGCGGACCGCCGAGGCCCTGGTTCCCCATCAGCGCAGACGCCCAGCACCGCCTCCCCCGATGCCGAGCTCCGCGCCGCCATCGACTCTCTGCCGCGCCGGCTCCGCGAGATCGTCGTCCTCAAGCACGTCGGCGGCCTCACCTTCGATCAGATCGCCATCGCTCTGAGCGTCAACCGCAACACCGCCGCGGCGCGCCACCGCGCCGCACTCGACCTCCTCCGCCGCAACCTGTCTTCCGACGCCGCGACCCAGGCCGGAGGCACGCATCATCCGCGCCAGTCCGGCGCGGGTGGAGCAGGTCTCAACGGCGTTTACACCGTCGCAAGCGAGGCACCCCATGCCAGATAACCTCCATCAGCGACTCGACCGGTTCGAACTCGACGGCCTCGCCAGCCAGGCGCCGCCCCCGCCCGCGGCCTTTCTCGCCCACGTCGCCCGCCGCCGGCGCGCGCGAACCCTCCGATGGGCCGCGCTCGTCGTGGGAGCCGGCACCACCGCCGTCGCGGCCAGCCTCGCGCTGGTGGTCCTCGTTCAGCGGTCCTTCCGACCCGCCTCCCCAGGCACCGGCCCGATTGCCGCTCATCTCGCGCCCGCGCTCAGCCCCCAGCGCCCTGCCGCGGCGGCGGCCAGAAGCGCGACGACCCTGGCCATCGGCAGCAGGGATCCAGACGCAATTTTCGACGCCCCGCCCACCACGAATGCCACCCCCGCGGTACCGGCCCGGCCGTCCGAGACGCTCACCGTCGGCTCAATCCATTCGCGAGAGGTCGCCGACGAAATTGTCTCTCGCCTGTAGGTCGCCTGTCCGGGCCCGCGCAGGACGTACGCTCCGTGCCGACCTGGAAGGCTCCGACCAGCCGCCATAGAGCCTCGCCCCCCGCCGTGCCGATAACGGCCACATGGTCCCGCTCCTTCTGCACACCAGCCGTCTATGCCCTCGCTTGGGCATGGCCGCGCTGCTGGCAGGTGTGTTCGGATACCCGAACACTGGGCTTGGCCAGCCGGTCGACTCGATCTCCGCTCAACCAACCCGTCCCGATTCGGCTCAGCGTGTCGTTCACGTCTTCGACTTCGAGGAGCCCGACAACCCGTACCCTGTCCCGCGCTTCTGGGAGCGCACCCAGGACGCCCCACAGCACCCGCATCCGGGCTTTCCTCCCTACAACGAGGCCGCCTTCGATTTCACCGTTGCCGCCTCCGGAAAGGCCTCCGTCCACCTCCCCGCACGCGGCGGCAGCACCGCTCTCCGGCTGGCCCCCGGCGTCCTCCCGGTCTTCCCCCTCGGCGACTACACCGTCACGGCGTCGGTCCGCACCGACGGCCTCACCAGCAGCCGGGCATTCCTCACCGCGCGATTGCTCAACCAGGATCAGCACCCCATCCCCGGCGCCTCGGTCACGTCCAGACCGCTTTCCACCGGCGGCACGTGGGAGCGGATCTCTGTCGATGTGGCCGGCATCTTCGAGAACGCCGCATTCCTCCAGATCGATCTGGAACTGCTCCAGCCGCGCCAGTTCGCCGCCGCCGCCGAGGAGGCCGGGACGAGCAAGTACACAGTGTGGGCCGAGGATCTCGGCGCCTCCGCGTGGTTCGACGACATCGGCATCTACCAGCTCCCGCGCGTCGAGCTCTCCACCACATCCCCTTCCAACATCGTCGCCCAGCCCGAGAGGCCCGTTCTCCGCATGATCGTGCGAGACCTCGTCGGTGAGAAGCTCGACGCCCGTCTTGTCGTCCGCGATCTTGACGGCGACATCGTCGACCAGGCGACCCTCTCCGTCGCCGGTCCGCGCCCGATCGACTTCTCTCCCGCCCTCTCCGCCTTCGGTTGGTACCACGCCTCGCTCGACGTGCTCTTACGCGCTGAGCGGGTGGGGCACGCCGATACCTTCTTCATCTACGTGCCGTCCGGCAGCGCCGGGGCGCTGGGGCCCGGCGCGACCGGCGCCGCGCCGGAGCGCGTCCGCTTCGGCATCTCCGCCGACACCGCCGACCCCGCCGAGTTTTCCTCCATCCCCGCGGTTGTCCGGCATGCCCACACCGGGTTCATCACGCTCCCCGTCTGGGACCAGCACGTCAGCCGCGGCTCGCTGGCCGAATCCCTCCGGGTTCGCGGCCCCATCCTCGACGAGCTCCTCCGCCTCCAGCAATCCGTCACGCTGGCCATCCCCTCTCTCCCCGCCGAGATCTCCCGCGAGCTGCGCGTCGACGAATGCGACTCGCTGGCCCTCGCCCAGGTCGATTCCAAGGAGTGGTTTGACTACCTCCTGCCGGTCCTCGACCGTTACGGCCAGCGCATCACCCGGTGGCAGGTGGGGCGCGTCGGCGACGACCAGGCCTTCTGGCACCCCTCGCTCCCCGCGGCCGTCACCCGCGTGCGAGACCTGCTCGCCGCGCTCGTCCCCGGCCCCGCCGTGCAGGTCCCGTGGCGCGCCGACCGCCAGCTCCCCGGCTCGCCCGCCGCATCCGCCCCGGCGGCCGCCCGCTCCGGCGCGCCGTCGCCGGACGAAGCACCCAGCGCGCCGCACCCCGGGCCGTTCTCCCCGGCGCTGGTGCTGACCATCCCCGCCTCGTTCCCGCCCGGCGCCGTGTCGGCCTTGGAGGCTCAGTGGCGGACCGCCGGCGCCGACCTCACGTTCATCCCCGAGCTGGACCGTTCATCGGACTTCAGCCGGCGAGCGTCCGTCATCGACCTCGCGAGGCGTACCGTCGAGCTCTGGAATTCCGCGGCCGCCGCCGCCCCCGGCTCCGCACCCGCGCGGTTCGCCGTCGATCGACCGTGGGAATGGGTCGGTGACCGTCGCCCGCAGCTCATGCCCCTCCCGGAACTCGCCGTCTGGCGGACGCTCGTCGACCACCTCGCCGGGCGCCGGATCCTCGGCGAGCTCCCCATCGTCCCCGGCGTGCGATGTTTCATCCTCGCGCCCCTTTCGCCCTCGGCGCAGGGGCATGACGCCCCCGGCGCGCTGGTCGCCTGGAACGAATCCGCCTCCCCTGCCGACGCGGTCATCAACGCCTACCTCGGCGCCGGCACTATTACCCTCGTGGACATGTTCGGCAACGCCACCCCGGCGCCACGCAACAACGACGCCGCTGGCACCCACTCCATCACCATCGGCGAGACGCCGCTCTTCATCGAGGGCGCCGACCCCTACCTCGCCCGGTTCGTCGCCTCGTTCGCGCTCGAGCCCGATTTCGCTCCCACCGTCGCCGCGCCGCACGAGCACTCCGTCGTCCTCTTCAACCCCTGGCCCGTCGCCATCGACGGCAAGCTCCAGATTCTGCCCCCCGCCGCGCCGAATCAGCCCGCGCGCGGCGCGCCCGCCGGCGCAGGGAGCGACACCGTGGCCGCGGCAGCACGCGCCGGCTGGACGATCACCCCGGCCGGCAACATCCCCTTCTTCATCGAGCCCGGCCAGTCCAAGGAAATCCCGTTCACGCTGATCTTCCCCCCCGCCGAAGAGGCCGGTCTCAAGCCGCTCACCGTCCTCATCCGTCTCGCCGCCGATCACCCCTACCCGCCTCTCCGCCTCACCGCGCGCCTCGAGCTGGGCCTCAAGGACCTCGATATGGTCCCCGAGTGTCAGCTCTCGCCCGGCGCCGGCGGGCCCGACGTCGTCGTCACCGTCGCAATCACCAACCGCGGCACCGTCCCGCGCCTCCTCCAGCTCGACGCCGCCGCCCCCGACACGCCCAGCCGCCAGATTCCTGTCAGCGAGCTGGGGCCCGGCCAGACGGTGTTGAAGCGGCTGGTCTTCAAGGACGCGGCCGCCCGGCTGGCGGGCAAACGCATCCGCATCAGCCTCTCCGACGCCGAGGCCTCCGACCGGCTCAACAAGTCGATCCGGGTGCCGTGAATGAGAGCGTGATGGGGCAAGTGTTAGCAACCCCCACTCACCCACTCACCCACTTGCCACGTAGCCACTCCTCCACTCCCTGGTAGTGTCTCAGTGAGACACTACCCACTCCCTCTCCAACCTTTACCCCCTTCCCGCCCGCGCCTACCCTTCGGCCCCGTGATGGCACGGGCCCCGGAGTTCTCTGTCATGCCCTACGAGTGTCATTTCACAGGCAAACGAACCTCCTACGGCAAGTCGCGCTGCTACCGCGGCCAGAAGATCAGCAAGGGCGGCTTCGGCCTCAAGCCCACCGGGATCACCGCGCGCCAGTTCAGGCCCAATCTCCAGAACGTCACGGCCATGATCGACGGTGTCCCGCGCCGTATCAAGGCCTCGGCCAACGCCATCAAGTCCGGCCTGGTCATCAAGCCCCTCAAGCGGAAATACGGCTATACCGCCCAGCAGAAGGGCCTCGCGCCCGCCCACCACTGATCGACGGACAAACACAGACCAGCGCCCGGGCGATCCACCCGGGCGTTTTCGTTCTCACCCACCGCCGATGGGGGTTTACAACTTCATGACTTTCCGCCCGCCCGCGTGACGCCCACCGCCGACGGCTTACTATTCCGCCGTGAAGTGCGACAGCTGCGAAAAAGAGGCGACGGTCCACGAACTCCTCCCCAGCAAGGGCGGCAAGATCGTCGAGAAGCACCTCTGCGAGCAGTGCGCACGCGAAGCCGGCGTCGCTGTCCAGACCCATCTCCCGCTGACGCAGCTCCTCTCGCAGTTCCTCACCACGCAGGCCAAGGCCGCCGCCGGTGCCGCCCCGGCGCCCGGGACAACGACGGTCCAGCCGGGTGTCTGCCGGACCTGCGGCGTCTCCTACGCGCAGTTTCGCCACAGCGGGCTGCTGGGCTGTCCGGACTGCTACCGCTCGTTCGAGACCCAGCTGTCCCCGCTTCTCGAGCGTGCCCACGAAGGCGGCACGCACCACGTCGGGAAAGTGCCGCGATATCTCCAGGCCCCCGGCGGTGCGACGCCCCCGATCGCCGAGCCGGCCGTGTCGCACCCGGCCCCGACGCAGTCACCTGCCACGCCTCTCACCTACGTCCCGCCCAACAACCCCGTCCCCGCGGCCAAGCCCATCCCCGTCGCCAAGCCCACCTCCGCGCAGGCCAAGCCGGTCGATCTCCGCCTCCGCCTCCAGGCCCTTCGCAAGCAGCTCAACGACGCGGTCGCCGCCGAGCAGTACGAGAAGGCAGCGAAGATCCGCGATGAACTCAGCCGCCTGGAAGGAAAGCCGCCCGGCCCGACCGGCGAACGCAAGAGCGAGAAACCCGGGGAGAAGCCGTGAGCGATTCTCCCTCTCCGCCGCGCCCGCCCTTCTCCGCCGCGACGGTCCGCGCCGGCGTCGCGTGGCTCCGAAGCCAGGGCGCCGATGCCGACGTCGTCGTCTCGTCGCGCGTGCGCCTGGCCCGCAACCTCGCTGGGGTCCCCTTCCTGACCCGCACCAACCGCGTCCAGCGCCAGCAGATCCTCGACCTGCTCCGCCAGAAGATCCTCGCCGCCGCCCTGGGTGAGCAGATCCTCTGGATCGACATCCACACCACGCCCCAACTCGACCGCACGCTCCTGGTCGAGCGCCACCTCATCTCCAAGGAGCACGCCAAGGGAGAAGAGCCGCGCGGTGTCGCCATCTCTCTCCCCGATGAGCTGCTCTCCATCATGGTCAACGAGGAGGACCAGCTCCGCCTCCAGGTCCTCCGCTCCGGCCTCGACCTCGCCGGCGCCTACTCCCAGATCGACGAGGTCGACGACCGGATCTGCACCGGTGTCGGCGCCGGCCCCGTCTCCCCGGCTCTCCAGTACGCCTTCTCGCCGCGATTCGGCTACCTCACCGCCTGCCCCACCAATGTCGGTACCGCCATGCGCGTCTCCGTCATGCTCCACCTCCCGGCCCTCAAGCTCACCGGCGAGATCGAGAAGGTCCGCCGGGCCACCAAGGACATGGCTCTGGCCGTCCGCGGCTACTACGGCGAGGGCTCCGACGCGGCCGGCGAGTTCTACCAGATCTCCAACCAGACAACCCTGGGCAAGCCCGAGCGGGCCATCCTCGAAGAGTTCGAGCGACAGATCATCCCCAAGGTCATCGACTACGAGCGCAAGGCCCGCACCCTCATGCTCGAGAAGCGCCGACGCATCCTCGAGGACACCGTCTTCCGCGCCCTGGCCCTGCTCAAGAGCGCCCGCCTGCTCACCCCCGAGGACGCCCTCGCCCTTCTCAGCCAGGTCCGCCTGGGCATCCTCTGCGGCCTCATCACAGACGTCCCCGAGCAGACCGTCTCCCAGCTTATCCTCCTCACCCAGCCGGCGCACCTGCAGCGCGTGCTCGCCCAGGAACTCGACCAGAACGCCCGGCGCGAGGCCCGCGCGGACTTCGTCCGCCAGAGGCTCGGTGCTTGAATCCCAGCTTGGACGGGGCGTGGCGGGCCATCGATGAGACGCTCACGTCATGGCGCTAAACGGGGTGCTGCTCGGCTCATTACCGCAGTCGTCCTAGGTACGGTAACGAGCATCGCCATCGCACTCGGGTCGGCCGTGAGCAAATCGCTCGGCTGGAGTCAGCCCAACCTTGAGGGGTGGGTCGACGAACGGCCGGCGACGCTCTGGAGCCTTTTCCGAGGCCGGACGTGGAGTTGGACCGAAGTGCTTGTCGGGTCGGTGTCGCTGCCGGAGGATGAACGACTGGGGGAACTGTTGCACCCGCCGTTCTTGTTCCGGCGAGAGGTCGTACCTAGGTGGGTGGAATGGCCCCGCGCCGGTTCCGGGGAAGCTGTGCGGACAAACGCATTCGGTTGGCCTCTCCGGTGTCTGAAATACTCGCTGCTCAATCGCAGCGCGGACATGTCAGATGTGCCCACAGTTCAAGGCGGGGTGACCGTGATCGCCGCCACAGCAAGGAAGCGGGCCCTGTTGCTACCGATCTCGCCGATTGTGCTCGGTCTCGCAGTAGATGCGTTCGGCTTCGGCGGGGCCTACGGGATGCTCCTGTTCGGGCCAGGCGCCATGCGACGTCTGTTGCGTCGACGGCGCGGCCATTGTCCGAGGTGCAACTACGACCTGATGAGCGACTTCAGCACGGGCTGTCCGGAATGCGGGTGGGGCCGACCGATGAATGGATCGTCGCCGAAGGCTTGGGTGTCGATTTGATCGATTCGCTATATTGTGCCCTCCGCCCGGTCCGGGAGCATTTCATGGCGATCCTCGCCACCACAGCCGCGTTCGGTTTCGACGCCGATCCGGTGCGCCTCCTCACCGCCTACCGCGCCCTGGGCTGCACCGCGTGCCAGTACTACCGCAATCGCGAGCGTGCGCCGGCCGTGAGCGTCGTGCAGCAGGCCGTCAAGGCCGCCGGCGTCCCCCTCGACTCCACCCACGGCCTCTTCGGCGAGGACCTCGATCCCTCGTCCCCCGACCACGACCACCGCCAGTACTGCATCAAGACCTATGCCAACGAGGCCAAGCTCGCCCTCCAGCTCGGCGTCTCGATGGTGGTCATCCACCCCGCCGGGCTCAACCCCGGCAAGCGCGTCATGACCCCGGCCGAGGCTGCCGAGTCGCAGGCCGCCCGCTGGCCCAAGTTCCAGGGCGTCCTCCGCGCACTCGCCGAGGTCGGCGAGACCCTCTCGGTCACCTTCCTCGTCGAGAACCTTCCCTACAACTGTCCCCTCGGGCACGACCCCGTCGCCCTGGCCAGGTCGGTCCTCCTCGTGGACTCTTCGCGCCTGCGCATGTGCTTCGACACCGGGCACGCGCACATCGCCGCCGGCCACCCCGGCCTCCGCGAGACCATCCCGCCTGTTCACGAAGCCTTGCGTCTGTGCGCGCCCGCGATCTCCTACCTCCACTTCCACGACAACGACACCACCGCCGACGACCACAAGGTCCCCGGTGAGGGGACCATCGACTGGGAGAACGTCGCCGGCGTGCTCCGCGACGCGAAGATCGACGCCCCGCGGATGCTCGAGCTCTTCCTCCCCGAAACCGCCATCGAGGCCCTGGCCCGCGCGACCGCCGGGCCCGAGCTCAAGCGCAAGCTCGCCATTGACTGATGCCCGCTGATCCGCCCATCTTCGTCTGGCCGCCGAAGCGACCGCCCCATCCGTCGCAGCGCGCGATGCCAACCCCCGACCCGGGCGCGGCGACCATCGCTCAGTCGTTCCCGGACCAGGTCGTAAGCCGTCCCCAGCCGCCCGGCGCATCGCCACCCTCGTTCGCCCTGCACGCTCCAGCGTCACGATCGGTCCCGTCGGTGTCCCCCGTCTGGCCCTCCATCGAAGAGACCTGGCTCGACGTCACCGCTCCTCCCCTCCATCGCCGCCTGGCGGAGTTGGGCTGGCGCCCCGATTCCCCCGACGCCTACTGCCCCGTCTGCGGCCAGTCCCGCGCCCAGCCGGGCCGACCCTGCCCCGATTGCCCCGAGAAGCCCGCCTGGCAGCGGCTCGTGCGGCTCGGCCCCTACTACTCTCCCCTCACCCGCTTGATCCACGAGGTGAAGTTCACGCGCTGGAGGCGGCTCGGGCGCGATCTCGGCACCCTCCTGGGCCAGTCCGTCGCCACCGAGATCGACCGAATCCACCCACAACCCAAACGGATCGTCGTCGTTCCCGTCCCGACCTCCTTCCTCCGCCGGCTGACCCGCGGAATCGACCACCCGGCCGTGCTCTCCCGGGCCGTGGCTCACGAGGCCGGAGCCGGCTTCCTGCCCCTTCTCCGGCGCTCCCACCGTCCATCCCAGACCTCACTTCCCGCCTCCCGCCGGGGGGCCAACGTAGCCAACACCATCCACCCACGCCGCGCGGCCGACCTTCAGGACGCCCTGGTAATCGTTGTGGACGACGTCACCACCACCGGCGCGACCCTCCGGGCCGCCTGCCGCGCTGTGGCTCAGGCGGCGAAGCGGGCCGGTTCCAGGCCCGCGGCGATCTGGACCGCCGTGGTCGCGGTCACCCCGAAGTAGGCGGGCATCAAAGCCCTTTCCGGGGGGCTGGCGTAGGCCATGGCGGTTTGAACCAAGGGTCGTTGAAGACCGGGCACGATGCTCAAATCGGCCCAAGAATCCGCCTCGAATACCCCAGGTCCCCTTGACCACTTGGGGCCTCCGGCTACACTCTCCCTCGCCTCTGGAAAATCCTTCCGTGGCGACGCTGTCTATCTCGCGTGATGCGGGAGGGCACGATCATCCTTGAAAAGTGAACAGTTGGGTGGTCCGCGAGAATGTGCGGCCATGAAACGGTGTACTGCCGGGGCTGTCGCAAGCCCATCATGGCTCACGAAACAGCGACCCTCGTTTCACAGCGAGGGGAGCTGAACATTCGCGTACCACAAGCACCTTTTCCTTTATACGAAAAGTTTGTGAGTGAGTTTGTTCAGCGACCCACCGGCTTTAGCCGGCCGGTGGCGTGGCGTCAGGTCCCACAAGGATCTGCCGTCGCGAAAGGACCGACCCCGAGGGCCGGCCCCGCCTTCATCGGCGGGGATGAGTCCGACGGGTTTATAGACAGAGGTCAACACTTCGTACGATTCGCCCGCACGGCGCAAGCCAGGCGGGGTCAACGAAAAAAAAGCGAAGAGTTTGATTCTGGCTCAGATTGAACGCTGGCGGCATGGCTAAAACATGCAAGTCGAACGGGTCAGCAATGACCAGTGGCGGAAGGGTCAGTAATGCGATCGAATGTACCCCGAGGTGGGGGATAGGCAGGGGAAACTCTGCGTAATACCCCATGTCCTCTCCGGAGAAAAGATTTATCGCCTTGGGAGCAGCGATCGTCCTATCAGGTAGTTGGCGGGGTAAGAGCCCACCAAGCCGAAGACGGGTAGCGGGTGTGAGAGCACGGCCCGCGACATCGAGACTGAGACACTGCTCGGACTCCTACGGGAGGCTGCAGTAACGAATATTCCGCAATGGGCGAAAGCCTGACGGAGCAATGCCGCGTGCAGGATGAAGCGGTTTCGCCGTGTAAACTGCTGTCAGGGGCAGGAAATACTGATCCGCCCCAGAGGAAGAGCCGGCTAACCCTGTGCCAGCAGCCGCGGTAAGACAGGGGGCTCGAGCGTTAATCGGAATCACTGGGCTTAAAGGGTGCGTAGGCGGGCTTGTAAGTGTCCTGTGAAATCCCCCGGCTCAACCGGGGAACTGCGGGGCAAACTGCAAGTCTTGAGGAAGCTAGAGGCCGGTAGAACGATTGGTGGAGCGGTGGAATGCGTAGATATCAATCGGAATGCCGAAAGTGAAGACAGCCGGCTGGGGCTTTTCTGACGCTGAAGCACGAAAGCGTGGGGAGCAAACGGGATTAGATACCCCGGTAGTCCACGCCCTAAACGATGTCAACTAGCAATGGGAAGAGTCGACCCTTTCCGCTGCGAAGCTAACGCGTTAAGTTGACCGCCTGGGAAGTACGATCGCAAGATTAAAACTCAAAGGAATTGGCGGGGGTTCGCACAAGTGGTGGAGCATGTGGTTTAATTCGATAGTAACCGAGGAACCTTATCCAGGGCTTGACAGCTAGGGAATTCCCAAGAAACTGGGAAGTGCCCGTAAGGGAGCCCTAAGACAGGTATTGCACGGTCGTCGTCAGTTCGTGGCGTGAGCTGTGAGGTTAAGTCCTTAAACGAACGAAACCCTTGTCCTATGTTGGATTTTCATAGGAGACTGCCCTGGTAACAGGGAGGAAGGTGGGGATGACGTCAGATCCGCGTGGCCTTTATATCTTGGGCTACACACGTGCTACAATGCCATCG
>JBGPJM010000111.1:0-15454 GCA_041485385.1 Phycisphaerae bacterium | reverse complement strand
GGCCCAGGCCGGCGGAAACCACGAAGACGGCGATGTAGCCGGCGAGGCCGAACGTCTCGTGGCTCTTCAACCAGCCCGAGAGGGCGCCGAGATTGGCGAGCAGGACGATGCCGCAGACCGCGGGGGCGACGGACCAGAGGACGCCGAGGATGCCGGCGGGGCCGAGCTTGCGAAAGGTGGCCGCAGAGTCGACGTGGGCGGCTGGCGGGAGTTGCGGGTCCATGGGAGGAGAGAGGTTAGCGTCCAAACTGTGACGCCGGGCCCGGCGGGTTCGCGTACCATGCTGCGGAAGATCTGTTCGACGGAGTGATCCATGCCGGGCGGAAGCCCGGCCTCGGAGGTTTTCCTGATGATCCCGAAGCCGCCGCCCCGCGAGGGGGCCCTGGGCTTTCTCTATCTGCCCCCGTACCGGGTGCTGGGCACGAGCATCGCGGGCGAGTCGTCGTGCGTGCAGGTGCCCGAGCTGGATGTCTGCTTCGACATGGGGGTGTGCCCGCGCGCGGTGCTGTCGAGCAAGGTGGTGGCGATCTCGCACGGCCACATGGACCACATCGGGGGGCTGGCGTATTTCTGCTCGCAGCGGAACTTCCAGGGGATGGGGGCGGGGACGATCGTGTGCGACAGCCGCATCAAGGCGGCGATCGAGACCATGATGCGGGGGTATGTCGACCTGGAGCGCCAGGTGACGCCGTTCAACCTGATTGCGCTGGAGCCGGATCAGCAGCACGAACTGAAGAACAACATCTTCCTGCGGGCGGTACCGATGGAGCACACGGTGCCCGCATTCGGGTACGTGGTCATCGAGCGGCGCAGCAAGCTGAAGGAGGAGTTCGCCGGGCTGCCGCAGGAGAAGCTGCGCGAGCTGAAGGAGCGCGGCACGGCGATCACGCGGACGCTGGAGATCCCGCTGGTGGCGTACCTGGGGGACACGGCGCCGGGGCCGCACCTGGTGCGCGAGGAGATCCGGAAGGCGACAATCGTGATCAGCGAGTGCACCTTCACGGAGGCCGACCACAAGGCACGGGCGAAGGTCGGTATGCACATGCACTCGGATGACATCGCGGAGTGGCTGGGCGTGCTGGAGTGCCAGGCGCTGGTGCTGACGCACCTCTCGCGGCGCACGAACTTGTCGCAGGCGCGCCGGCAGATCGAGGAGAGCGCCGGCCCCGAGCGGGCCCGCAAGGTATACATCCTGATGGATCACCGCTACAACCGGTTGCGGTTCGAAGAGCAACTGCGAGAAGCGGGCGAGGGCGCGACGGAGGGCGCGGAAAGTTCGTGACGCAGAATAGACTGAAGTTCTCTTGACAGAACCGGTCGCGCGTGTGTACGGTTGCCGCCGCGCGACGTGAGGGTTGGAGATGTGTGCGTCGCGCGCGTCCCATCCCGTCGGTCCCTTCCGGGTTCCTGTTGGCGCCTTGAGCCTTCGCACCGCATGGAGATGAGCCCGGCCCCGGACGCCGGCCTCGACTATCAATGAACGCCCCTGCTGATCGCCAGATCTGGTCGGGGATGCTCTCGCACCTGCGGGACCATCACGCCGACCTGTGCCGACAATGGTTCGAAGAGCTGGAGCCGCTGGGGATCCTGGGCGGCGTGCTGAGCCTGCGCGCCCACTCCAAGGTCCACCGCGACTACCTGCGGCGCCAGTGCGCGCTGCCGTTCAACGACGCCGCCCGCACGGTGAGCCAGCATTTCCTCAGCGTCGAGTTCGTCGGGCCCGAGGACGAGCCGCTGCCGGGCGCGTCGGAGAGCCTCCACGCGGCTCCCGCGGGCACTCCGGCCGTCGGCGCCGGTCGCGAAACGTCCGACACCCGAACGGGGCGGCCGGCCGCGACGCGGGCGGGCGACAGCCGCACGCCCGACGATCGCCTTGACCCCGGCACGCCGGCCCGTGACCAGTTCACGCCTGGGCGCTCCGGGCACGAGGCTCCGCGCTCGGGCCTGCTCACCGATCTGCGGCCGGTGGCCACTCCGCAGCTCTCGCTGGTGATCAACCCGGACTACGGGTTCGAGAACTTCGTCGTGGGGCCGGGGAATCGGCTGGCGCACGCCGCGGCGGTGGCGGTCGCGGCCAATCCGGGCCGTGCGTACAACCCCTACTTCGTGCACGGGGACGTGGGGCTGGGGAAGACCCACCTGCTTCAGGCGATCTGCCTGCGGATCTACGAGGGGATGCCGTCGGCGCGGATCTTCTACACCTCGTGCGAGGGGTTCATGACCCAGTTCATGGACGCCGTGCAGGCCGGGGAGATGACCCGCTTCCGGCACACGTTCCGCGATGTGGACGTGTTGGTGATCGACGACGTGCACTTCCTGGCCAAGCGGGACCGGACGCAGGAGGAGTTCTTCCACACGTTCAACAGCCTGTACCAGTCGCACAAGCAGATCATCCTGTCGTCGGATGCGCCGCCGGAGGATATCCCGGACCTGGAAGACCGGCTGGTGAGCCGCTTCAAGTGGGGATTGGTGGCCAGCGTCATCCCGCCGTGCTACGAGACGCGGGTGGCGATCCTGAAGAACAAGGGGAAGCTGCGCGGGATCGAGATGCCCGACGATGTGGCGTGCTACATCGCGGCGAAGATCGACACGAACATCCGCGAGCTGGAGGGGGCCGTGGTGAAGCTGCAGGTGCTGTCGGGGGTGGAGAAGCGCCCGGTGGACCTGGAGCTGGCCCGGGCGGCTCTGGGCGAAGAGCCCGGGCGGACGGAGCGGCAGATCCAGATCCAGATGATCATCAACGCGGTGACGGATTTTTACGGGATCAAGGTGACGGACCTGCAGAGCAAGCGGCGGCAGCGGTCGATCGCGTTGCCGCGCCAGGTCTGCATGTACCTGGCCCGGAAGCACACGAGGCACTCGCTGGAGGAGATCGGCGGGTACTTCGGGGGACGCGATCACACGACGGTGATGCACGCGGTGAAGACGGTGGACATCAAGCTGCAGGCGGAGCGGGATTTCGGGCAGGTCATGACGCGCCTGGAGGAGGCGATCAAGACGCCGCCCGCGGTGTGACGCCGCCCGGGATCGCCCGCCCTCGCCCCCCCACATGCACCGACCGAAGCCCGAAATCGGGGACGCCGTGCAAGCGCCAGGAACGTGTGGAAGAACGGTGGAAAAACAGGCTTGCGCCGACAGATGATGCGCGGTTGGCGGGGGGGTGAATCACCGAACATCGCCGGCGGCCGCCGATGCCTGTTGTTGTGTGGCGACATCCAGCCACACACAACCGACAGTTTGTCTACCGCCGGCCGATGCTCGTAAGTGTCTGTCCTATATGTAGTTACGTGAATCCCGCGGCGGACTTTCCACGATGCGCCAGGGATTTCTTTCGGAGAAGAAGAGAGTTTTCTACTCTCTTTGTCTTAAGGAATACACGCTAACCCTCGCTCGTCAAACAGGTTGCGGCGGCGCGGTATGCCCCATTTCATGTGGCCTCACGGGGGTTGTGCATAAGTCGGTGGATTTCCTGAGAGGGCATGATCGATTCAGGCGGTGCGATGTTGACATTTCGGACACCATGTGGTGGTGCGCTGGGCGAGAACACAGCTCTTGAGCGTCGTGCCGCAGGAGAGGCAGGGCCGGCCGGCCCGGGCGTAGACCTTGTGGGCGAGCTGGGCGCGGCCGCGGTCGCCGTCGGCGCTGATGTAGTCGCGGAGGGTAGAGCCGCCGGCGTCGATGGCGGCGGTGAGCACGGCGCGGATGGCCTGGGCGAGGCGGGCCGTGTCGGCGGGCGCCAGGGACGAGGCGCGCCGGGCGGGATGGAGGCACGCCAGGAAGAGGGCCTCGTCGGCGTAGATGTTGCCGACGCCGGCGATGACGATTTGATCGAGGAGCGCGGCCTTGATTGGACGTTTGGTGCCCGCAAGGCGGGCGCCAAACTCGCTGGCGTCGATGGTCAGGGCATCGGGCCCCAGCGTCGCCCAGCGGGCGGCAAGGAGCGCAGGCGGGCCGATGGTCCAGAGCCCGCCGAAGCGGCGCGGGTCGCGGAAGACCAGGCGGCCCGACGCACCCCCGCCCCCCCAGCCGCCCCCGCTGCCGTCGAGCGTCCACACGGCGTGGATATGGTCGGAGCGCTCGGGGGTGCGCCCGGTGGGGAGGAAGAAGAGTTGGCCGGACATGCCGAGGTGGACCAGGAGAACCCTCTCACGAGGCGCTCCGGCCTGTGGGTCGCGGGCGATGATCGCCAGTTGCTTGCCGCGGCGCACCAGGGAGGTGATGGTGGCGCCGGCGAGCAGGTCGGCGCGGGGCACGGGCCGCGGGCGCGTAAGCTGGCGTTTGCCAGCGCGGGAGCGCCCACCGGGCGGGTCGGCCGCGGTGACGACGATGTCGCGCCGGTTGAGGCGGACAGAGACGACGCGGGCGCCGACGAGGTGGGGCTCGAGGGTGCGCCGGACGTGCTCGACTTCGGGGAGTTCGGGCATGGGCGGAAAAGTAGGCAGTGAACGGGCAAGTGAACAGTAAGCAGCGAGCAGAGGAATCGGCGGCGCACCCCTCTTGTGCTCACTGCTCACTCATTACTGCTCACTGTCCCTGAGCGACTTGAAGAACTGCTTGAGCAGCGCCGACGATTCTTCGGCGAGCACACCTGCGATCGGCGTGACACGGTGGTTAAGGCGCGAATCTTCCGTGAGGCGCATGAGCGACCCCGCGGCCCCGGCCTTCGGGTCGGGCGCGCCGTAGAGGAGGCGGCCGACGCGGGCGTTGACGATCAGGCCCGCGCACATGGCACAGGGCTCGAGCGTGACCGCCAGCGAGCATTCGCTCAGGCGCCAGTCGCCCAGCGTGAAGGCGGCCTCGCGGATAGCCAGGAGCTCGGCGTGGGCGGTGGGGTCCTTGTCGGCGTGGCGCCGGTTGAACCCCTCGCCGACGATCCGCCCGGTGGCGGTCTCGTAGACGACGGCGCCGACGGGGATGTCATCGATCTTGGCGGCGCGCCTTGCCAGATCGAGGGCGCGGCGCATCATCGCGAGATCGGTCGGGGTCGGCCGGCTTGCGGGGTCGTTCATCGCCGGCGGCGGGTGTTGGCGGGGCGCCTGGCTCATCTCATTGGTCCCCCGCGTCGGATTCCGCCGTCTTGGGCCGGCGGCGCAGGATGCGAGACAGGCCCTTCCACCCACCGAAGCCCTCGGCCACCAGCGACGCGGGGAGGACGCGCAGCAGGAGCAGGCCGACTTCATAGAGCGCGTACAGCGGCCCGGCGAGCAGGAACATGTTGAACGGGTCGGGCGTGGGGGTGATGATGGCCGCGGCGGCGGCGCAGGCGAAGATGGCGTGGCGCCGGTATTTGCGCATCACGGCGGGGGTGATGATGTTGGCCCACCCCAGGAGGAGCACCACGACGGGCATCTGGAACGCCAGCGCGAAGGCGATGGACATGGAGAGGAGGAAACCGACGTACTCGCTGACCCGGTACTGCTGGGCGATGGCACTGGCGGAGACGAGCGGAACGCCGACGATGACCGGGCGCACATCACCCCCCCCCTCCCCGGCGCCGTGCACGCAGTAGCGGAGCTCCCTGAGCTCGTTGTTGAACCAGAGGCCGTGCTCGGGCGGGTCGGTCGGGTCGGCGTCGAGGAGCGGGAGCACCGGCAGCACGACCCCGGCGGGGAGCGGCGCGGTCGCCACCACCGGCTGGGCGATCGTCGAGCCGAAGTTGACGAAGAACGCCAGCGCCACCGGCAGCATGACCCAGTAGCAGAAGGCCATGCCCAGGATCGAGAGCACCATGCTCATGGGCGCCAGCAGGTAGGCGAAGCGTTTCTCAGATGCGTAGAGCCCCGGCGCCACGAAGAGCCACAGCTGGAGGAGCATCCACGGCAAGCCGACGAGGATGGTGATCGTGAGCGACACCTTCAGGTACGAGCCGAAGGTCTCCAGCGGGCTGGTGGCCTGCAGGACCGAGGCCAGATCGGCCCGGTGCAGGGCCGCCTGGATCGGCCGGACGATGAACTGCAGCGCGGTGCGCCCGAAGGCCAGCGAGAGGACCAGGATGGGCACGGTCCCCAGGAGGGCGAGGATCAGCCGCCGGCGCAGCTCCTCGAGGTGCTCGCCGAAGGGCATGATCTTCTGCTTGATTTCTTCCCTGGGCATGCGGGCAATGGTAAGGATGGCCGGGGGTTGAACACGCGGGCGCGCCCGGGAGCCGTTCTCCGGCACGGCTCCTATGGCGACCCTACCCGATACCCCACGCCAAAAGGGAAAACCAAACCGACGGGCCCGGTGGCCGGTAGTAGTTGCACGAAGCGTGACGGGCGCGCCCGGGGCGCGCGTCTCTCTATGGTGGACAGAACCACGTCAGGAAGCACGTGACCGACCCAGGGCAGGAACAGCTGGTGGAGGCGGCTATCCGCGGCGACCGAGAGGCGCTGCGCCTGCTGTGGCATACCCACCGGCGATGGGTGGCCGCCGTCTTGCTCGCGCACAAGCCGCGCCATGCGGAGCTGGACGACCTCCTGCAGGAGGTGGCGATGTCGGTGGTGGCGAAGATCGGCGGGTTGCGGGAGGCGGGGGCGTTCAAGCCGTGGCTGCGTGCGGTGGCGCTCAACGCGGCAAAGACCGCCGCGAGGAAGCGGGCCAGCGGCACCAACCGCGTCCTCCGCGTGCTGGGGGTGACCGAGCGTGAGGAGGACCAGGCGGCGGCGGAGCCCGGGGAGCATCCCGTGGCCGTGGCGGAGGAGGGCAGGCGGCTGATGGCGCTGGCGGCGACGCTGCCGGACGGGTACCGCGAGCCGCTGCTGATGCGATGCCTGAACGGGATGGGGTACACGGAGATCGGGCAGGTGATGGGGCTGCCGGAGACCACGATCGAGACGAGGATCGCGCGAGGGCGTCGGATGCTCCGCGAGCTGGCGGAACAGAGCGGAGTGGATGCGGGCGGGGAGGGAGCGCAGGCGGCGGTGGGGGCGCGGCGCTCGGGGGGTTGGCGAGGCGGAGAGAACGAGCGAAAGCAGGTGTCCCATGGACAGCATTGAATCCAGGCGAGTCGTGGAGCCAGTCGCGGAGATGGTCAGCGGGGAGGGGGACGCAGACGAGCGCGATGTGCTGATCACGCGCATCATCAACCGTGACGACGCCGTCTCGTGGGAGCGGTTCACCGAGGCCGCCGGGAGGGAGCCGGGCGCGTGGCGCGAGCTGGCCGCGGCGCAGCGGAACCACGCGATGATGTGCCGCGCCGTGCTTCGCGAGGTGCGAGCGGCCGACGCGGTCGAGCTGCCGACGCACTCGGCAGCGGAGGCGGGGGCGTCGATCGCGACGGCGTGGTCGATGCGGCTGTCGCGCTGGGGCGGGTGGGCGGTGGCGGCGGCGGTGACGTTCGCGTGGGTGGGGACGATGATCCGGGCGGAGCATCACGCATCGTCGATGACGGCGGGGCCGACTGGGGAGGGGTGGATCCCGGTGAAGACGGCCGATGATGCGCTGAGCGCGTACCGCAAGCTCGGGCTGGACAGCGGGCGCGTGGTCGGTGAGGTGCCGGACCTGGTCATGGTGGACAGCAAGCCGTCCGGGACGGGGCAGGGGTACGAGATCGTGTATATCCGGCAGTTCGTCGAGCGCACGGTTGTGCCGGACCTGTACCGCTTCAGCACCGACGAGCGGGGCAACAGCGTGCCGGTGCGGGTGTCGCGCCCGGGCGCGCCGGGTGACGGACTTTGAGCGGAGGCGGGCGGGGGCCGGGGAGGGGCGGTCGGGGAGGGGGGGCGACGGGCGCGGGCGCGGCGCGCGTCCGCGTGAATGGACCACCGAACCTCAAACGGAGAAACAGAATGAAGCTCACCTGGAAGTCGATGCTGGGGACCGGCGTGGCGGGGATGGTTATGTCGCTGGGCGCTGCGCAGGTGCTCGCCAGCGCGGGGACGTGCAGCCCCTGCTGCCCGCCGGACGAGCAGGACGGGCGCGCGGTGCGCGTGATCCGCGGGGCCGAGCCCTCGATGGCGGATGTCACGCTGGATTTCGGCGGCGCCGGGACCGGTCGCGTCCTCCGGCTCGCGCCGGTGCTGTCCGGAGGGAGCGAGTTCGTGCGGGCTCCCTCCCTGAGCACGGCGTACGTGCTGCGGGTTGATCCCGCCCAGCGGCTCGGGGGCACGCTGAGCCTCGCGCTGGACCGCCCGGGTGACGAGCAGCCCGCCGGCAAGGGCGAGCGGCGCGCCAGGGCCGTCGCGCGGGCCGCGTCGGGCGGCGACGGCGAATCCAGCATGGTGATCGTGAAGGACGACGACAGCGTCAGCATCAAGATGGAGAACGGGAAGATCACCAGCGTCGAGCGCAACGGCAAGAAGGTGCCGCTGGACCGCGTGAAGCGGGAGGGCGGCAACGTCAAGGTCCTGGACGAGAAGGGGACTGCCGTCTTCGAGTTCAACATCGAGACGGACAACAACGGCGGGGAAGTGCGGGTGGAGTCGCTGGACGCTCCCGGTGGCGGCCCGGCGCGAGTTCGCCGGCTGAATGGCCTGGGTGCTGGCCCGGCCGGTGAGTTGAGGTTCGACACCGCCGTCGGCGGCCTCCGGGGCGCGCGGGTCGTGCAAGGCATGCAGGTCGAGCCGCCGAAGGTCATGATCGGCATCCAGCTGGCGGATCCCGATCGATCGCTACTGGGCCATTTCGGCCTCGAAGCGGGCGACGCGACGCTGGTGAGCGGCGTCTACGACGACCTGCCCGCGGCCAAGGCCGGGCTAGAGCCGTACGACATCATCGTCGGCGTGGACGGCAAGGAGCCTGCCGGCCAGGACGTCGTCCGCAGGGCGCTCAGGGAAACGGACGAGAACGGGACCGTGAAGCTCACGGTGATCCACCGCGGGCAGAAGCACGATGTGAAGATCAAGGTCGCCAAGTACGAGGCCGAGAAGCTCGAGAAATCGAAAGTGAAATCGATCGCCCTGGGTATGGATGTGTTCGGCCGGGGTGGTGAGGAGGGAGGGGCGAACCGCCTATTTGTTACTCCCGGAGCGAAGGGGTTCACCTTCACCACGCCGCAGGAATGGTGGAGGAGCGACCTTTCTCCGGAGGCGCAGGCCCAGGCCAGGCAGGAGATGGATCGGGCGCTCAAGAGCGGCGAGCAGGCGCGGAAGGTGGTTGGCGAGGCTCTGAAGAAGGAGGCCGCGCGCCGGGCGGACGAGCAGGCCCGCGCGTTTGCGAAGGGCGACATGGCCCCCGAAGGGGGGGCGGACGTGGACCGTCTGAAGGGGATCGAGGAGCGCATGGAGCGGCTGGAGAAGATGATCGAGAAAATGATCGAGCGTCACGAAAATCAGCGCGGTGGTGATCGCGCACCGGAACGCAGATCCTGACCGCCGGTACACCATCGCAACACCTTCGTAGGGCTGCGCTCCCGTTCTGGGCGCGCGGCCCTTTTTTCTCGCGGGCGCGCCGGCGAAGCCCGCCCTTGCGTGGGCGGTATGATCCGTTGTACCGAAGTCCGGGGGCGGGGCCGGGAGCGCGTACATGCCGGATCCGCTGACTGGAAGTGTGGCCGCGTCTGGGGCGGTTTCGCCGGAGCGGGCGATTGTGGAGGTGCGGCAGGCGTACGAGCGGCTGCGGGAGCAAATTCACAAAGTGATCGTCGGGCAGGACGAGGTGGTGGACCAGATCCTGGTGGCGATGTTCTGCCGCGGGCACGCGCTGGTGGAGGGGGTCCCGGGGCTGGCCAAGACGCTGTTGATCTCGACGATCGCCAAGACGCTCAGCCTGGGGTTCAGCCGGATCCAGTTCACGCCGGACCTGATGCCCAGCGACATCACGGGGACGGAGGTGATCGAGGAGGACAAGTCGACGGGGTCGCGCGAGCTGCGGTTCGTGAAGGGGCCGATCTTCGCGAACGTGATCCTCGCCGACGAGATCAACCGCACGCCGCCGAAGACGCAGGCCGCGCTGCTGGAGGCGATGCAGGAGCACCAGGTGACGGTGGGCGGGATGCAGCACAAGCTGCCGGACCCGTTCTTCGTGCTGGCGACGCAGAACCCGATCGAGCAGGAGGGGACGTACCCGCTGCCGGAGGCGCAGCTGGACCGGTTCATGTTCCAAGTCAGGATCAGCTACCCCTCCGCCGCGGAAGAGCTGGAAATCGTGCGTCGAACGACGGCCGGCGGGCGCGGCATTCCCGAGCCGGTGCTGACGGCGGCGGACATCACGCGGGTGACGGAGCTGGTCCGCTCGTGCGCCGTGGCGGACCACGTGATCCGCTACGCGCTGCGGCTGGTGCGGGCGACGCGGATCAGCGAGCCGATGGACGGCGGGGCGGAGCGCCCGAAGCTGGTGAAGGACTACGTGGGGTGGGGCGCCGGGCCGCGGGCCAGCGAGTACATGATCCTGGCGGCGAAGGCCCGCGCGATCCTGCTGGGCTCGCACCATGTG
Organism: Phycisphaerae bacterium; assembly: GCA_041485385.1. Taxonomy (GTDB): domain Bacteria; phylum Planctomycetota; class Phycisphaerae; order Phycisphaerales; family UBA1924; genus JBGPJM01. Next base: position 5,104 of record JBGPJM010000111.1, on the reverse strand, counting down.
ACGCCGGAGCACATCCGCTCGGTGGCGAAGCCGGTGCTGCGGCACCGGATCCTGACGAACTTCAACGCGGAGGCGGACCAGATCACGACGGACCGGATCGTGGATGCGCTGCTGAAGGAGATCCCCGTGGAGGGGGCGACGGCGGAGGAGAAGCGGCAGATGGACGCGGTGATGAGGTAGGGTTAAGCCGCGGATCCGGATGAATGGATGATCGTTTTTGCGCGCCTGCGCGCCCAAATGGGGGAATACCCCATGATTTGCGGCGGTTTTTTGGCACGTTCGCTGGACTGACCCCCATGTTCCGCGGGTTTCACTCGCGGGCCGGATGCGGAGTGAGTGGACCGGATTCCGCCGCGGCTGGATGGGGAGCTTCAACCCCGGTTCATGGGGTGGACGGCGCGGTCGTCGAGGTGAAGCTGGGAGCGGGCGGTGGTGGGACCGGCGCGATGCACACGTCACCCATGAGCATGCGCCCGCGCGGGGCCATTGGCCCCAGGAGCGGGGCGGCGGGCATGAGCCAGGTCGAGAGGGTTGCGAACGGTTGGACGGCGCGGAGGCGGAGGGAGCCGCCCCAGGTGTCGCGCGAGGTGGTTGCGGCGGCGGCGGCGGCGCCGATCAGCATGGCGAGCGCAGCGGCGGCGCGGCCGATCATCCGGCGGGTGGCGGCGCGGACGCGCGCGAGGCCGATGGGGCAATCCTGGGTGAGGACGGTGCCATCGGCGCGGCGGTAGAAGCGGGCGCACAGGCGGGTGCCGCCGGCGCGGGCGCCGGCGAGGAGGGACTCGGCCTGGGCGCGGGTCATGGCGCTCAAGTTGTGGACGTGGAGGTTGCACTGGGCGCAGAGGCGGGTGCGCTCGTCGCCGGTCATGTCGTCCCAGCTGGCGGTGCAGGGGGAGGCGACCTGGATGGAATCGAGGAGGTCGAGGTGGATGTCGGTGGGCATGTGGAACTCCCGTTCAGGCGCGCATCAGGTCGGTTCCGCACTCCGAGCAGACGGCGCCGGCCTTGCCGGCGAGGATGCAGGCTCCGGAGAGGTCGTAGCCGCAGTGGATGCAGTGGCCGCGGCGGGCGTGGGAGAGGGGGACGAGGACGATGCCGGCGGCGCAGGCGGCGCTCGCGCCCGTGAGCAGCGAATCGGGGAGGGACATATCGAGGAGGGCCAGGGCCAGAGCGCTGATGCAGGCGCCCAGCGTGCCGGCGATCAGGCCGAGGGTGAATCGCTGGAGGCGTGCGTGGATGCGACGGTCGAAGAGGCGCCTTGGGGAGGCGATGTTGACGAACTCGGTGACGAGCCAGGTCGAGACGACGGGCACGACGAAGGCCGAGAGCGCAAGCGAGAGGAGGTGGCGCTGGAGGGAGAAGAGGTAGTCGTGCTCCATTCCGACGGCGGTGATCAGCAGGGCGCCGTAGACGAGGGCTGAGCCGAGGATGAGGAGGGGCATTGGGGGCTCCTGAGGCAGGTGAGAGGCGAGAAGGTGAGAAGTGAATAGTAAGAAGGGAGGGGTCAGTCGCCGTTGTTTGCCGGCGCGGAGGGCGGCGGCGGCGGCGGTGGTGGCGGACCGGGTGGTGGAGGGATGTAGGGCATGGACACCTTGCCCATGATGTACGAGCCGGGGTTGCGGGTGATTGGTCCGAGCGGAGGGGCGGATGGGGTGAGCCAGGTGGTGATGGCCGCGAAGGGTTGGAGGGCCCGCAGGCGCAGGGCGCCGGCCCAGGGGCTCTTCGAGGTGGTCGCCGCGGCGGCACCGCCGGCGAGGGCGAACGCGAGTGCGGCGGCGATGCGTGCGGCCATTTTGCGTGCCGCGGCACGGGCCCTGGCGAACCCGACGGGGCAGTCCTGGGTGATGACGGTGCCATCGGCGCGCCGGTAGAGGCGGACGCAAACGCCCGACGCCTGGCCGGCGCCGGCCACGAGCGCCTCGGCTTCGGAGTGTGTCATGGCGGAGAGGTTGTGCACGCAGAGGTTGCACTGCGAGCACAAACGGGTGCGCTCGTCGCCGGTCATTTCGTCCCAGCGCGCGGTGCAAGGGGAGGCGATGCGGACCTGGGAGAGCAGGTCGAGGTGGATGGTGGGAGTGGACATGGACTGGAGTGAGCAGTGAGCAGAAGAGGAGGAGGGGTGGCCGTTAGCCTCCGTTGCTGGCGGCGCCGGATGGTGGCGGTGGGGCTGTATTGGTTGTCGGTGCGGGGCGAGGTGCGGGGCAGACTTCGCCGGCGAGCCAGCGACCGCGGACTGGTGGGGGCGGGGGCGGCTGCGCGGGGACGAACCAGTGGGCGAGGGCCGCGAATGGCTGGAGGGCGCGGAGACGGAGAGGCGATGGCGCCATCGACTCGCGAGCGGAGGTGGCCGCGGCTACGGTGCCGGCGGCGACCAGGCCGAGGGCGGCGGCGACGCGCGCGGCGGTTCTTCGAACTCGAGCGCGGACGGCGGCGAGGCCGACGGGGCAGTCGCGCGTAAGGATGGTGCCGTCGGCGCGCCGGAAGAAGCCGGCGCAGAGGCGGCCCTCGGCGCGGCTCGCGAGGAGCGATTCGGCGTCGTCGCGGGTCATCGCGGAGAGGTTGTGGACGCTCAAGTTGCACTGGGCGCAGTGGCGGACGGTGTCGGAGCCGGTCATGTCCTCCCAGCGCACGGGGCAGGGGGAGGCGATGCGGACATGGGCGAGGAGGTCGAGGTGGAGGTCGGCCATGGGAGTGCTCAAGTGCTAAGTGCTAAGGTGCTGAGTGTCCTGCATCGGTGATACTCGGTGGAGTGCCTGGCGGTGCGTGTAACTTCCTTGTCACGCTTGTCAGGCCTCTCACCGGGTCCATCGTCAGGCGGATGTGGCCCGTTCATCCTGCATCGACAAGTGGCCGGCCGCGACCTGCGGTCTCCGGCCGGATACCTGAGACTTCGTCTCATTCGATTCCCATAACCCCTTTGCCTTAGCTTTGTTCATGGCCTCGACCGCCGGCACGTCTCCGACCAACTACCCCCCGGCGGGGCACGCGCTGGCGGCCGCGGGCCTGCGGATGAGGCGACCGGAGACGGTGTGGGAGTGGGTGCTCTCGCCGGTGGGGGAGCTCTGGGCGGCGCTCTTCGCCGGGTCGCTGCTGGTGGCCGGGTTCATTCTCGTCAAGGGGGCGGGTCTGCCGGGCACCGGGCATGGGCTGTACTGGGCGAGCCTGGCGATCGGGATGTTCCATGGCGGGCGGGCGGCGCTGGCGGCGCTGCGGGGGCGGAAGTTCGACATTGACGTGCTGATGGCGGTGGGCGCGGCCCTCGCGGCGTGGGTCGGGGCTCCGGGGGAAGGGGCGCTCCTGCTGTTCCTCTTCGTGCTCTCGGGCGCGCTGGAGGCGATGGCGATGGCGCGGACCACCCGGGCGGTCGAGGCGCTGCACAAGCTGATGCCCACGGCGGCGATGAAATGGGTCGCCCCCCCTCCTCCCCCTCCCGCCTCCCTCCCGGAGGGCGCGGACTCGCTGACGGGCGACGGCGCCGCCGGGCGCTGGGAGCAGGTGAGCCCGGAGTCGCTTGTGGCGGGCGACCGCATCAAGATCCTCCCCGGCGAGCTGGTGCCGACCGACGCGGTCGTGGCTGTCGGCGACTCGGCGATCGACCAGGCGAATCTCACGGGGGAGAGCATGCCGCGGGATGTCCGCCCCGGCGATGAGCTCTACGCCGGGACCATCAACGTGGGGAACCCGATCGAGGCGCGGGTGTCGCGGGCGGCGTCGGAGTCGAGCCTGCAGCGGATCCTGAACCTGGTGATCGAGGCGCAGCAGCAGCGGGAGCCGGTGCAGAGGGTGATCGACCGGCTGAGCCAGCCGTACGCGCTGGGGGTGCTGGGGGCGAGCATCCTTGTGCTGCTGGTGTGGTGGCTGGGGTTGGACGTGCCGCTGGTCGGCGCCGGCGTCGGGGGGGCCGGGGGGGCGGTGTACACGGCGATCACGCTCCTGATCGTGATGTCGCCGTGCGCGCTGATTATCTCGACGCCGACGGCGACACTGGCGGCGATCGCGCGCGGGGCGCGCGGCGGCGTGCTGTTCAAGGGGGGCCAGGCGATCGAGCGGCTGGCGCGCATGCGCGCGGTGGCGTTCGACAAGACCGGCACGCTGACGGTGGGCAAGCCGCGGCTGTGGCAGGTGCGCCCGGTGGCGTGGTCGGACGAGCACGATCTGCTCGCGGTGGCGGCGGGGCTGGAGCAGGAGTCGACGCACCCGATCGCGGCGGCGGTGCGGGGCGCCGCGCGCGACCGGCACATCGACCCCGCGATGATCGAGGGGGGCCGGTTCGTGGCGGGGCGGGGCGTGAGCGGGATGCACGCGGGGAAGGAGGCGCGGCTGGGGACGTATGTGTTTGTGGAGGAGATCATCCCGGCGTGCCTGCGGGCGCGGCTGGCGGAGGAGCTGGCAGGCGTGCAGGGTCGCGGGCAGATCGGCACGGTCGTCGCGTGGAACGACCAGGCGGGCGTGCTGGTGCTCTCGGACCAGATCAGGCCGGGGGCGCCCGAGCTTGTGAGCCGGCTGCACGAGCTGGGGATCAGGCCGGTGTGCATGCTGACCGGTGACAACCGCGCGACGGCGGAGCACGTGGCCCGGGCGCTGGGGCTGGACGAGTGGCGCGCCGAGCTGCTTCCCGGGGACAAGGTCGCGGCTGTCGAGCGGCTGAAGGCCGCGGGGACGTCCGATCCGGGGCGCGCCGGCGCGATGGGGAAGGGGGCGGGGAGGCGCGCGGTGGGGGTGATCGGCGACGGCGTGAACGATGCGCCGGCGCTGGCGGCGGCGGACGTCGCGATCGGCATCGGGTCCATCGGCTCGGACGCGGCGCTGGAGTCGGCGGACATCGTGCTGCTGTCGGACGACCTGGGGGTTGTTCCGTGGGCCGCAAAGCTGGCGCGGCGGGCGCGGAAGACGATCATGATGAATCTGGTGTTCTCGCTGAGCGCGATCGCGGTGATGGCGGTGGCGGCGCTGGTGGGGTCGCGGATCGGGCGGGCGCTGCCCTTGTGGATGGGCGTGCTGGGGCACGAGGGGGGCACGCTGCTGGTGGTGTTCAACTCGCTGCTGCTCTTGGCGTTCCCGGGGGTTGGGGCGGCGGTGATGAGGGGGGCGGGGGTGGGGGAGG
>JBGPJM010000110.1:0-15527 GCA_041485385.1 Phycisphaerae bacterium | reverse complement strand
ATTAGAGAGGAGGAAGAGGATCGCCTCGGCCTGGTCGTCGGTGGTGATGGGGGCCCTGGTGAGGGTGCGCTGGGCGTAGAAGCGGGCGAGGGCGCCGCGGAGGGCGTCGGTGTCGGCGCCCTCGGCGAAGGGGATGTTGTACTTGGTGAGGGAGGCGACGACGCGGTCGCGCGGGAACATCGAGGAGCCGGCGACGACGGTGGCGGGGGCAACGGCGTTGACGCGGACGAGGGGGGCGAGCTCGATGGCCAGTTCGCGGGTGAGGTGGTTGGCCGCGGCCTTGCTGGCGTCGTAGGCCAGGCTGCCGCGCTTGGGGACGACACCGTTGACGCTGGTGGTGAGGACGAGCGAGCCGGTGAGCCCCTGGGCGGACCAGACTTTCCGCGTCTCGTCGGCGACAAGGTAGGCGCCGACGACGTTGACGTCGAAGGTCGTGCGCCACTTGTCGTCGGGGATGTTGCCGGTGGGGTCGGGGGGGATATAGATGCCGGCAGTGACGACGACGTTGTCGACGCCGCCATAGGCGAGAATGGCGTCGCGGAGCATGGCGCGGATGCTGGCCCGGGAGGTGATGTCGACGTCGAGGCCGATAGCCTGGCCGCAGCAGGAGATGCCGGTGCCGGCGACGCCGACCCCGCCCTGCCCGGCGCCCTCGCCGTGGAGCTTCCTGAGCTCGGCGGCGGTGTTGCCGGCGGCCTCGAGGGAGAGGTCGGCACAGACGACGTGGGCGCCTTCCTTCGCGAGGCGGTGGGCGGCGGCCTTGCCGATGCCGCTGCCGGCGCCGACGACGACGACGATGGAGCGGGCGAACTCCTGCTCGGGGGGCATGCGCCGGAGCTTGGCCTCCTCGAGGGCCCAGTATTCGATGTCGAAGGCCTCCTGCTCGGGGAGGGCGGTGTACTGGTCGATGGCCTCGGCGCCGCGCATGACCTCGACGGCGCAGGTGTAGAACTCGGCGGTGACGCGAGACTCGCTCTTGTTCTTGCCCAGCGCGATCATGCCGACGCCGGGGATGAGGACGACGGTGGGGTTGGGATCGCGCATGGCGGGGGAGCCGGGGCGCTTGCAGCGGTTGTAGTAGGCGGCGTACTCGGCGCGGTAACTCTCGAGGCCGGAGGTGATGGCGGCCTTGAGCTGGTCGATGGTGAGGGAGGGGTCCCAATCCACCAGCAGCGGGCGGATCTTGGTGCGGAGGAAGTGGTCGGGGCAGGACGTGCCGAGTGCGGCGAGGCGGGGCGCATCGCCGGAGCAGACGAACTGCAGGATGGCGGGTGTGCGCTGGACCGTGGCGATGAAGCGGCGCTGGGAGGAGACCTGTCCGCGGAGGAACGGCAGGATCTCGCTCAAGACCGCGTCACGGCGATCCTGGGCGAGAATGGGCCACTTGGGGCCGCCGAAGGTGTTGTCGCCCTTGTCGTGCTGGGTGATGAAGCGAGCGGCGCGCTCGATGAGGTCGAGGGAGAGCTCGTAGCAGGCCTTGTCGTCGTCGGACCAGTTGATCAGGCCGTGCTGGCCGAGGATGGCGCCCTTGGCGCCGGGGTTCCTGCGGCAGGCGTCGCGCAGGGCCAGGCCCAGATCGAACCCGGGGCGCTGCCAGGGGAGCCAGACGACGTCGGGGCCGTAGACGTGGGTTGTGAGCTCCTTGCCGCGCTTCGAGGCGGCGAGGGCGATAGCGGCGTTGGGGTGCGTGTGGTCGACGTGCTTGAAGGGAACGAAGGAGTGGAGCGGGGTATCGATGGACGAGGCGCGCGGGTTGAGGTTAAACGTGCAGTGGGAGTAGGCGCCGACCATGTCGTCTTCGATGGGCGTCTTGGGTCCCTTGGTCAGCGCGGCGTCGTAGAGGCGCTGCAGGCCGATGAGCTTGGATTGATAGAGCGAGGCGAAGAGACCCTTGCTCGCGGTGCGGAGGTCGCCGCCGGATCCCTTGACCCAGAGGACCTCGACGGGCTCGCCGGTGAGGGGATCTCTCTCGGGGAGCTTGGCGGAAGTGTTGCCGCCGCCGGTGTTGGTGATGCGCTGGTCAGAGCCGAGGAGGTTGGATCGGTAGACGAGCCGGGCGAGTGGGTCGAGCCTTGCCGCGGCGGCGTCGTCCCAGCGGTAGTCGACGTGAGCGAAGCGGGACGGCGCTGCGGTCGGCATGAGCGTTCCTCATCATGGCGGGAACTGTTGACTGATCCAACATTATCAGGTATATTCCAACATAATCAAGCATCGGATAACGGAATCGGGCCGAGATTCCAACAGATTCGGACGGGATTGGAAGCCATGCTCGCGGCGGAACGTCACAGGCACATCCTGTTCAGGGTGAAGCAGTCCGGGGCCGTGCGGGTCTCGCTGCTGGCCGAGGAGCTGCACGTCGCGGAAGAGACTATTCGGCGCGACCTGGAGCGGCTGGGGGCGGACCGGCTGCTGGTGCGGACGCACGGCGGGGCGGTGCCGATCGGGGGAGAGCGGGCGGAGCTGCCGCTGAGCGTGCGCGAGACGGTGCACCTCGAGCTGAAGCGGACGATCGCGCGGCGTGCGGCGGAGGAGATCAGCGACGGGGACGTGATCGCGCTGGACGCGAGCTCGACGGTGTACGAGCTGGCGAGGGTGATCCCGGACCGGCCGCTGACGGTGGTCACCAACTCGCTGGCGGTCTCGAGGGCGCTGGCCGAGCGTGCGGCGGTGCAGGTGATCGTGACGGGCGGGGTGCTGGATGCGCCGTCGATGTCGCTGGTGGGGACGCTGGCGGAGGAGTCGCTGGAGCGGTACAACATCCGGCGCGTGTTCCTGTCGTGCCAAGGGGTGGACGCCGAGCGGGGGTTGAGCGTGACGGCGGATATGCACGGGCGGATCAAGAGAAAGATGATGGACGTGGCGGAGGAGAGCTGCCTGCTGGTGGACAGCAGCAAGTTCGGCGTGCGGGCGCTGGAGTTCTTCGCGCGGGTGGAGGAGGTGGATTCGATTATCACGGACGCGGGGGCGAAGGGCGAGCAGGTAAAGTGGCTGAGGGAAACGGGGGCGAGGGTGGAGGTGGCTGGGCCGGAGTGAGCGCGCGGCGCGGCGGGGACGGGGCGGGGAATCTGGTACATTGAGCGCGGGGCGATCGGGGGATGACGCGGGGCCCGGTGCCGTGAAGATCGCGCTGTTCATCACGTGCCTGACGGAGAACTTCTACCCGCGGGCGGGGGTGGCGGTGGTGAAGGTGCTCGAGCACCTCGGGCACGAGGTGGTGTTCCCGGAGGGGCAGACGTGCTGCGGGCAGCCGATGTTCAACACGGGGTTCCAGGAGGAGGCGCGGGCGCTGGCCGCGAGGATGATCGGCGTGTTTGCGCCGCATGGGACGGTCGTGACGCCGTCGGGGTCGTGCGCCGCGATGGTGAGGGAGCAGTTCCCGCGGCTGCTGGCGGACGATGCTGAGATGCACGCGCGGGCGGAGGCGCTGGCGGGCCGGACGTACGAGTTTGTGGAGTTCCTGACGAAAGTCCTGCGGACGGACCTGCGGTCGATGGGGGCGAGATGGGAGGGGAGGGCGACGTACCACTACTCGTGTCACCTGCGGGCGCTGGGGATGACCGACGAGGCGGTGCGGCTGATGAGCCAGGTGCAGGGGCTGGAGACGCTGGCGCTCGAGAAGCCCGACCAGTGCTGCGGGTTCGGGGGGACGTTCGCGGTGAACTACCCGCGGATCTCGGGCGAGATGGTGCGGGAGAAGGTGGAGTGCGTGCGGCGCACCGGCGCCGGCACGCTGGTGTGCAACGAGTCCGGGTGCGCGATGAACATCGAGGGGGCGTGCCGCCGGGAGCGGTGCGACGTGCGGGTGACGTCGCTGGCGGAGATCATCGCGGAGGGCCTGGGGCTGCTGGAGCCGGAGGGGGCGGTATGAGCGATCCGGGCGCGCCAGCGGCGGAGGAAGGGGCGATGAGCGGCGAGGAGATCCTGTCGCCGCCGCTGCCGTACAGGATGGGCCCGCGGGTGGAGCGGGCGGTCCGTGACGTGCGGCTCCGGCAGTTCGTGGAGAACGCGGCGGAGCTGAAGCACCGCGGGCGGGTGAACGCCTGCCGCGACGCGTTCGGGGAGCGGTACGACGCGGTGCGGCAGCTGGCGGGTCGGATCAAGCAGCACACGCTGGACCACCTGGACCACTACCTGGACCGGTTCACGGCGGCGGCAACGGCGGCGGGGGCGGTGGTGCATTTCGCGCTGGACGGGGCGGAGGCCAACCGGATCTGCCTGGGGCTCGCCCAGGAGCAGGGGTGCCGGCTGGTCGTGAAGAGCAAGTCGATGGTGACGGAAGAGACGCGGCTGCTGCCGGCGCTGGAGGGGGCGGGGATCGAGACGATCGAGACCGACCTGGGGGAGTTCATCGTGCAGCTTGACCACGATGCGCCGTCGCACATCGTGACGCCGATGATCCACAAGGACCGGAAGGCGGTGGCGAGGGCTTTTGTGCGCGAGCTGGGGGCGGAGTACACGGAGGACCCGCGCCGGCTGACGATAATCGCGCGAGAGCACATGCGGGCGAAGTTCCGGCGGGCGGAGATGGGGATCAGCGGGGCGAACTTTCTGGTGGCGCAGACCGGGTCGCTGGTGGTGTGCACGAACGAGGGGAACGCGGACCTGGCGATGGGCGCGCCGAGGGTACACGTGGCGCTGGTGGGGATTGAGAAGCTGGTGCCGCGGCTGGAGGACCTGAGCGTCTTCCTGAAGCTCCTGGCGCGGAGCGCCACGGCGCAGCCGCTGACGGTGTACACGAGCATCATCACCGGGGTTCGCCGGGCGGGGGAGCACGACGGGCCGGAGGAGCTGCACATCATCCTTGTGGACAACGGCCGGACGGAGCTGCTGCGCGAGCCGACGCGGGAGCTCTTGCGGTGCATCCGGTGTGGGGCGTGCCTGAATGCCTGCCCTGTGTACAGGAAGGTGGGGGGCGGGCACGCGTACGGGGCGGTGTACTCGGGGCCGATCGGGGCGGTGATCACGCCGCTGATGAAGGGGCTGGAGAACTACGCCGACCTGCCGCGGGCCAGTTCGCTGTGCGGGGCGTGCTTCCAGGCGTGCCCGGTGCACATCGACATCCCATCGCATCTGGTGCGGCTGCGGCGGGAACTGGTGTCGCGGCGGGTGGAGGGGCTGGGCAAGCGGGTGGTGATGCGGGCGTGGGCCGGGGGGATGCGCAGCGGGCTTATGTACCGTGCGGGCGCGCGGGTGGCGAAGATGGTGTTGCGGGCGCTGGGCGAGGGCGGGGCGCAGGGGGGGATGACGGACCGGCGGTGGATCACGCACTCGGTCGGGCCGCTGGCGGGGTGGACGTCGGAGCGGGACTTGCCGACGCCGGCGCGGGTGAGCTTCCGCGAGTGGTGGAGGAGGGAGCGAGGAGGGCGGGGCGGGGAGGGCGGGGTGGGGCGACCAAGGGGCGGCACATGAGCGTGGGCCGGGTCGCGAACCCCGGGGGGCGGGAGGAGCTCATGCGGCGGGTGCGCGCTGCGCTGGGGCGGCGAGAGGGCGACGCGGGCGTCGTCTGCCCGGCGCCGCCGGAGGTAGATGAGTCGCTGGTTCGGTTGGTGGGGCCGGAGGAGGGAATGGTCGAAGGGTTCATCGCGCGGGCGGGCGCAGCGGGGATGAAGACGCACAGGTGCGGGGAGGGGTCGCTGCGGGAGACGTTGGCTAACGTGCTGCGGGCGGAGGGGGTGCGGTCGTTCTGTGTGGGCCTGCCCGCGGGGCGGATGATCGAGGCCGCCCGTGCGGGGGGGCGTGACGCCGGCGCGGAGATGGTGGACTACCGCTCGCTGCCCGGCTTGCAGGCGCAGTTCGAGGTGGATGCGGGCATCACGGACGTGGTGGCGGCGATCGCCGAGAGCGGGACACTGGTGGTGCGGTCGGACGCGGTGCGCAGCCGTGGGGCGTTCATCGTTCCGCCGGTGCACATCGCGATCGTGCCGGCGGACAGTGTGCTGCCGGACCTTATGGACCTGTGGCGTCTCGACGGGCTGGGCGGGGAGGAAAGCGGGCCGGCGGCACCGACGTCGCTGGTTCTGGTGAGCGGCCCGAGCAAGACGGCGGACATCGAGGGGATCCTGATCACAGGGGTGCACGGGCCGCGCGACGTGCATGTGGTGGTGGTGGGAGGGGTGAGTGCTGAGTGCTGAGTGCTAAGTGCTAAGTGCTAGGTGCTAAGTGCTAAGTGCTAGATGCTCTGTCTCCGACCGCGGATGGGACGAAGGGGACTGGTGGGACGGACGTGACGCAGCCAGGTACCCAGCCCCCAGCGCTTAGCACCTAGTCTAGTAGAAACCCCGCCGGTTGGCGGGGTTGGTGGGTGCGATGGATTGGAAGGCGTCGCGGGCGGCGATTACTTCATGAGGTTCTTGAGGCGCTCTTCCTCGATCTGGAACCATTCTTTGTCGAGGGCCTCGACGCCGATCTTGTTGCCGAGCACCTGCTCGAGGTTGGGGTTCTTCTCGCACCAGCGCTTGAGCTGGTGGAGGAAGGTGCGGGCCTGGCCGACCAAGGCGCCGCGCTCGGCCCTGTCCTGGGTGGCTGCGGCCTCCTCGATTCGACGGACGTACTTGATGACGACCTCGATGGCGTGCTTCTCGGCGGTGTCGGATTCGATCATGTTGCTGTCGACATAGTCGGCCGCGTCCTTGCCACCGAACTCGAACTCGGCATGCTCGCCGAACATGGCGTGGGCGAGGTCTTCGGGTGTTGCGGCGATGGCCTTGGCGAACTTGAACTTGACGGCTTGCTCGGCGGTGAAGGTGAGGATCTGGTTCGGTGGATTAAGCAGGAACTGGCCGGAGACGTCCTGATGCCAGGTCACGTCGCCGGTGACGGGGTCGATGTCGGCGGAGAGGGGGGCCTCGCCTCGGTCGCAGCAGATCTGCATGGAGCGCATGATCTTGGGGTCGCGACCGCCCTTGCGGGAGGCGTCCTCCATCATGGCGAGGACAACCTCGAGCTCAATGCCCTTCATCGCCTGGAGCCTGCCGTACCAGCCGGTGCAGGCGCCGATGTTGCCCTCGGGGAGCATGTAGAACTCCTCGAGGACCCAGGGGCTCATGGCGGCGGCGGAGATGGCGGACTCGACCCATCCGACCGTGCGGAACCTGGGCTTGAAGTCGTTCTGGAGGACCTCATGGAACTTGGCGAGCTCGGAGAGGTACCCGCCGCCGGAGTTGATGCGCACGGCTACGGCGGTGACGCCGTCCTTCTCGAGCATGGGGATCGCGTTCTTGAAGGCGGAGGCGGAGATCTGCACGCCGACGGTGCTCTCGACCTCGCGGGTCCTGGGGTCCTTGCCCCAGGAGCTGGGTGGGCCGAAGTTGAGGATGGCCAGACGCTCCACGCGCTTGCCGTCCTTGCTTGCCTTGGGCTTGGCGGCGGCGACGGCGGGCTTGGACTCTTCGGCCTTGCCGGTGACGGCGGGCTTGTCGGCCTTCCCGGGCGTAGGAGCGGAGGGGACGGGGTTGGTCGCGCTGTCCCGCTCGAGCTTCGTGATGTCGGCGGAGGAGAACAGGGTGGACTGCTCGATGCCGCCGACCTTGTACTTGAAGTACATGAAGCCGTCGCCCTCGCTCTCGACGGTGCCCTCGAGCACTCGCCCGTCCTTGAGATGGAGCTTGTCGGCCCGGGCCATCGAGGCGCCGAGGCAGAAGATCGAGGCCGCGGCAACGGCGATCAGGAACACTCGGACGAGCTTGGTGTATTGCTGCATGGTCGGTTCTTCCTGCTGGCGAGCGGTGCTGGGAGACGTTTGTCGGCGGCGTGTGGGGTGGGGAGCGCTCAGCGTTTGTCGCGTCGCTGCTCCTGATCGATCTGGTCGATCTGGAGCTTGATCTGCTGGATCAGGTTCGGCGGGTTGGCCTCGATTGCGTCCGGGTTGATCGATTCTTCGTACCGCGTGAGGAACTCGAGCATCTGCTTGAGGATGGCCTTGCGCCGGCCGCGGGCGGCGGTGCGCTCGGCGTACTCGGCGGGCGGCTTGACCCTGACTTCCCGCAACTCACGCCGGAGGCGTTTGATCGCGAGCTCGCCGTCGCTAACGCCCTTGCCCCACTCGTGGAGGATCGAGTCGGCCTTGCCGGGGAGGACCTCGTGGTTCCGGGCGACGCCGAGCGCGAAGAAGAGTTCTTCGTCGGTGTTGCAGGTTCCTCTGGAGACGCCCAGGCGGCTGGCCCATTCGGCGTCGAGGGTGAGCACGTCGTTGCCGCGGTAGCGGACGGCGTCCTCGACGGTGTCGCGCCGACCCGCTTCCTTGTTGCCGTCGTCGGTGAGGAGGATGTCGCCGGACTCGTCCTCGTGCCAGGTGGGCTTGCCGCCCTCGAAGCTGACCGAGAGCACGTAGTCGGCGCGGGCCATGGCCTTGATGATGTGGTCGTCGTAGCCGCCCTTGGCGGAGATGCCGATGGCCCGGCCGAGTCGGAGCGACCGCTGTTTTTCGCGGACGACCTCGTCGCCCACGCCGTCGAAGAGCAGGTCGAGGTAGCCGATTCCGCCATGCTTCGCGTCGGAGGTGTAATAGATTTCCTTGCACGCGAATGGGAGGAACGCCACGCCGCCCAGGGCCTTCTTGACCCAGAAGACCATGCGGGGCTTCTTGGCCCACTCGGCGCCGAAGTCGATGTCGTCGGTGACGAGGACGGCCATCTGGCGGACCGATTCCATCTGGTCGAACGAGCCGAGATCGGGCTCGAAGTCCCGCTTCTCCTTGCCGAACTTCTTGAACTCGCAGTCGACCTTCACGACGATGATGTCCGGCTGGAGCTTCCGGGCATCCTCCATCACACGGCGCATCGGCGTGATGCTCTCGTCGCGCCCGTATTCGCCGGTGAAGGTGATCATGTAGATCTTGGCGGCCTCGGCGGCGTCGCCGACGAGCTTGGCCTGCTTCCCGGCGGGCTGATCCGGCCGGGCTGGCCGGGCCGATTGGGCATCGGCGCCCGCGAGCGCCGTCGCGGCCAGCGCCGCGGCCCCGGCCGCGATGAACCCTGCCAGCCGTCGCATCGTGTTTCTCATCTGCGGTTCCCTTTGAATCAGGCGGAGCGTTCCGCCGGGTGACCTATTCGCCGCGCCGTCGCCGTGATGCTGCAAATTTCGGCGCCATCTGATGGACATTTCTGCCCACCATCTCGCCCCCAGCGCGGCCCGAGATACCTGTCGCTATCCTGACTTTCGCCTATCAGGCTGATGAAAGTATATCAGACCAAGGAACGAAGTTGATGGTGTCCTTCGTTATGCCGACCCCGAAAAACCTCATCTTGAGGTTGGACGCTCAGGACCCCGGCGAGTTCCAGAGTTTTTCCGCGAGTTCCAGCGCTTCGTCGCGGGTGCGGATCCTGCCCTCAAGCTGGGCGTCAAAGACCCTATCAAGCACCGATCGGAACATCGGGCCGGGTGTCAAACCCATGGCCTTCAGGTCGTCGCCGGTGATCAGCGGTTCGGGACGGATCCCCGTTCCCAACGTTTCGAGCTCGGCAACGCGGGCGGCGATGGCCGCGGCCCGGTGCGGTGAGCGGGCCCGCAGGACCTTGAGAGCCTCCTGGAACCACTTCCCGGCGGCGACTCGTTTCTGCTGAGCGACAAGCATTCCGTCCCATTGCTCCGAAACGATGCCGAACTTCGTGAGGCACCCCTTCAGGCCGTCGGTCTCGTCGTTGCTGAGACAGAGCGACCTCCGCCAGCGGGAAACGAACGCGGCCCACGGGTCGCCGGGCCGGCGAGCGCGCCTGCCGGATTCGGCCACTAGTGGTTCGGACAGCGCAGCCGTCGCGGGCGTGACGCCGCGGTCGATGGCCCAGGCGGCCAGGCATGTCGAGTACAGGGGTGGCTGGTCCGGGGGGAGGGCGCCGCCGGCCTCGAGGCCGGCGAGGGAGGGGAGCGGGGCGTGCACGTGCGGCTCGTCGAGGACCGGCGGGTCGAGGCCGAGGTCCTGGAGCATCAGGCACGCGCCGGCGCGGGAGGGGTGGGCCATCATGCGGCGCAGCTCCTCGCCGATGCGCTCGCGGCTGACACCGCGCAGCTCGGCCGTGTGCCGCCGGATTGCCGCCGCCGTGGGCGGGTCGATCTTGAATCCCAGGCGTGCGGCGAATCGGACGGCGCGGAGGGCGCGGAGGTGGTCCTCGCTGAGACGTTTGTCCGGATCTCCGACGGCTCGGAGGACGCCCGAGGCAAGGTCGGCCAGGCCGGAGACATAGTCGATGACCGTACCGCCGACGACGCGGCCGGTGGGCAGGGTGGTGGGCGGGCCGGTGGGATCGAGGAAGAGGGCGTTGATGGTGAAGTCGCGGCGAGCGGCGTCGGTGGGGGCGTCGGAGAAGTCGACGACGTCGGGGCGGCGGGCGTCGGAGTAGGGTCCGTCGGAGCGGAAGGTGGCGACTTCGACGCTCACCCCCCCTCCGCCTCCGCGGGCGCGGGCCGGATCCGGCGCGTCCTGGCCGGGGGAGGGGGGCGCGGCCTTCTCGCTCTCGTAGACGAGCACGACGCCGAACGCGGCGCCCACCTCCGCGGTCCGGGTGAAGAGCTCGCGGACGCGCTGCGGCGGAGCGTCGGTGGCGATGTCGTAGTCGGTCGGGTGGAGGTCGAGCAGCTCGTCGCGGACGCAGCCGCCGGCGAAGTAGGCGACGTGGCCGGCGTCTTTGAGACGCCGGACGATCTGCGTCGCCACGGCGCGGGCGCGTTGTGGTTCGTGGGCGCGGGCCATGCGGGAGTGAGTGTAGTGGCCCGCGCGGAATCCCGAGCGCTAGCTAGGTGGCGGGCGCCGAGCGTGGACGAACGCCCGGGTTGTTCTGGATCTCGCGGCACTCGTCGAGGAACTCCGTGGCCCGGCGCAGGTGGGGTATGACGATGGATCCGCCGACGATGAGGGCCACGTCGAAGGTCTCCCAGAGCTGCCGGTCGGTGCAGCCGGCCTTCACGCATTGATCGATGTGGTAGGCGATGCAGTCGTCGCACCGCAGCACCATCGACGCGGCCAGGCCGAGGAGTTCCTTGGTCCCCTTGTCCAGCCCGCCGTCGGCGGAGGTGTCGCGGTAGGTCTGGTCGTCCAGGGCGAAGAACCGTTTGGTGACCAGCGTGCCGCCGGAGGGGCCGAGGATCTTCTCGTTGAGGCGGGCGCGGAACTCCTGGAACTGCTCGTAGCGGCTCATGGGGAAGGGTAGTCGAGCGCAATGGCGGTCCGGGGTGACGGGGTCATCTCCGGCGTGCCACCAGCACGCCCTCGCGCATCGGGATCCCGACGGCCTCGAACTCGGGATCGGCCGCGACGGTGCGGCTGAAGCGGTCCGCGGCGTCGCGATCGGGGCTCGTGCCGGGCGGGGTATCGATCCACCAGCTGCCGGAGCCGAGGATGTTGTCGGCGATGAGCAGGCCGGAGCGGGCGATCAGCGGGCGGGCCAACCGGAAGTACTCGGGGTATTCGGTCTTGATGGCGTCGATGAATACGACGTCAGCGCAGCCGGGGCCGAGCTCGCGGGCGAGCCGGTCGAGCGCCGCCAGGCCCGGTTGGCGCACGATCGTGACGCGGTCGGCCAGGCCGGCCGCGTGGAACTCCTTCTGCGCGAAATCCGCGTGCTTCCCGACGGGCTCGACGGTGAGCAGCCTGCCGGGCGGCTTCTGGCAGAGCCCCCGGGAGAGCCAGATGCCGGAGTATCCGGCGAGCGTGCCGAGCTCGATGATCAGCCGTGCGCCCTGCCCGCCGTTGGTCATCGACGCCAGGATTTTCAACAGGCGTCCGACATCGGCGGAGACGGCGATGTCCGGCAGCCCTGCGGCCACCGCGCGCGTCATCAGCGTGCTGAGCTGCTGGTCCTGGCGCCCGAACACCTCGCGCAGGTAGGCGGTGGTATACGTCCAACGTTCGCTGGTCATGTCCATGCGAGCAGGATAGTGGCGGCGCGTGGGGGCGCGCGGGCGCGACGCGTGGTCCGGGAGGCCGGGGGCCGGAGCGAGATCGGACGCCGGCGGGTTGCTGCCGCGAGCGTTCGGGCCTATTGTTCCTGGCTTGTCACGGGGCAGAACCTGTTCTGTGGCGGGCGGAACCAACGTCAGACAGGCGATGCCTGACCGCCGCGGAGCGCGGCGGATGGAGCGGTGACGACATGCCGAAGAACAAGAGCCACAAGGGCACGCTGAAGCGGATGAAGATCACCAAGACCGGCTTGGTGCGTCACAACCGGTCGTTTGGCAAGCACCTCCGCTCGCACAAGAGCGCCAAGCGGCTCCGCAGGCTCCGCAAGGACAAGTACATGTCCAACCCCGAGGCCAAGCGGCTGGAACGGCTGCTGTACCGCCGCCTCCGCGGGCGAGACCAGGCCCGTGCCCACCTCCGGCGCAGCCCGTCCCCCGAGCAGCGCAGGGCCGCCAAGGAAGCCGCGAGGAAGGAAGCGGCCGCCACCAGGTCCTCCAAGTAATCGGCGTTTGCGGTCGGAGGCGAGCCGCCGCAATCAACGGTCCATCACCCGCCCGCCGGGCCACAAGCCGGCAGTCCCTGCCGTCCCCGTCCGGGCACTTGATCGGAGATTCTCCCCATGCCCCGCGTTACCAAGGGCGCCGCCCGCACGAAGGCCCGCAAGCGCATCCTCCGCGCCGCACGCGGCTACTACGGCACCAGCCACCTGCACAAGTACAAGGCCGATTACGCCATCATCCGCGCAGGGTGCTACGCCTATCGCGACCGGCGCACGCGCAAGCGCGACATGCGGGCGCTGTGGATCACGCGTATCACCGCCGGGTGCCACATGCGGGGCACCCGGTATTCACGGTTCATCAACGGCCTGAAGATGGCCGGCATCCTGCTCAACCGCAAGATGCTCTCCCAACTCGCCATCGAGGATCCGAAGGTCTTCGACGAGCTGGTCGTCATCGCCGAGAGGAACAGCCGCGCGAGCGTGAAGGCCGCGTGACGCGGCGCGGCCGTCCGGGAATGACTGACCGCGGCCTGCTCCCAACGCCCTGGCCCTCCTGCCAGCCTGATCCGCTACGCTACCCCGATGTACCACTGGTGGGTCACCGACGCCCTTGAACGAGGCCCGATCTACCTGTTCACCTGGGTCGTCTGGGTGATCGGTTCCATCGTCCTCCACGAGCTCGCGCACGGCTGGGCCGCGATACGGTGCGGCGACGGCACGCCCATCGAGCTGGGTCACATGACCTGGAACCCCCTGGTCCACATGGGCGTTCCAAGCCTGGTCATGTTCGCGCTCATCGGTATCGCCTGGGGCGCTATGCCCGTGAGGCCGTCCCGTTTCAAGGGACGTTTCGACGAGGCCCGCGTCTCCCTGGCCGGCCCGCTCATGAACCTGTGGCTCGCGGTCGGCGCGGTCGTGCTGGCGGCCATCGTGGGGCGCTACGGTCGCTCCCTCCCAGACAACATCTTCCACAACCTCTTTGCGTTCTCTGCTCACGCCCGTACGCCGACCTCATCCGCGGCCCGAGCGCGGGCGTCGGCGCCTCGATCATCCTGGTCATCGTCTTCATCTACGGCGGCAAGTATGTCTTCGGATTCGCCGCGCAGGCCGTCGGCGAGCTCATCGGCCTCGTCTCCGACGTGCTCCCGTAGCCGGCGGGGCCCGCTGCCGCCGCGCCTCCGGATGGGGCGATCAGGTCTCGCCCTCCCTCGTCACCCCGCACAGCTTGTACAGGACCCGGGCCCCGACGTTGGCGTCCCATTCCGGCTCGCCCTCCGGCCCCGGCGCGACCTCGACAAGATCGAACCCCACCACGGTCCGGCCCGACTTGGACAAGGTCTCCAGCAGCACGCTCGCCTGGTTGAAGCTCAGCCCGCCGGGCACCGGCGTCCCGGTGTGCGGGCAGAGCGTAGGGTCCAACGCATCGATATCGAACGACACGTACACGCACTGCGGCAGGGGGGCCAGCGCCTCGAGGCACAACGACGCGAAGCTCTCACCCCCGTCCAGCCGGCGCGCCCAGTCCAGGTCGAAGTGCGTATGCACGCGCTCCTTGTGCGAGCGGACGTAGTCCAGCTCACCCGCGGCGAAATCCCGGATGCCCACCTGCACCAGGCACGTCACCTGCGGCAGGCGCTCCAGCACGTTGAACATGATCGAGGCGTGCGACCACGCGAACCCCTCGAACGCCGGGCGCAGGTCCATGTGGGCGTCCACGTGCAGGATCCCCAGGCCGGACTCGGCTGGGGCGGCCGGTCGCGGGTTCCCGGCCGAGACATGCTCGGCACAGGCCTGGATTGCGCCGAGGGGCGTCGAGTGGTCCCCGCCCACCAGGCCCGGCGTTTTCCCCGCCTTCAGGATCGCCTGCACCGTCCCGAGCGTGTACGCGTTCACCGCTCCGCCCGCATCGTTTACGCGGCGTACATCGTCCTCATCGTCCGGGCCGGCGCCGCCGCGCTGGATGATCGGCGCGGCCAGCCGCCTCGCGGCCTCTGACCAGGCGTGCACCCGGGCATCCTCGTCCTGCATGAAGATCCCGCCGCGGTACACGTGCCCGAACTGGTGGTCGAACAGGTCCACTTGTGCCGAGGCCGCCCGGATCGCTCCCGGCCCGTGGGCCGTCCCGCCCCGATACGACGTCGTCGCCTCGAACGGGAGGGGCACGAGGATGATGCCTGCCTCGTCCTCGGTGTGCGGCAGCCCGAAGACCCCAGATCCCGGTTGCGCCGCCGCGTCGGGGTCGAATGCGCCGGGGCTTGTTGGGCGCGTGACGTTCTTCATACCCCGAGTGTAGTGACCCCCTCTCCGGCGCGCCCCTCAAGCTCGCGCCCTTGCCGCGTCTTCACGCCGTCAGTCCCCCCTATCCTCACGGCGTGAAGTACGTCATGGTCATCCTTGACGGCGCGGCCGATATCCCCTGCGATGCGCTGGACGGCAGGACCCCGCTCGAGGCCGCGCGCAAGCCGACCATCGACTCCCTGGCACGGATGGGGCGGGTGGGGACTGTCGCCGCCACTCCCGAGGGCCAAGTCCCGGATTCTGCCGCCGCGGCTCTTGCCATCCTCGGTTTCGACCCGCGCCAGGCGCCCCCCCCCCCGGCCCCGCCGCCGGCAACGCCCTTCAGCGATCGTTTCGGCCTCGGCGGTGTGATGCTCTCCCCGTCGCGGGCTCTCCGAGGGCTTGCCGCCTCCCTCGGCCTTACCACCATCGACACCACCGACGCCGACCCGGGCGCACAGGCCACCGCCGCCCTCGACGCCCTCGCCGGCGTGGGCCTGGTCTGCTGCCACCTGCAATCGACGCTGGCTGCCTCCCACAAACAGGATGTGCGCGCGAAGGTCGCCGCCATCGAGGAGATCGACGAGGCGATCGTGACGCCTATCGCTCGGCGGCTTCCCGCCCTCGGCGAGCCCGATCCGCGCGGCGCCGAGCCGGCGGTGCCCGATGGCTGGCGCATCCTCATCGCAACGACGCACTACCACTTCGTCTCGACCGGTCAGCCCGACCCGGCGCCGGTCCCGTTTCTGATCGCCGGCTCGTGGGTGCGGTCGCTGGTCGAGCGACCTTATACGGAGCGGGCCGCGGCCGAGAGCGATCTCCATATCGAGCCGGCGACCGATCTCATGGAGTACTTCCTCT
>JBGPJM010000109.1:0-15552 GCA_041485385.1 Phycisphaerae bacterium | reverse complement strand
CGTCGGGCGCGATGTACACGCAGTAGATCTTGTCGCCGGTGACGAAGCTCTGCAGCCACTGGATCCGCGGCCCCATCTCCTGCAGCACGGCGCACGACTTCTGCGCGACGGCCGCGAGCTCCGCGCTGGACAGCTTCCCCGCCCCGGCGATCTCCCGTTCGATGATGTACTTCGGCATGAGGGCCTCCTGGACTACCCAGCGCTAGCCGGGCGCCGCACCCGCAGTCATTCTACCAAGTTTTTTCGGCGCCCCCCAAGTGCCGGCGCAGCGACTCCAGGCCCGCGTCCACGTCGTGCGCGGTGTCGCGCCAGACCGTGACGTGCCCGAGCTTCCGCCCGGCCCGCGCCGCCTTCCTGTACAGGTGCACGTGCGCCCCCCGGACCGCCAGCAACTCCTCCGCCGGCGGCGCCGTGCCGATCAGGTTCACCATCGCCGAGTGCCCCACCGCCTCGGCCGAGCCCAGCGGCCACCCGAGGATCGCCCGAAGGTGATTCTCGAACTGGCTCGTCCGCGCCCCCTCGATCGTCCAGTGCCCGGAGTTGTGCACCCGCGGGGCCATCTCGTTCCCCAGCAGCTCCCCGCCGCGCTGGAAGAGCTCGATCGCCAGCACGCCGACGTACCCCAGCGCCCGCACGACGCTGGCGGCATGGCCGCGCGCGAGGCGCTCGAGCTCGCCGCTGACCGACGGCGCGGGCGCCCTGGACAGGCGCAGGATCCCGTCGCCGTGCTCGTTCTGCACGAGCGGGTAGAAGGCTTCTTCCCCGGCCGTGCCGCGCACGGCCAGGATCGAGAGCTCCCGCTCGAACGGCACGAACGCTTCGACAATGAGGTCCGGTCCCGCCCCCCCTCCCGCGCCCCCGGGGGCGCCGCGTCGCAGGGATTCGAGCGCGCCGGCGACCTCCCCCGGCATGCGCACCACCGCCTGCCCCTTCCCGTCGTACCCCATGCGGCGCGTCTTGATCATCGCCGGCAGGCCGACATGCTCGAGCGCCGCCTCGACCTCGGGCGCGGTCCGCGCCGCGGCGAACGCCGGCGTGGGAATCCCGAGCCTCGAGAAGAGCTGCTTCTCCAGCAGCCGGTCCTGGGCCGTCTCCAGGGCCCCCGCGGGCGGGTACACCGGCAGGCGCTCGGCCAGCTTCCGCACCGCCTGGGCGGGCACGTTCTCGAACTCGTAGGTGGCCGCATCGAGCCCGCGAGCGAACCGCTCCAGGGCGGCGCCGTCCTCGTACCCGCCGACGACCAGCTCGCCGACGTCGCCGGCCGGCGCCTCGGGCGAGGGATCGAGGAATCGGAACCGCAGGCCCAAGGGGCACCCCGCCAGGGCCAGCATCCGCCCGAGCTGCCCGCCGCCGAGGACGCCGATGTTCACGCGCCGCCTCCCGGGCCCGCGCCCCCCCCCGCGCCACCCCCCGCGATGCCGCCCCTACGCGGGTCCGGATGGTCGAGCACGTTCTTCGTCTGTGCCTCGCGGTAGCGCCGGACCGCCTCGCGGAAGCGGGGGTGCTTGGCGCCGAGGATCTGCGCGGCGAGGATCGCGGCGTTGATCGCGCCCGCCTTGCCGATCGCCAGCGTCCCCACCGGCACGCCCCCGGGCATCTGCGCGATCGACAGGAGCGAGTCCAGCCCGCTCAGCGACTTGCTCTCGACGGGCACGCCCAGCACCGGCAGGACAGTCTTCGACGCCGCCATCCCCGGCAGATGGGCCGCCCCACCGGCCCCGGCGATGATCACCTCGATCCCCTTCCCCTCCGCCTCGCCGGCGTACTTCATGAGCAGGTCCGGCGTGCGATGCGCGGAGACGACGCGGGATTCATGCGGCACACCCAGCTCGTCCAGCGTCGCCGCGGCGTGACGCATCGTCTCCCAGTCGGAGCTGGACCCCATGATCACGCCCACCAGCGGCAAGGCGGTCGTCATGGCCGCACTGTAGCACGCCCTGCGTTGCGCCGCACCCGCTCACGGAGACTGGGGCGGCTTGTTCTTCTCGTCCTGTTCCGCCTTTTCGCGGTCCTGTTTGGTCGTCGCCGACTTCGCCGTGGTCATCGCGTTGAACCTCAGGAACTGCTTGGCCACCTGCGCCTCGGGGAGCGTGAGCCAGCCCCAGAACGAGATCGACCCGTGCGCCATCACCGACGTGGGCGGATGGTACTGGAAGGCAAACGGCACCACCTGGTCCAGCTCGTCGTGGTCGCCGAAGAACCTCCACGAGCCGTCGCTCGGCGCGCGGCTGCTGACCTTGCGCTGCCGGTTGATATCCACCGGCACCCACAGCTCCTTCTTCTCGGTCTCGTCGTACAGGCAGAACTCCACCAGGCTCCGGAAGGCCGGCACCGAGCTGCGCTTCCTGGCGAGGAAGCTGGCCTTGTCGTCGCCCTTCTGGTCGCGCACGTCGTAGCCGATGACGATCCTCGCCGGCAACCCCGCGGCCCGGTACACCGCCGCCAGCACGCAGGCGATGTCGTGGTCGGTCCCGCGCTTCTGCTGGATCGTCGCCGTCGATCCCTGCAGCGTCAGTCCCTCGAGCTGCCCGGTGTCGTGGAAGTTCAGCCCGTCCCCCGACGGCTGGATCATCTCCAGCACCTGGCTGGCGTAGAACTTCGCCAGCGGCACCGGGTTCACGGTCTTGGGGTCCTTCCCCTCGGACCACTTGGTCACCAGCTCGCGCACCTCCGGGTGCATGTGGTCGATCAGCGTCACGTTGCCCCGGTTGCCGGCCTGCGTCACCGGCTGCACGTCCTGGAACGTCGACATCGGCACCGCCGGCCAGGTCGCGGGCCACGGAACCTTCTCCGCCCTGGCTTCATCGAAGATGGTCTGCCAGCAGGTGCACGGGATATTCACCTCCAGCTCGACCTCTCGCCCGGACTCGTTCTTCAGGGTCCATCGCGCCAGGCGCGTGCCGCAGGGGTACTTGTCCTCCAGGCGAGTGTCCCGGTCCGGCGACGAACCGTCGAAGGTGTCCCTGATGATGTCGTTGAGCTTGAGCGTCCCCTTGACCTCGTTGGTATAGATCTTGTGCCAGCTGCTCGATTTCAGCAGGGGGAAGACCACCGCGGCCGAATCGAAGCTCAGGTCGTGAACGACCGGCATGCCCTTGGAGTCGCGCTCAACAAACGCCTGGACGTTCACGACGACCTTCAACGTCCAATCGTGCGTCTTCCCCTTGATGAGCAGCTTCTCGAACTCGCCCACGGGGGTGGGCCCGGGTTGCTTGTCGGGCTTGGACTTGCCGGGCGCCCTGGGCCTGCCACCGGCGGGCTGCGGCACCAGGGAGGCTCGGGCGCCGGGGGTGCTCAACAGCGCGACGATCGCCGCGCCCGAGAGCATGATCGCGCCGGCTTGCCGCCGGGAAATATCGTTGGATGCCATGAGGCCTGTGCTCCGTGTCGGGCTCTATGAGGATATTGACGCACGCGGCGGCGAACGGTTCCATTCCTGCATGGAATACGTTCGGTTGTGCTTCGGTCCGCAAAGGTGACCGCAGCTCGCGCCGTTCCACTGACCGCCTCTCAAGACTTTGGCCGCAGTTCTTCCACCGTCGGCAGGTCCTTCAGGCTCGCCAGGCCGAAGAGTTCCAGGAACCGTTTCGTGGTCCCGTACAGGATCGGGCGCCCGAGTTCCTCGGCGCGCCCGGCGATTGTCACGAGCCGCCGGTCAATCAGCGAGCGCAGGATCTCGCCGCACGCCACGCCGCGGATGGCCTCGAGGCGGGCCCGCGTGATCGGCTGCTTGTACGAGATGATCGCCAGCGTCTCCAACGCGGCATGGCTGAGCGTGGTCCGTGCGCGGCTGCCGTGCAGGGCCGCGATCGCCGGCGCGAACCTCGGCAGGGTCATCACACGGAATCCGCCGGCGACCGACTCGATGCGGAACGAGCGCCCGGTCTGGTCATATTCCAGGTTCAGGCGGTCGATGGCGGCACGGACGACGGGCAGGAGTGACAACGCGGGTTCAGGGGCCTCCGGGCCCGGTTCCTCCCCCAGTTCTTCGGCCGGCGCGGCACGGCTCGTCGAGTTGGCCGCAGGACCACTCTTGATCGAGCCCAGGACTTCCGCAAGCCGGCCGGCCGTCACGGGCTTGTCGGTGCTGAAAAGGATCGCCTCGATCACGGGGGCGATCGCCGCGGGATCCGCGGCTTCCACGACAACGGGTCCGGACGAAGCGGCGGCTTGGGTCATGCGGGGATGGTATCGAACACGGAAGGACCGGGCATGCATGATTCTCCTGACAGCCTGAGAGCGACCGAGGAACGCCCGTTCATGCCGCTCCGAAGCCTTGCAGTTCCCGACCGGGGGAGTACGCTGACTTCATGGCATTCTGCCATGCCGGATTTGGGTCGGGACAGGGGGTCGGATAGTGATGCATGGGCGATGATCCCCACACACTTGTTCCACTGACCGCGCCCGCAAACGAGCGGGAGGCGGCGGTGCTGATGGCCATGCTCCGAGGCGCGAAGATCCATGCCGAGGTGATGGGGGCCTCACAATCACAGTACGGCATGGTCGGGGGCCAAATCACCGTTCGCGTGCCGCGCGCCCAACTTGAGCACGCCCGCGAGATCGTCAAGGAGTTTCGAATACCGGTCGCGCGCCGATGGTCGCCGGACTGCGCATTCCCCGATGAGCTCGTCTGCCCCGACTGCGGCTACTCCCTGATTGGGCTGGGCACAGTGTGGCGCTGCCCCGAGTGCGGGGCCGAGATCCCGCTACGGCTGCGAGCCTTGATCGGGACGAGCCGCCGGGAGATACACCAAGCGGAGGAATCGGCCCGAAGGGCAGTCCCGACAAGCCGGCGACTCCGCATGTGGCAGTTCGTCGGCCTGATCCTCATCACCGGATTCCTTGCGTTCAACGTGGTGCTGCCGATGGCCTCGTGGTTTATCAGCGATGCGCCCCTGGCCACGGCCGCGGCCACAGGTGCCGCCATCGTCGTTGTTGGCGCCATCATCTGGAGGGCCGCCGCCGCCCGCTCCCGCCCTCGCCAGGGCGATCGCGGCGTGGCCGGTCTCCGCGCCCTTCGTCGGTGGGTTGGCCAGCACCGACCTCCCCGCCCGCCTCCAATCTAAACGTTCTGGCGATGAACTCCACCACCAGCTGCCGGTAATGCCGGCTCCCGATCCCGTGCCGCGAGCCCGGGTACACCATGAACTCGAACTGCTTGTTCGCATCCTCCAGCGCCCTCGCCAGCTTGATCGAGTTCTGCATGTGCACGTTGTCGTCCATCGTGCCGTGCAACAGCAAGAGCCGCCCGTGCAGGTTCTTGGCCGCCTTTACCACGCTGGTCGCGTCGTACCCCTCGGGGTTGTCCTGCGGCAGCCCCATGTACCGCTCGGTGTAGATCGAGTCGTAGTCGTGCCAGTCGGTCGGCGAGCTCGTCGCCACCCCGGCCGCGAACAGCTTGCTGTGCGTGAGCGCGAACGCCGTCATGAACCCGCCGTAGCTTCCGCCCGCGATCCCCACCCGTGAAGCATCGATCCACGGGTGGTTCGTCAGCCACTTCACCGCCTCCTCCAGATCCTTCAACTCCGGCACGCCCAGCTGGTGGTAGGCCGCCCACGCCGACTTCGCCCCCTTCCCGCTCGCCGACCGCGGGTCCACCCGGAACACCACGATCCCCATCTGCGCCAGCATCTCGTCGTACGTCCGCCCGCCGCCCCAGGTATCGCTCACCGTCGGCGCGTGCGGCCCCGCGTACGTCATCAGCCACACCGGGTACTTCTTCGAGTCGTCGAAGTCCGGCGGCTTCAGCACGCTCGCCTCCAGCACGAACCCGTCGGGCATCGGGATGTGCACCAGCTCGAACTCGCCCCGCTTGTACTCCTCTACGGCGTACACCGGGTTGGTGTCCAGCGTGCGGAGCAGCGAGGGCCCGCTTGCGCTCATCTCGGTGCCGTAGAGGGCCACCCTCGCCGGCATGGCGTGGTCCGACCATGAGTCGATGAACGACTTGCCCGTCGGCGCGAGCGTCACGCCGTGGCTCCCCCCGCCCCCCCCCACGGTCAGCCTCTCCATCCCCGTCCCGTCCAGCCTCACCCGGTACAGGTTCGACGCGATCGGGCTGTCCGCCGTGCCGCTGAAATACACCCACGCCGAGGAGGGGGGGTCCGTCTTCTCGTCCACCAGCTCGATCGACCGCGCCTCCCACTCCCCATCCGTCACCTGCTTGATCAGCTTCCCGTCCTTCGCGAAGTGGTAGATGTGCTTGTACCCCGTCCGCTCGCTGGGCAGCAGGAACGACCCATCCTTCAGCACCCGCGGCTGCCCCACCGGCTCCACCCACGCCTCCGTCTTCTCGCGCATCAGCCGCGTCGGCTTCCCCCCGCCTGCCGGGATGCTCAACAAATCCATCCACGTCTGCGTGCGGTCCTGCACATAGCACCACGCAGGACTCGTGGCACTGACCTGTTCCTTCAGGTCAGTGCCGGGGGGCGGGGGGAGGGGCGGCGGCGCCAGCCATCCCACATCGGTGATCAGAAAGTGCCCCTCGTCGTAATCCGAAAGATCCGCCCACCGCACCGGTCCTCCCGCCGCCGTGACAATCCCCAGCTTCACCAGCGGGTTGGGCTGCCCCGGCTTGGGGTACGGCGCCGTCTCGATGTTCTGCGGGTCCGACCCCGCGCCGGTATGGTCCGCGGGCAGCGTCCATCGCGGCACGGGCGTGCTATCCACCTGCAGGAACGCGATCCGCGAGGAATCCGGGCTCCACCAGTACGCCCGCCAGCTCCGGTTGTACAGCTCCTCGTAATAGACCCAGTCGTTCTTGCCGTTGCGGACCAGGTCCGTCCCCCCCTGCGTCAGCGCCCGCTCGGTCCCCCCCCCGCCCGTGGCCACATCCACCACCCACAGGTCGTTGGATCGGACAAACGCCACGAACTTCCCGTCCGGGCTGAAGGATGCGTCCTCCTCCGGTGCGGGCGTGCTGGTCAGCCGCGCGGCCACCGAGCCGTCCAGCGCAGCGTAGTACAGGTCGTTCTCGTGCTCGAAGAGCGCGGCGGTGCGGGCCCGGTTCATGTTCAGCCCGGGGTTCTCGGCCATCTGCTTCGCCGCACGATCGCCGATCGTCGGCAGCTTCGCCAGCGCCGCGCTCATCGGCGCGGGGTCGAAGAACCGCTCCGACCGCCCCGTCGCCGCGTCCACCTTCCGCAGCGCCCCGTCGCGCGCCTGCAGGTAGTGCTCCCCATCCTCCAGCCAGCGCATGCCCCCCGCGGGCGAGCCGTTGAAGTTGATACCTCCACCCCCGGGGCCTCCTCCGCCCCCCAATCCGAACAGCGCGTCGTACGTGATCGGCTTGTTCATCGTCCGGTATTCCGCCAGCGGACGCACCCTCGTCGTCAGCATCGGCGTCGCCGCCGCGACCCGCACCACGGGGAAGTCCGACCCCAGCGACAGCGATTGATCAAAGAAGTTCCACGCGCACAACCCGTCGGCGCTCCGCGGCTCCAGCAGGTACGCGGCCAGCGTCCCCAGCGGCTGGGCCGTCCGCACGACGATCGTCCCCGCCGGCATCCGCTCCGTCTTGGCGGTGGCCGTCGCGTTCACGTCGAGCAGATCATGCCCCTGGAACGGGCGCATCGCCTTCGCCACCGCCTCGATCCGGTACGCCTCAACGTCCACCTCGATGTCCTCGCGCAGCTCCTCCACCTGCGCCCCGTGGCGCCGCAGATTCTCGACGACGTTCGTGAGCGACGCCGGGAACAGGTACGCAAACGGCCGCTTCACCGTCACCGTCGGCACGAAGTCGTTCACCAGCTCGACCGTGTAGTCCTTGGGCGTCTGGGTCGCCACCCTCTTCCCGTCCCGCTCCTCCTCGACGAATCCGAGCGCCGTCACCTTCTCCGCGAAGGATTTCACCTCCGAGCGTATGGGCACCTCATCGCCATCCTTCGGCTCCCGCCCCGCCGTCACCGTCGCTTCGTCCGCCTTCCTGATCATCCCCCGGATCTCGTCCTTCTTCTCCGCCGCATACTCCAGGCACCCGCGGCAGAAATCCCGCGTCGCCTCCACCCGCTCCTTGAACGGTGCGTACGCGTACGCCTCCGACAGGATCGCCAGCCGGTTCCGCAGCCCCACGTACGGCGCCCCGTACCGCGGCAGGTCCGGGTACGTCGTCCACTGCGTGTGGTCCGCGCCGGGCGGCTCGAGGTTGCCGTAGAAGAACGTGTGGACGCCTGTCTTCTCCAGCAGCGCCTTCCCCACCGCCGGCAGCATGGTGTCGCGGACGAACTTGATGATCTCCTGGCTCCCCGCCGGGTTGGTCGGCCCCATGTACGTCAGCGTGTAGCGGTGGTGCGACCCGTTGGTGGTGTGCGTGTCGATCACCATCGCCGGGTCCCACTCGCCCATGAAATGCACAATCGCCCGTGTCTCGGGCGCCTCCAGCTTCACGTAGTCGCGGTTGAGGTCCAGACCGGTGGCGTTCTCGCGGATCCCCACGCCTTCTTCCGGCCCCACCTGCCCCGGCCGGTGCTCGGCCGTCGGCCCGAACCGCTCGTTGCCGTCGGCGTTGTAGATCGGCACGATCGCCAGCACCATGTCCTTCAGCAGTGGCCGCTCCGCCGAGGTGATGATGTCCCGCGCCAGCATCATCAGCGCTTCCTTCCCCTCCACCTCGCCGGCGTGGATATTGCCGAAGAGCAGGACCACCATCTTCCCCGATCTCGCGGCCTCCTCCGGCGTTCCCACCGGCGGGTCCGCGACGATCAAGAGCGGGATCGACCGCCCCTCGGTGGTCTTCCCCAGTTCCAGCTTCCTGACCAGCCCGCCCTTCCCCGCTTCCCCCTCCGCCGCCTTCCACGCCACCAGGCGGTCCGCCAGCGCCTCCACATCGTCGTACTTCGCCGTCGCTTTGTACCCGCTCTTTTCGGCGACGGTGAGCAGTTCCTCCGGCGGCGCCTCGCTCGCCCCCCTCCAGGCCCTCCCCGCATCGGCCAGGGCCAGCATCGCCGTCACCGCCGCCATAAGTACGTTGAGCACGCCTGTACCTCCGGCCATACCGCCCGCCGCGCCCCTTCGGTCACCAAGGTACCCGATTGCCGCGTGCGCACAACGGGTCGCCGCCTGAGCATTCCCCGACGCCGCGGGTTGGAAACGAAGCGCCCGGTGGTACACTCGGCGGGGAGAGGGGCGGCCTGAAAGGACACAGCGATGGTGCGTTGCAACCGGTGGGCTCTGCGGGGGGCAGCATTCGGGGCCGCGGGCGTCTGGTTGTCGGCCACCGCCCTCGCCCAGCCGGGCCTCACCGGCGTCGGGTATTTCTCCGGTGGGCTGTCCCAGGCCTATGGCGTCAGCGCCGACGGCACGACCGTCGTTGGTTACAGCACAGGCTCCTCCGGCGACCGCGCCTTCCGATGGACCGACCCGGCCAGGGGCGGCATGGGGATGCAGGACCTCGGCGTGCTCGGCGGCGGCGCCAGCTCCTACGCCTGGGGCGTCAGCGCCGACGGGTCCGTCGTCGTGGGCGACAGCGGCTCCTCGAGCGGCGACCAGGCGTTCCGTTACGCGGCCGCCGGCGGGATGGTCAGCCTGGGCACGCTCGCCGGCACGACGGTCTCCGCGGCATTCGGAGTGAACGCCGACGGCTCGGTGGTCGTCGGCTCCAGCGGCAGCGGCTCCACCGAGCGCGCGTTCCGCTGGATCAGCGCGGGCATGGTGACCCTGGGTCTGCTCACCGGCGGGACGAGCTCCTCCGCCGCGGGGGTCAGCGCCGACGGCTCCGTCGTGGTCGGCCTGGGCGCGAGGCCGGCGGGGGCGGGCAACGCCTTCCGCTGGACGAGCGCGGGCGGGATGGTCGGGCTCGGCACGCTCCCGGGCGGCAACTTCTCGCGGGCGTTCGCCATCAGCGCCGATGGCGCCGTCGTGGTCGGGTACAGCCGCACCTCGGCGCGGGAGCGTGCGTTCCGCTGGACGAGCGCGGGCCTCATGCAGGACCTGGGTGCGCTCCCCGATGGGATCTCCTTCGCCTACGCCGCCAATGGCGACGGCAGCATCGTGGTTGGCCGGAGCACGCTGGGTCTCGAGTCGCACGGGTTCCTCTGGACGGCCGCGGGCGGGATGGTCGATCTCAACACGTATCTCCCCAGCATCGGGATCAATACCAGCGACTGGCTCCTGCAGGACGCGACCAGCATCTCCACCGATGGGCTGACGATCGCCGGCAACGGCATCCACATCGGGGCGTACGAGGGGTACATCGTGCACCTCCCCGGCCCCGCCTGCCCGGCCGATTTCAACCACTCCGGCACCGTCAACTCCCAGGACTTCTTCGACTTCCTCACCGCCTTCTTCGCGCTCGCGCCCGAAGCGGATTTCAACCATTCCGGCGTGGTCAACTCGCAGGATTTCTTCGATTTCCTGACCGCCTTCTTCGCGGGCTGCTGACCTGACAAGCATCCAGACCCCCGTCCAGGGCAAGGTGAAGTTCGAGGCCGGGAGAGTGGATGTCGATGTGAATGTGGATGAACGGCTCTGCACGCGCAGTGCACGGCTCGTTGTTCCTTGCCCCATCCCACATCCCACATCCCACATCCGCCTACCCTATCGCCCCATGTTCCCACTCACTCTCCTGGCGCAAGTAACAGCTCCGGCCAGCCCCGCACCCGGCCCCGCCACCCCACCCGCGCCCTCCAACTCCCTCCACGCCATCTGGACCTCCGTGATGGAGACGCTCGCCAGGCACGGCCTCGCCGCCCTCGGCGCCCTGGCCGTCCTGCTCGCCGGCTGGGTCCTCTCACGCTGGGCCAGCCGAGCCGTCCGCATGGGGCTTGAGCGGGCCAGGTTCGACGTCACCCTCACCAAGTTCCTCGTCGGACTCACCCGCTACGCCGTCCTCATCCTCGCGGCCATCTCCTGCCTCGCGGCCTTCGGCGTCAACATCACCACCTTCGCCGCCATGCTCGGCGCCGGCGGCCTCGCGATCGGCCTGGGGTTCCAGGGCGCCCTCTCCAACCTCGCTGCCGGCCTCATGCTCCTGGTGACCAGACCCTTCAAGGTGGGCGATTCGGTGGTCGTCGACGGGTTCTCGGGCACAGTCGACGAGATCGAACTCTTCAGCACCCGCCTCAACACGTTCGACAACCGCCACATCATCATGCCCAACAGCTCGATCTTCGGGAAGGTGATCGAGAACGCCACGTACAACGCCACCCGCCGGGCCGATGTGAACGTCGGAGTCGCCTACGACGCCGACATCGACGCGACACGCGACGTGCTCACCCGGGCCATCGCCAGCCTCCCCGGCGTGCTCAAGGACCCCGCCCCGACCGTCGCGCTGAGCGCCCTCGGCGGCTCGACCGTCGACTGGGTGGTCCGCGTGTGGGCAAAGACCTCCGACCTCGCCGCGGCCAAGGAAGCCACCATCCGCGCGATCAAGCTCGCCCTCGACGAGGCCGGCATCGCCATCCCCTACCCCCAGATGGACGTCCACGTCTTCCAACCCCGCGCCGAATCACCGTCGTAAGGACCGAACTTCGAGCACGAGCGCGGAGTGCCACGGCTTGACCCGCCTCGGACAAGCCGTGGAGGCTTGCGTCCGACTCAATGCGGACGAGGCGAGCCTCCCTCCGCCGACAACCCCCCCAACCACTTCGCCCAGATCGAGAGCACCAGCAGCATGTACAGCCGCTGCGAGTGGTCACGCCCCTTCCACGGCCACGCGCTCTTCTCTCCCGCCTCATCATGCTCCCGCTGCATCCGGCGGACAAAGTCCATGTTGATCATGGAGTTGATCCCCAGGTGATCCGGCCCGAACGGCTCGGGTCCCTCCAGGTGATCGCGCAGCAGTTGGCGCATGCCGCCATAGTCGCTCCGGAACCACTCGCCGATAGGGATCGCAAAGCCCATCTTGGGTCGGTCGACGACCTCCGCAGGCAGATACCTGCGTGCGACGGCGCGGAGAAGCCCTTTGCGATGGCCGTGAGGCATGAGGCAGTCCAGTGGAGCGTTAATCGCTGCACGAGCCAGCCGCTGGTCGAGCAGCGGCGCTCGCACTTCCATCGGGGCCGACATTGAGGCCGTGTCCGTTTTTCGAAGAAGGTCGCACGGCAGATAGAACAAGCGATCAAATCTCAGAGCCCAGTCTTCATGCTCTTGGCCTCTCATGCCCTCGGCCCGGGTCATCCCCCAGTGGCGGATCGCATTCCAGCCAAACTCGCCCCGACCCACCAGACCGAGTCTGGCGTCTAGGGGGGGCGGGAATATCGCGACCAGATCCTTGTAGCCGTTGTAAGCAGAAGCGTTCAGCAGTCGGTCGAGCCTCCCGAGCGTCGATCTGGGAGATCGCGTGCCCGGGATGGCAGCGGCCGAGGCGCGCCGCGCCCAACGCGGCAGCCGGCCGAGTGCGTCGATCCAGCCAATCGCCCGATGCCGGTCGTACCCGGCGAACAACTCGTCGCCTCCATCCCCCGTCAACGCTACCTTGACCGCGGTGCTTGCCGATCGACTGACCCAGAGCGATGGGAGCAGTGATGAATCACCGAACGGCAACCCGAGTTGCGGGATGATGGCCAGCAGATCACGGGCCGGCTGCGGATCGCAATCGAGGATCTCGTGCCGCAAACGAAGGTGAGCGGCCACAGTCTTCGCGTGCGGCGATTCGTCGAAACGTGCATCGGGCATCCGCACCGTATAGGCAACAAGGTCCGGCCGCGCCTTGGCAACGTGCGCTGCCACCAGCGATGAGTCGATCCCGCCACTGAGAAAGCAGCCCAGCGGCACGTCTGCCTCGAGCCTTGATGCGACGGCGGTACCGATCAGAGAGTCCAGGTGCTCGGCGCTAAGCCGCTCACGAGAGGGATTGAGTATTTCGTCGAACCACTCGACAAAGTGGCCCCAAGGCGTTTCGACAGCACCGCCTGGCCCTTGCGTGGGTCGCGGAAGGCAGTCACTCGATCCGACAAGGACCTCTTGAAGTGCCGGCATCGCAGGAGCCTGGTTCCATCCGAACTGCACCCACGGCTTCACCGAAAACGGAAGATCGCCTTGAATCACGGGTGCGGGAACAAGAGCCGCGACACGGCGCAAATGGACCAGGCCCGCGGCCGTGCTCGCGAAAGCGACCACACGGGTGTCCGTCAGGGTCGACTCCATCGAATAGAGCGGTTTCTCGCCGAACGCGTCTCGTGCGAGCGCGAGAGCGCCAAGAGCTGGATCCCACACCGACAGGGCGAACATCCCTTCCAGCCGCTCGAAGAGTCTCCACCCCCACTCCCTCCACCCATGCACTAGCACCTCCGTATCGCTGTGATCCGTCACAAACTCATGCCCCGCCGCTCGCAGCTCCTTCCGCAGCTCCCGGTGGTTGTAGATGCACCCGTTGAACACCACCGCCACAACATCCGAGGGAGCCCCGAGCGCAAGCTCGGGCCGCGCGGCGGCCACCCCCCGATACACCACCGGATCGTCCGGCCGCCCGTGGAACACCAGCGGCAACGAACCTTGCCCGCCCCCGCCCGCCGCCCCCGCGGCCACACCCGCCCCCTCGCCCGCCGCCCCCTGCCCCCCCCGCACCGACACCATCGGCTGCCCCCCGCCCGCGTGGTCGATGATGCTCAGCCGCCGATGCACCAGCGCCACATCCACCACCGCCCCGTCCGGCCTCACCACCCGGTCCCGGAACCTCCCCTGCCCATCCGGCCCGCGGTGCCTGATCGACCCATCGATGATCTCCAGCCACACCTCCGGGATGGCCACCAAGTGCGGCGGCGGCTCGACCCCCAGAGGATGCACACGCAGAATGCCGCCGATGCCGCACATTGGTGCGGGAGCATACCCACGCGCCCCATCGGCATCGGATCGCACGGACAGGCAGCACCCGCGTGCACCCGCTCTCTATCGATCCGAGCCCCGCCCCCTCCGTCATCGCCCGCGATTTCGTGTTACCCTGATCCCCCGCTCGGCCCGGCTCGACGGTGCCGTTCCCCACACCACCCCTATCCACGAGGGCCCAGGAATGGGAGACACCCCCGCCGCCGAATCACCCCTCCAGCCTCCTGCCCTCCGTCCGGGCCGCCACCTCTCGTACAAGTACTACGACCTCCTCATGGCCGCCTTCGTCACGGTCCTCCTCTGCTCCAACCTCATCGGCCCGGGAAAGTCCTGCCTGATCACCATGCCCTCATGGCTGCCAGCCATCGGCGGCATGGCCCTGGTCTTCGGCGCCGGCAACATCTTCTTCCCCATCTCCTACATCTTCGATGATGTCCTCACCGAGGTCTACGGCTACGCCAAGGCCCGCAAGGTCGTCTGGGCCGGCTTCATCTCCATGATCTTCGCGACCTTCATGGGCTGGGTCGTCATCCACCTCCCCCTGAACCCCGATGAGCCGTTCAACAAGGTGATGCAGCCCGCCCTCGAGCAGGTCTTCGGCAACAGTTGGCGCATCGTCGTCGCCTCCATGCTCGCCTTCTGGGCCGGCGACTTCGCCAACTCCTACGTCCTCGCCAAAATGAAGATCCTCACCCGCGGCCGCTGGCTCTGGACCCGCACCATCGGCTCCACCATCGTCGGCGAGGGCCTCGACAGCCTCATCTTCTACCCCATCGCCCTGGCCAGCTGGCAGCCCCTGCTCAAGTCCCTGGGCATCACCGACCCAGACATGCTCAAGATGTTCGGCGGCTGGACCGCCAGCACCGTCCTCCAGACCGTCGCCTTCAACTGGTTCTTCAAGGTCATGATCGAGGTCCTCATGACCCCCGTCACCTACAAGGTCGTCGGCTTCCTCAAGCGCGCCGAGCACGAGGACTACTACGACCGCACCACCAACTTCACCCCCTTCTCCCTGAAAGACTGAGATACCGTGAGACCGATGGACGCTGCCTCCAAGCGCCGTAGGAATCAACTGTGGGCCGCCATCGGTGTTGTGCTTGTGGCCTGTGCGGTGTTGATCTTGCTGCTCCTCGTTCGCAAGTCGAAGGACGACAATGCCCGGATGCGTTCACTCATCGAATCGATCCCCGCGCCTCACATCTCAGGCATTCAGCCTCTTGACACGGCGCGCTACGCCTCCTTCTTGTACGCATCGGCGCAGTGCGACCCGGTGATCGTGAGCGAGCTGCAACGGCTAGACGGTCGTCAGGGATGGCATCTCGACAGCCCGCTTCACGCTCTGGATGAGCTTCAGTCGTCGTACCCCGGATGGTTCAACCCGGCATATGTAAGCACAGCACCGATCAGTATTCGGTCCAGTGATGGACGCACCGAGGCGTGGGCATTCAACGACGGGAAGGTGCTTCTGCGAACGCGTGTGAAATTCGGCAGCGGAGGTGGGGTCAAAGCGCCCGCCGCCGGCCCGCCGCCTCGACCGAGACCACCCTGAACAGTGGAGTCAGCTTGCGCGCGCAGAACAGGCGCGCCCGGCGCGCGCAAAAGCGCAAACCTCACAATTTTTCTTCTCCTTGCGCCACAAGGACTTACGTGATTTGACCCTCCGCTATTTCCCCGTTTGGGCGCGGGTCTGTTGCCCAAATAAAAACTTGTCCGGCTGGCGCAACCCTATGCAGGGGGGGCGCGTATCGGAGGTGGTCAAGGAGGGCCACGACGATGATGGGCAAGCCGGTG
>JBGPJM010000108.1:0-15673 GCA_041485385.1 Phycisphaerae bacterium | reverse complement strand
TGCGCCATCGTCAGCATCCCGCGAAGAACGCCGCGAGGAAGTCGAAGAAGTCCTGTGAGTTGATGGTGCCGTCGGCGTTGAAGTCGGCGGCGGGCTGCAGTGCGAAGAACGCCGCGAGGAAGTCGAAGAAGTCCTGGGAGTTGAGGGTGCCGTCGGCGTTGAAGTCCGCCGGGCAGCAATCGGCGACGGGAATGGCCGCCTTGCCGATGACCAGGCCCCAGGAGAGAAGCTCGGCCCGGGGAGGCGGCTCGCTCACCGTCTCGATGTCGAGTGTCCAGATTCCGTGCATGTCCTGGCCGTCGAAGGCGCTCAGGGGGTCGTTGGGGCGATAGGAGGGAGGCGAGACGATCGGGTCGAAGTTGCCGCCCAGGGTGCCGATGTTCTCGATGAAGCCGCCGGTCCCCTCGTCGTCGAGCGTGATGTCGTAGCCGAGCTCCCTGAAACCGATGTTGTAGATGTTCGGGAAACCGGGTCGGTCGATGAGTGTGATGGTGATCCCGTTGTGGGTCAGGCGCACGACCATGTCGCCGACGCGGTACCAGTCGTGGAGCCTGAAGTTGACATCAGCGACGGGGCCGATGTCGCGCACGAAGATGCTCCTGCTGAGCGTGCGCAGCGGGTAGATGATGACGGGCGGCGTGCCGTAGGTGGCGGTGTACGTCCTGCTCAGTGCCTGGCGGTCGCTCTCATCCGGAATGCCGTTGTGGTTGCAGTCGCGGCTGGTGCCGGAGGCGATGTCGCAGGGGTCCGGAGTTCCGTTGGCGTTCCAATCCGGCTCGGCGGTGTCGGGGACACCGTCGGCGTTGCAGTCGGGCTCGCACTCGTCGGGGATACCGTTGATGTTGATGTCGCTGCTCGTTCCGGCGGCGATGTCGCAGGAGTCGGCGATCCCATTGGCGTTGCAATCTCCGACGGGAGTTCCCCACGCCGCGATGAGGCCGAACAGGAGCGCGCGGTCGTCCGAGTTGATCAGTCCATCGCCGTTGAGGTCCACCGGGGCCGACTGCCAGGCGCAGGCGTCATCGGGCCGGACGTGGCCGTCGGCATTGATGTCGCCCGGGAGGATCGTTGTGCCGATCGGGGTAACGAGTATGTAGCCACCGGCATCGGTGGCGTCGTTGGTTGCCCACTGGAAGAGTTGACCACGGTTGTTCATGGCCACCGAAAAATACTGAAGGATGAGCCAGTACATCGCGTCGGGCTCGAGATGGGTCTGGACGGAGACGAATCCGAAGGCGTCGAAGAAGACGCCGCGGACATTGCCGATCAGCGCGAACACGTCGCCCCGGTCATTGATCTTGTAGGCGCCGTTGCCGGAACTGAACGGGGGCTGGCCGCCTCCCAGGACCTGCCAGCCGATGTCGTCGGTGTAGCGGACCGCGAAATAGGTGAACGAACTCGAACTCAGGCGCACGCCGGCGTTTGCGGCGACCTGGCCCTGGGCGTTGATGCCCACGGCGAATGTTCCGGTGACCCTGTCAAGCGGCGGCTGCCCGAGGTTCTCGACAACGCTGGTATCGAGGTTCATGCGCAGGTTGCCGCCGCAGATCTGCCGCTGGTTGTTGATGTCGACGGGGTCGAACGAGAATCCCAGCGCGCCCAGGTCTCGAACGCCCGTGGGAGAGTTGAACCACACGGGGATCGCCTGGGAGGTGCCGACGATGTCGCCGCCGTCGTTGATAGCGACGGCGTTGCTCTGCGAATGGCCGGGCAGGGTCGGCAGGACGGCGACCTGGTAGCCGGCGGGTGTCGGCGTCCAAACGGCACCACGCGTCAGGTTACCCTGGGCGACATTCCCGACGATCACCCCGGAGGCGTTGACATCCAATGCGTGGCTGTTGGCGTACCCCGGCGGGAGAGGCAGGAAGACCGGTGGCGCGGGGGGGGACATCACCCATGCCAAGGTCACGCCGTTGAGCGTACGGCTGCCGACGCACATCGCCTGGTCGTTCATCGAGGCGGCAACCCAGTCGCCGTCCAAGATCGTGGTCGCGGTAATGAGTTTCTCGACCGAGTAGGTGGGGACGGTCTGGGCGCTGGCGGCAGCGGGGAGAAGCAGGGCGCCAGCGATGGAGGCGAGGGCGAGGGTTCGGATGCGCATGGTGTGGTTCCCTTCTGGATACGGTTCACGGATGGACGGTGCGTCGCGGCGTGCGTCAACTCAGCTGTCATGGATCCCGCGGTTCAGGGGACACGGATTGGTGCGGAAGCGTCATCGTCCGTCCTCCTGGTGACGCCGAGCTCGCCCGGGGTCAGTGAGCGATCGCTACGGGCAGCCGGCGAAGAAGGCCGCGAGGAAGTCGAAGAAGTCCTGGGAGTTGACGGCGGAGTCGGCGTTGAAATCCGCCGCGGGCGCGCCGGCGAAGAACGCGGAGAGGAAGTCGAAGAAATCCTGGGAGTCGAGGATGCCGGAATGGTTGAAGTCGGCGGGGCAGGCGATGGCGCGGGGCTTGAGCACGTATCCCGTGATCTTGCCGGCGGCGGTGTGGCCGTAGCCGACGATCCAGCCCGCGTTGTTGATCCCCGTCGCGGTGTAGAGCTGGTACCCGGCGGGCATGCCGGCGATGAGCGCACCGTCATTGAGGTCGCGGAGCCCGTCGGCCTCGGAATACACGAAGACGTGCGAGGAGGCGAGCACGGTGGAGATGTCACCCACGATCGTGCCGGCGTTGTTGATGGCGGACGGCCTGACGTACTGCTGATACCCCGCGCCGGGGAACGGCAGGAGGCGTACGCCCGTGCTCGGCGAGTATACGTATCCGTACCGGTAGACCGGGTAGAACCCCGCGCGTGAGCCGACGATCTCCGAGTTGTCGTTGATGTCCTGCGCCCTGACCGGGCCGGTCCCGACGTTGGATGGGAACACGTCGGCGAGACGGGTGTACGCGCCGGAGTTGATGTCCACGAAGAAGCCGTCGTTGAACACCGACCCGTAGAGCCAGCCGATGGCGACGCCCGCTTCATTGATGCGGGCCAGCCCCTTCGCGTTCGGCACAGAGACGGTGCGGGCGCCGTTCACGGCGTCCCAGATGTACGGGATCTGCAGAATGCCGCCGGAGTCCGAGCAGGTGCACGTCGAGATCGTGCCCACCGCGACCCCGGCATCATTCACGCCCCCGAAGCGCGGGCCGTAGTATGTCCCCGGCAGGTTCGCCGGTGAGAACGTCTGGCCGGTGCTCAGGTCGTAGATGTCGCCGGTACCGACGACAAGCCCGACGCTGTTCAAACTCTTCGGGCTCGCCACGGGCACGCGCGTCTTCCCGGCGACTTCGTCCCACACGAAGCCGGGATACCCGATGACGTTGTCGACCGTCGCCATGCCGCAGGCCATGCCCACGTCGTTGATGTCCCACAGGTACGCTTCGCCCACCAGGGGGTTGGCGTTGAACGAATCGACCAGGATGAAGTCGTACGCGGGCTGCGCGCGGGCAAGCCCGGTGAACAGGCCGATCGAAGCGGCGGCGGACAACGTGCGAGTAAGGTGACATCGTGCGGGACGCATGGTGATATTCCCTGATGCAAGTGGTTCGCGAAAAGCAGGTCTTCCGACACCTCCCGGCAGGCAGGTCGCTGCGCCGGCCGGGCCATGGAACAAGTGGCGATACTCTTCCTTCTCGTCACGCATGGCGCTGTGTCCGTTCATCGTGGCGTCGTCGATAGTGTCCGCGGCGCCGTGCTGGGCGGCCGGGGAGCAGGACTATTCGTCCTCGCC
Source organism: Phycisphaerae bacterium (assembly GCA_041485385.1). Lineage (GTDB taxonomy): Bacteria > Planctomycetota > Phycisphaerae > Phycisphaerales > UBA1924 > JBGPJM01. Next base: position 11,961 of record JBGPJM010000108.1, on the reverse strand, counting down.
ATCGTCTGGGTCCTTTTCATCGCCCCCGCAACGCTGGAACTGCGCCACCGGCAGGCCGCTGGGAACGCGTGCAGGGACGAGGTCGCAGAAATCGAGCACGCGGCGATCGAGCAGGGCTCGCGAGACGAAGGCCGTCAGGTCCGAGAGTTGCCCCTCGCTCAGGCGGATCGGCCGTGCGAGCAGGGGGTCGATGCCCGCCGCGAGCACCGGCTCAACTGGCCCGACGTACAGGTCGGCGGGCAGCCGGTTCCGGTGCGGGTCGTAGTGCCTGGCCGAGTGCAGAACGTCGAGGTGATGCCTGATGGCCTCCTTGATCGATCCGAACGCGCCGTTGTGGAAGTATCCGGGCGCGACGGCCAGGTTGCGCAGCGGCGCCGTCCGGAACATGTAACGGAGAGCGGGATCCCCGGCGGTCTGCTCGACGCCGTAGTCCTGGTTGAACCCCGGGCCGTCGAAGATGACGTTGCCGAGGTCGACCCCGAACTGAGGGAACACCTGCGGGCCGCCTATGCGGTGCAGTCGGAAGTCGCTGAACATCTCGTTCGACGGCCCCGCGACACCATGGCAGGACACACACCCGGCCCGGCCAAAGAAGAGGAGCGCCCCGCGCTTCTGCTTGTCGGTCATGGCCCCGTTGCTGCCGCGCGCAAAGCGGTCGATGGGGGCGTCCGCGCCCGGCAGCGACATCTCGAACTCCGCCAGCGCCTCGCGGCGCATGTGGATGGTGATACCGCCCGGCGGGAGCGGCATGCCGCCGTTGAACGCCGCCCCGAAGAGGCTCAGGTACTCGTCGACGGCGTTGAGCCGAGCGTCGACGGCGTCCTGGATGGGGAAGTTGTGGAACCCGGTGCCGTCGGGTGCCGGCAGCGTCTCCCCGTGGCCGTCGTCAAACTGGTAGTGTGCCGGGCCGAATGGCCCGGGATTGGCCATGATCCCCGTGAAGCCGGCCATCTCCGCGAGCTCGGTTGAAGGGATGGATGCCTGAGCCTGAAGCAGGGTGTGCGTGGTGGTCACGACGCCTTCGGGCGGCGGAAACCTGAAGCCCAGCGAGTTGTCGAACGGGTCCCCGGAGAGGGCCACGAACCGGGCGGTCCACATCAGGGCCGGATAGAACTCGCTGTTCACGACCAGTGGTGCGCGGCGCTGGTTGCGTGGTCCGGCGCGATCCGAACCCACGATGCCGTTGTTGTCGACGCCGATGGCCATGCGCTGAGAGTCGCCGAAGCCGAATGCCGGCGAGTGGCACCCTGCACATGAGTTGTCGCTATGCAAGGCAAGGATGTTGTCGAAGAACAGCAGCCTTCCGAGCTCGACCTTCTCGGGATCCAGCGGCCGTCCGAGCCGCGTGGGCAGCGACGCCTCGACGCGACCGGTGAACCCGGCCCCCGTGAGAACCTGACGCAACTCCGCGTCGAGACGGTCCCGCGTGTCGGCGTGCGCGGACGTGCTCGCGTCGAGAATGCCGACAATCCCGACATTGTGCACGTTCAGGGGGCCGGTCATGGGCACCAAGGCCTTCCCCGCGGCCTCGTTGAAGTCGTGCCGCGGATACGCGCGGGCGACGCCGGCCAGGACACCGATGGACACGGCGGCAGAAAGCGTGCAAGTGCAGACTGGCAGTCGGATGCTCATGGACATTCTCCTCGGGCTGTGTGGATCCCGCGTTTCGGCGGGTGTCGGGATCAGAGTCGGCCGTGTGTGCGCCGCGCCTCGAAGGCGGCGGCGACCTCGTCGTAGTCAGCGAACCCCGGCGCTCACGGGCAGCCAGCGAGGAACGCGGAGAGGAAGTCGAAGAAGTCCTGGGAGTTGATCACGCCGTCGAGGTTGAAGTCGGCACGGGGGTCACCGGCGAAGAACGCGGTGAGGAAGTCGAAGAAGTCCTGGGAGTTGAGCGAGCCGTCGGCGTTGAAGTCGGCGGGGCAGCCCTGCCCGGGCGTGATGAGGATGATGCCGCTCTGGTTGGTGGCGCTGTTCGTGGCGGGAATGGCCATCTGGCGCGAGTTGTTGATGGCCAACTGGTAGCCGCCCCACGCAGACCAGTTCCCGGCGTCGGCGTCGATCAGGTCATAGATGGAGAAGGTGCCGATCCCCTCGAAGCGCACGGACGGCCCGATGATCACGTCGCCGAGGTCGTTCATGTCCGAAACGGTGATCGTCCGGCCGCATCCGCTGAGCACCTCCCAGCCGACTCCGTCGGTGTAGCGAGCTGCATTCTGCGGGCAGTGTGTGCCGCCCGTCGTGTTGAGCACGCGCCCGCCGACCTGGCCGGATTCGTTGATCGTCGTGCCCCAGGAAGTCGAGTAGCCGGGGCCGGGCGCGACGAGGTTCTCGACGACCATGGTGTCCAGGTCCATGCGCTTGGTGGGGTAGGATTGGTCAACAAGGACGCGCTGGTTGTTGATGGAGCAGGGATCGAAGATGCCGGTCGACGTAAGGTTCTGCATTCCCCCCGGGGCTGTGAAGATCACCGGGTGATGAAACATGCCGTCGCGCGAGTAGCCGACGATGTCGCCGACGTTGTTGACCGCCAGCGCATCGCTATAGATGTCACCGGGCAGCGTGCCGAACTGCTGGATCGTGTAGCCGCCGGAGCCGTCGGGTGTCCACGCCGCCGCCCACCCGTACCCCGGGTACGCATACCCCGCGGAGCCGACAACTACGCCGGCGTCGTTGATGTCGTTCGCGAAGGCAAACTCGGCGCCGGGCGGCAGCGGGAGGAACACCGCGGGTGCGCCGGCGTGCGATACCCAGGCGCCGGTGCCCGAGTTGCCCGTACCGACCACGTCGCCGGCCTCGTTCATCGCTGCCGCGTTGAACGCGCTGAAGCCGGGCGTGATGAAGCGGGCCGTGTATCGGGGCGGGTCCGCGCTCACCGCCGGGGGCCCTGCGCCGATCAAGAACACGACGCCCAGCAGGAATGCCGCGGCCGAACGCTGACCGCCGATTTCGATCCTGTTCCACCGAGAAAACATGGGGGCCTCTTTGTCAAATTCCTGACGTTCGATTTCCATGCGCCGGGCGGCTCGTTGCTGACAGGTGGCGCGGGGTCAGCAGCCGGCAAAGAAGGCAACGAGGAAGTCGAAGAAGTCCTGGGAGTTGGTGACCCCGTCGGCGTTGAAGTCCGCGGCACCGCTGAAGAAGGCGGTGAGGAAATCGAAGAAGTCCTGCGAGTTCAGAGCGCCGTCGTCGTTGAAGTCGGCGCGGCATGGATCGTCACAGACGAGCATCGGCGCCGTGACGCGGATGTTGTCCACGTGCCAGCCGCGGTAGGCGTTCATGGAGGTGTTCATCGAGTCGAAGCGCCACTCGAGGCGCCCCGTTCGCCCGGCGTGCAGGTTCAGGTTGAAGGTCTGGACGCGCGAGCTGCTGTGGTCGGTGAACCACTGGACGGGCGCCTGCAGGGCGCCCCAGACCCACCACAGCTGCGCCTGGTCGTCGTCGCCGTAGGCGCCGTCGGGGTATTCGGTGTCGAGGGCGGAGCAGAAGGAGACGACGATGTTCTGGCCGGGCTGCAGAGCCGGAAGGGCGATCTGCGGGGAGCGGAGCACGCCCGCGACCCTGGCGCCGGTGTCGAACGTGCACAGGCCGTCCTGACCGAAGTAGGCCGTGCTGCCCGTGTCGCACACGCCGGGCGGCGCGCAGGCACTGGTCACGTGCCACAGGCCGGTCGCCGTCCAACCGGCGGGCAGGCCCCCGCCACCCTCGAAGTCGGCCGCAAGGATCGGGGCACTGGGATCGAACACGCCGATCCGCGTGGTCAACGTGTCCGCGGGCGCACCCGCGGGCAGGCGCACCTGGGTCCCTCCCGATCCGTCCGCCGAGAGGTAGAACCGCGGCGTGTCGGCGCACCGCAGCGCCGGCAGCGTGGCGACATAGTCATCGCCGGAGAGCCGCTGCAGGGGGATCCCCTGGAACGACTCGCCCACGGAGCGCTGGAGCCAGAGCGTCTCCGAGCCGGCGACGATCTCCTGCTCGCCGGCGACGATGCGCACCGGGAATGTCGCCGGCACGCCGGGAGCGACCTGCGGCGGCACGTCGGCGGGGAGCACGATCCGCAGCGGCGCCGTGGGCGAGTACACAATCTTGCCGAACGAGCCGCCGAGCCAGAAGCGGCCGGCCGGGCGCACGTTGATCCGGCTGAACGCCTCCTCGTACTGGGTGAGGTCCGTTCGCGTCCAGGTCGATCCGGCGTTGGTGGACCTCTTGTAGAAATACCGGTAGGTGCTGTTGTCGTACCCGACGGTCCAGATCTCGGTGGGGCCGTTCATGGCGACGTCCAGGTAGATCTCGTTCTGCGGCTGCGCGACCTGCGTCCAGCTTGCGCCGCCATTGGCCGACTTGGCCATGGTGCCGTACCAGCCCACGACCCACCCGTTGAGCGGATCGGCGAACTCCAGGTCGGAGATGCCGTAGCCGTTGCCGGGGATGGCCAGGGCGGTCCACGTTGCGCCGTCGTCGGTGCTCCGGGCGACGCTGTTGCCCGCCGTCGCGGCCCAGACGTTGGTGCCCTCGGCGTCGATCGCGACGATCAAGCCGGCGACCTCGGGAACGGCGGTCCAGGAACTGCCGCCATCGTTGGTCCGGTAGACGGAGTCGGAAGCGTAGTGGGACCCGCCGATCCAGCCCTTGAGGCGATCAGTGAACTTGATGGTGAGGATCTCGAACTCGCCGTGGAGCGAGTAGGGGTAGCCGAGCGAGAGCCACGTGTCGCCGGCATCCTCGGAGCGGAAGACGATGCCGCCCGCGCCGCCGGCGACGACCGTCTGGGAGTCGATGACATCGACGGCGCGGAATCCCTCGTTGCGCCCGAAGACGACGCCGGTCTCTCTCAGGCGGCGGACGTCCCAGGAGGCGCCGCGGTTGCGGGTGCGGAAGAGGAAACCGTTGTGGGTGACGGCGACTCCGAAGTTGTCGTCGGCGGCGAAGTCGATGCCGTGGACCTCGTCGCCGCAGCCGCTGTTGAGGAGTTGCCAGGTCTGGCCGGCGTCGGTCGTGCGGTAGGTGAGCCCGTTGGCGCCGACGACCCAGCCGTGCTGCTCGTCGGAGAAGGAGATCGCCCAGTTGGCCGGGAGGACCCCCAGGCCCTCGACGACCTGGAACCAGGAGGAACCCAGATCCATGCTGGTCCAGATGTCACCCGCGGCGCTGACCGCGCCGAGGACGGTGGAGCCGCCAGCGCGGGCGAACTCGATCGCGCCGGTCCAGATGCCGCCGAAGTTGATCGTGTACCAGGTCACGCCCGCATCGTCGGAACGGACCACATCAAGCCCGCTCGGGGCCAGGGCGGTCTGCCCGTCCAGCCAGAGAACATCGTTCGCGTAGCCGTCGAACACCAGCGTCCACGTGCGACCGCCGTCGGTCGTGCGGTAGATTCCTCCGTCGTTGTACGGCGTGGTGCGGATTCCGGCGGCCAGACCGACGCTTTGGTCGCGGAAATCCATGCCGAAGACGATGGGTGCGTCGGGATAGCCGCAGCGAAGTTGCCACGTCACGCCGCCGTCCGGCGTCCACGAGATCGCGCCGTTGTAGCCGGCGAACCCCGTCGTGGGCGTGATGAAGTCGAGCTCGCGCACCGATCCGCCCAGCATCGAGGTCATGCGCGTCCAGGTCGCGCCGCCGTCGGTGGTGCGGTACGCGTCCTGGCTATTGCCGGCGAGGTAACCATGCTGAGAATCGGCAAACTTGATGGTATAGAACGGGTCGGTGCTGTAGCCGGTGGCCATCCGCGTGGTCCACGTATTTCCCCCGTCGAGCGTCTCCAGCAGATGGTGGTTCTCGCCGACGACGAAACCGTGCGTCGGCGAGTTGAAGGCCACGCCGCCAAGGTTCCGGCCGGTAGGGACCGGAGTCTGGGGAACCAGCTGGGCCTGCCCCGACGATACGACGCAGGCGCTCGCAACGGCAAACGCGCAGGCCTTAGCGTACATGAGTCGCTCCTTTCCAGGGTGTCGAGCCGGTCAGCAGCCGGCGAAAAACGCGGTGAGGAAGTCGAAGAAATCCTGGGAGTTGGTGGCGCCGTCGGCGTTGAAGTCGGCCGCGCCGGCGAAGAAGGCGGTGAGGAAGTCGAAGAAGTCCTGGGAGTCGAGCGTGCCGGAGTGGTTGAAGTCGGCGGGGCAGCGGCTGCCCGGCAGGTGCACGAGGAACGGCGTCAGCGGTCCGGTCGGAGCGTAACCGTTGCCGACGATGTACGTGCCGTCGCCGGACATCGCGGTGATCTCCAGGAGCGTCCAGCCCTGGATCGCCGGGCCGAGCCCGGCCGCGGCCAGGATGTCGGCCAGCGGGCGGCAGCCTGCCGCGCTGTCCCAGAGCATCGCGGTGGTGTGGTTGATGACGTTGACGAGGGTGCCGCCGACGAGCGAACCGTCCGAGTTCATGCAGTAGGCCGCGCTGCCGACGAACTCTGGAGGGATCGGCCCCAGCTCGAACATCCCGTCACTGAGGGTCCAACGGAAACCGTGCGAGTAGATGTTGTTCTGGACCGGGTCGTCAACCAGACACTCGCCGGCCACCACCGAGCCATCGTCGGAGACGGCGTAGGCGTAGGCGCCGAAGGCGCTGGGGAGACGCCCGATGCTGATCATGCCGATCTCGCTGGTCCAATACATGGCGCCGAACGAGAAGAATGAGAAGTAGGCCATCCCGACGATGACCGAGCCGTCGGCGTTGGCGGCGTAGGCCTCGGACCAGTCCTGGCCGGGGATGAAGCCCAGGCTCGTCATGACGCCGTCGGGCCCACGGCGAAAGGCCTCCGACCCGGCCAGATCGGACGCCCCAGTGCCGACCACCACCGCGCCGTCGCGAGAGATGCCGAAGGCCACGGCGCGATCATCGCCCCCGGGCAGATCTCCCAGGACGGTCAGGGGACCTGAGGGGGTCCACGACGCCGCGAACGAGGTCCCGTTGTAGTAGTCATTGATGACGCCGACGATCCGCGAACCGTCCCCGGAAACCGCGAAAGCGCCGGCGTCAGTGTCGCCCACGGGCGCTGGCAGATAGCGGAACCCGGCGCCGCGCCGCCACACCCAGCCCCCGTAGGCCTGGTCCGGGTTGAGCGCGTCGATGACGCCGAGCACCACCGAGCCGTCGTCGGAGACGGCGTATGCCACCGCGTCGCTGGCGAACGGAGGCAGGCCCAGGGGGGTGAACGCCGGCTGCGCCCAGGCACTGGCGCCGGCGACGGCCAACATGGCAAGCGGGAGGATTCTTGTGGTACGCATCGAAAACTCCTTCTGGCCACGCGGTCATCCGCTGGGCCTGTCTCATGCGCCGCCGCTCCAGGCGGGCGGCGGGCTTCCTGACACCCGGCGGCGGTGTCGATCCTCAGCATCCGGCCTCGAAAGCGTTGATGAACCGGGTGTGAGCGGGAGAAGGTCGCCGCGTCAGCAACCGGCGAAGAAGGCGGTGAGGAAGTCGAAGAAGTCCTGGGAGTTGGTGAGGCCGTCGGCGTTGAAATCCGCCGCGGGCGCACCGGCGAAGAACGCGGTGAGGAAGTCGAAGAAGTCCTGGGAGTTGAGCACCCCGTCGCGGTTAATGTCGGGCCGGCAGGGCGGGACGGTGCCATTCAAGAGGATCGAGGTGGTGTTGGCGTCACGGTTGGGAACGGCGAGATCGACGGCGCCGTTGCCATTCATGTCGCCGGCGGCGAACTGCTCCGGGTGAGCGCCGGTGGCGAAGACCGCCGCAACCCCGAGGCTGATCGCACCTCCCGCGGGGGTCAGGTTCTGGAGCACCGAGATGTTCCCGGAGTCCTCGTTGGCCACCGCGACGTCGGGTTTGCCGTCAAAGTCGAGGTCGGCGATCAGAACCTTGCTGGGGTTCAGGCCGCCCGTGGTGAAGGGCGTCGGACCGGTGAACGTCCCGCCACTGTTGGAGTAGACGCCGACCACGTTGACCGCGGGCTGCTCGGAGATCGCGACCACGAGGTCAACACTGCCGTTGCCGTTCAGGTCCGCCGCGGCGATACCGTCCGGGCGGGTATTGGGCAGGACGGGAAGGGTGGCGGTGGGGGAATAGGCGAAGCTGGCCGTGCCAGAGAGGATCACGACGGAGCGGCTGCGGTGATTCGTGACAGCCAGGTCCATGCGGCCGTCGCCGTTGAAATCGCCCGCCGCGACGCCGCGAGGCTCTTGTCCCCCCGACGACATCGTCACCCCGAGCACGAGCGTTCCGCCGTTGTTACGGATGGCCGTCATGGTGTCGCTGTCGCGGTTGGCGACCACGAAGTCGGGGTCGCCATCGCCGTCCAGGTCCGCAGCGATGAGGCCGCGGGGGTTGGCGCCCGTGGCGACGGTAGAACCCGGTGTGAACACGCCCGCGCCGTTATTGATGTACGCGCGGACAGTCCCGGCGTTGTGGAGCGTCACGACCAGATCGGCATCGCCATCGCCGTCGATGTCCGCGGCGACGACGCTCTCGGGGCCTGTCCCGTCCCCGGTGAGGATGACCTGTGGAGCCCCGAACGTGCCGTCGCCGTTCCCGAGGTAGATGCTGATTTTGTCGGGCGCGTTGGACGTGACTGCCAAGTCGGCGCGGCCATCACGATTGAGGTCGGCGATGGCCGCGCCGCCCGGAAGTGTCGGCGTCTGGAGCGTCACGGTGGAGGTGAAGTTAATGTCAGCTCCGGCGCTAGTGGCGATGGCAAGGCTGGCAGCCACGGCAGGGATGCCGGCGCGGGTGATCAGTTTGTGCCCCTTCGGCATGGTGGTCTCCTTATGTTGTTGCTGGTTGACGGTGTTCATATTGACGAGGAAGGTGGTTGAAGGCAGCCACTGGACGGCGGCGGCAAATCAACAGCCCGCAAAGAAGGCCGTGAGGAAGTCGAAGAAGTCCTGCGAGTTGGTCGTGCCGTCAGCGTTGAAGTCGGCAGCGCCCGCAAAGAACGCGGTGAGGAAGTCGAAGAAGTCCTGCGAGTTGAACGCGCCGTCGTGGTTGAAATCGGCCGGGCACAGCGCATGGAGCGTGGCGATCCAGGCTTCGGCGTTGCCGTTGTGAGTGCCGTCGCCGACGATGGTGCGGCCGTCGGCGCTCACACCGTTGGTCTTGGTCAGCGTCCAGCCCGTCAGGTTCAGGCCGAGCGTGGGCAAGTAGGTGTTGAGGTCCACCAGGCCCGTGCCGGCCGTCCAGAGGAACGCGCGAGGGAAACCGGCCGCATCGGCGCGGCCCACGACGGTCGCGCCGTCGCCGCTGATCGCGTTCGCGAAGGAACCGGTGCCGGTGGGCAGCGTGCCCAGGGGGACCATAATGCCATCCTCGGCAGTCCAGCGGAACGCGATGGTGTTGCCTTCCGCGGTGTTCCCCCAGCCGGCCACGACGGACCCGTCGCGGCTCACCCCATAGGCGTAGCACAGGTATCCTCCGGCCAGGTGGCCGAGGCTGACCATCCCCGTGGCGCTGGTCCAGCGGAAGGCGCGCGACTCGCTGGTGCCGACGCTGTAGCCGACGACGACCGAGCCGTCGGCGCTCACCCCCTGGGCGCGGGCCGCGTTGTCGCCGCTGAGCGTGCCCAGGTCCTGCATGCCCGACGCGGCGGTCCAGCGGAACGCGCGGTTGAAGCTATAGGGCGCGAGGAAGCTGTGCCCCACCACCACCGCGCCGTCGGCGCTGATGGCCAGCCCGTAGGAGGCCGCGCCCAGCGTCCCCAGGCTCACCATCCCCTCGGCGCTGGACCAGCGGAACGCGCTGTAGAACGGCGCCGGCGGCGCCAAATCGCCGTTGCCGGTGATGAACGAGCCGTCGTCGCTGGCGGCCAACGCCTGCGAGACGATCCCGCCCATCGTCCCCAGGTCCTGCATCCCGCCCGCGGCGGTCCAGCGGAAGGCGTGATCGGACCAGCCGACGGCGGTGAGCCCATCCCCGCTGACGCCAAATCCGTAGGAGTAGGTCGTCCCAGGGAGGCGACCGAGGCCGGTGAAGGTCTGCGCTGCGGCCGGGGCCGGCGTTGCAAACAGAAGGACCGCGCCCGCGACCGAGGCAAGGACGGTGTTCGTATTCACGGAGGTCTCCTCATGGTTCCGAGAGTGATTCCGTTCGATCCGGTCGTCCGCGGCTCGACGCGCGGCAGATCAACAGCCGGCAAAGAAGGCCGTGAGAAAGTCGAAGAAGTCCTGCGAGTTGGTGACGCCGTCGGCGTTGAAGTCGGCCGCCGTGCCGCCGGCGAAGAAGGCGGTGAGGAAGTCGAAGAAGTCCTGCGAGTTCACCAGACCATCACCGTTGAAGTCCGCCGGGCAGGCGGGCGGGGTCGTGTTCTCGAACGTGAAGATGCGGACCTGCTGCGCGATATCGTCCACCGCAAGGATGGCGACATCGGTCGCCCCACCACCACCGCCGATGATGTTCCCGGCCGCGGCATCGCGGGCCTCGAACAGCCCGCTGGAGATGGTGGGAAAGGGCGCGGAGGTCGGGAAGGCTCCCGCACCGTTGTTAAGGCGTACCTCGGTGTCCGTGGCGGCGAACCCGTGCCGGGCGAGCCTGAGGATGTCGGGGAATCCGTCCCCGTTGAAATCCGCGACCAGGATCGTGCTGTCGGCGGTGGCGCCGACCAGGCGGAACGATTCGGTGAACGTGCCGTTGCCGATGCTCAGGCGGACGTACAGACCCCCGGCGCCGGTCTGGCCGCCGCGGAATCCGAAGACGACCAGGTCGGCCCGCCCGTCGGCGTTCATGTCCGTCAGGAAGGCCCGGGGGTTTCCGCCGGAGGTCGAGAACTTGCAACTGAAGCTGAGGGGACCCGCGACCGTGAAGTGCCCCTGCCCGTCGCCGATATTCACGGAGCCGGCCGCGGCGGCGTTGCTGTCGGTGCCGGCATTGTGGAGGGAGACCACGTCGGGGTTGCCGTCGCCGGAGATGTCGCCGACGAGGATGAAGTCGTTGAGGCTGCTGCCGACGTGCCCGGAGACGATGGGGACGCCGAAGCCGCCCGCCCCGTCGCCGAGCATGACCGAGACCTGGAATCCGGCGTCGTTGAAGTTGGTGGTGCCGCCGATGATGTCCAGGAACCCATCGTTGTTGACGTCGGCGAGGGCGATGCCGCGGTGGATCGCGGTCGCGGGGAAGGGGGCGCCGGGTTGGTTGTTCAGATTGAGCTGCCCGACGAAGCCGCCGAGCGTGCCGCCCATACGCATGGCGATGTTGGGGCAGTTGGGGCAGGGCGAGGGGGAGACCCGCGTGAAGGCGACGATGTCGGCGCGGCCGTCCTGATTGGCGTCGCCCACGGCCCAGGCGGGATCCGAATACAGGAACGGGGAACTGAACCCCGTCGCGACGGCCGGGCCGAAGGCTCCCCCCGCGCCGCCCGCCTGTTGGAGCAGCACACGGATCGTTGGATCCGTGAGGTTGGAAGTCACGGCATCGAGCAGCCCGTCGCCGCTTACGTCAGCGAGGGCGAGTATGCCATTGGCCCGCGATCCGGCCACGAGCGCGTCGGGACCGGGGACGAATGTCGGGACAGCCATCTGAGCGGTCGCCGCGCCGAGCGGCGCGCCGGCGAGAAGGATGACGGCACGGCAGACGAATCGGTTGGTTCGGAACATGGTTTCGGTCACTCCTGTTCGGCGTTTCTGCGGGGGGAAGGGGGGCGGCTGTTCACCACGGGGCACTGCCGCCAGGACCGGATCGCCGGCAGAGTGTGAAGGCAACGCGGGCGCTCGGCTCAGGGGCATCCGGCGAAGAAGGCGGTGAGGAAGTCGAAGAAATCCTGGGAGTTGGTCGCGCCGTCGGCGTTGAAGTCGGCGCCCGGCCCGCCGGCGAAGAACGCCGTGAGGAAGTCGAAGAAGTCCTGCGAATCGAGCGTGCCGGAGTGGTTGAAGTCGGCCGGGCAGCCCTGCCCGGGCGTGATGAGGATGATGCCGCTCTCGTTGGTGACGCTGTTCGTGGCGGGGATGGCCATCTGGCGTGAGTTGTTGATGGTCAGGCCGTAGCCGTTGATGACGTACCAGTGGCCGACGTCGGCGACGATCAGATCCT
>JBGPJM010000107.1:0-15674 GCA_041485385.1 Phycisphaerae bacterium | reverse complement strand
TAGTTGTAGCCGCGGCCGAGGAAGAGCCAGTTGTCGTGCTCGACGTACTTCTCGGTGACGCGCCGGATGCGTTCGTGCTGGGCGAGGACCTGCTCGATCTTCTCGGGGATGGTGAGGAGGGCCTGGAGGAGCTGGGTGCACTGGGCGGCGGACATCTGGCGGCGGCGGGCCATGAAGAGGGAGATGAGGGTGAGGACGGCGACCTGGCCGGTGAAGGCCTTGGTGGAGGCGACGCCGATCTCGGGGCCGACGCGGAGGTAGACGCCGGCGTCGGTCTGGCGGGCGATGGTGGAGCCGACGACGTTGATGACGCCGAGGGCGAGGGCGCCGCGGTCCTTGGCTTCCTCGAGGGCGGCGAGGGTGTCGGCGGTCTCGCCGGACTGGCTGACGGCGATGACGACGGTGCGGTCCTCGATGATGGGGTTGCGGTAGCGGAACTCGGAGGCGTACTGCCACTCGGCGGGGACCTTGGCGAGGTCCTCGAGGAGGTACTCGCCGATCATGGAGGCGTGGAGGGCGGTGCCCTGGGCGGTGAGGACGACGCGGGCGGCCTTGACGAGCTCCTTGGCGAAGGTAGAGAGGCCGCCGAGGACGACCTTGCCGTCGCGGGTGTCGATGCGGCCGCGGAAGGTGTTGCGGAGGGCGGCGGGCTGCTCGAAGATCTCCTTCTGCATGTAGTGGGAGTAGGAGCCGAGCTCGATCTCGGCGAGGTCGAGCTCGAGCTGGGTGATCTTGGGGGAGACGGTGACGTTGTGGATGGTGGAGGTGCGGATGCCGCTCTGGGTGAGGCGGACGACGTTGTAGTCGTCGAGGGTGACGGCCTGGGTGGTGTGGGCGACGATGGCGGAGGCGTCGGAGGCGACGACGTACTCCTTGTCGCCGATGCCGACGATGAGCGGGGAGCCCTTGCGGGCGACGACGAGCGTGCCGGGCTCGTTCTCGCAGATGACGGCGATGGCGTAGGCGCCGGTGACCTCGCGCAGGGCGGCCTGGACGGCGGCTTCGAGGTCGCCCTCGTAGAGCTCGCCGATGAGCATGGCGAGGACCTCGGTGTCGGTCTCGGAGGTGAAGGTGTGGCCTTTTTCCTGAAGGTAGGTCTTGAGGGCGGCGTAGTTCTCGATGATGCCGTTGTGGACGAGGGCGATGCCCTTGCGGTCGTCGCGGTGGGGGTGGGCGTTGTGCTCGGTGACGGCGCCGTGGGTGGCCCAGCGGGTGTGGCAGAGGCCGACGGTGCCCGGCAAGCCGCCGATCTCCTCGACCTTGTCCTCGAGAACGCTGACGCGTCCGACGGCGCGGACGATCTGGAGCCTGCCGGCGGGGGATAGGATGGCGATGCCGGCGGAGTCGTAGCCGCGGTACTCGAGGCGCTTGAGGCCCTCGAGAAGGAGGTTCTGGCAGGTCTTGGACCCAATGTAGGCGACGATTCCGCACATGGATCTGGCTCCCGTCTGGATCTGTCTAAAGAATGGTACGGAGGGGGCGGGGCACGTGGATTCATCGGCCGGATGTGCCGGGTGGGGTTGAGTCCGTACTACGACGCCGGATGGAGCGGGGGTCGCGCGGAGGACCAAGATCCGTTATCGGGCAGGAGGCCGAGCGGGGTGGGCGGTGCAGGCCAAGGTGGAATAGCGGGGGTGGGGGCGGCGACGCCGGCCCGGCCCTGGGTGCGGTCCCGGCCATGAGGGCGCGTCGGGGTCGGATGGGGATGGGGAGAGCGGCGACCGGGCGGGAGAACCGCAGCGCACCGTCCGTCGTGTCACCGGCGACTCTAACGGCTCGGCGCCGGGCGGCCGGCGAGAGGCTCGCGATCGGCGCAGCGCCCACCACGCGGCGTGCAGCGCGCACGCCGCACGCTCCCGGTGCATTCCCACGCTCGCCGATTCTCTCGCGGTGAACGTAGGCGTGCCGATGGTTGAGAGTCAAGAACACTGTCCGACCCGGGCCCCCGAGGCGCGCCGGACGCGAACGCGCGAGTTGCGCGGCTCGGGGCGTGCTTGCCGTCCCGGTCGCTACCGCTAGCATTCGTTCCGTTCGCGGCTGACACGCAGGGCCTTCGGCGCGCGGCGAGGGTCGCGGCGAGTTGGAGACGAGCGCGGCGCGGCACGACGGATTCGGATGGCGGCGCGCCCGAGTGGATCGAGGGAACGATGCGGCTGGGCGTGAAGGAAGTCGCTGACCGGCTTGGCATCTCGGAGAAGACGGTCTTTCAATGGGTCGAGCGCGACGCGTTGCCGGCGACGCGCGTGGACGGGCAGTTCCGATTCAACCCGGCGGCGGTGTACGAGTGGGCGACGTCGCGCGGGGTGCCCATCCCCGGGAACCTGTTCGAGGAGGACCCGGCGCGGTCGCCCGGAAAGCCGCTCACGCGGGCGCTGCGCGCGGGCGGGGTCGTCATCGGGCTCCAGGGAGAGGACAAGCAGGGGGTGCTGCGCGCGGCGGTGGAGAAGCTCAACCTCCCGCCGCACGCGGACCGGGAGGTGATCCTGCATATGCTGCTGGCCCGCGAGAAGCTCGGATCGACGGGGATCGGGGAGGGGTTCGCGATCCCGCACGTGCGCAATCCGATCGTGCTGCGCGTCCCCGAGCCGCTCGTGACGCTGTTTATTCTGGATCATCCGATCGACTTCGGCGCGATCGATCGCCGCCCGGTGCACAGCCTGTTCCTGGCCATCACCCCGACGACGCAGAGCCACCTCTTGATCCTGTCGCGGCTGGCGGCCGTGCTGCAGGACAAGGGTGTCCGCCGGGTCATGGGCGAGCGCGCGGCGCCGGAGGCGATCCTGGCCGAGATCGAGCGGGCGGAGGCGCCGATGAACGGAGGGCGCGCGGACGCGTAATCGATGCTGGAAAACGGCCCGGAGCCACTCGGACCCGCGCTCACGCCGCTGCTGCTGGTGGTGGGGTCGGCCGCCGTCATGGCCACGAGCGGCCTGGTGGCCCTCCTGGCGGGTGGGCGTCCGCGCGCGGCGGACCGGCTGGGGGTGGGGACGCTCGCGGGCGGCGCAGCGATCGGGCTCACGGGGGTCGCGCTGTGGTTCCGCCAGGGCGTGCCGCTCACGCTGGCGCGCGAGTGGTTCCCGTGGGGACGCCTGAGCCTCTCGCTCGACGGCCTCGGTGCGGTGTTCCTGCTGCCGCTCCTGGTGATCCCCGCGCTGGCGGGTGTGTACGGCGCGGGGTACTGGTCGCAGTCGGAGCACGCCGGCACGGCGGGGAGGGTGCGGGTGTTCCTGGGGCTCCTGGCGGCGGCGCTGGCGGTCCTGCCCGTGGCCGGGGACGGCGTGCTGTTCCTGATGGCGTTCGAGGTGATGACGCTGAGCGCGTTCTTCCTGGTGACGACGGAGGATGATCGGAGCGACGTGAGGGAGGCGGGGTGGATCTACTTCGCCGCGTCGCATTTCAGCCTCATGTTCCTGTTCGGCGCGTTCGCGGTGTACCGGGCGGCGACCGGCACGTTCGAGTTGACGGCGAGCGCGGCGAGCGGGATGAGCGTCGGGGCGAGCAACGCGGTGTTCGCGCTGGCGCTGGTCGGGTTCGGGCTCAAGGCCGGCGTGATGCCGCTGCACGTCTGGCTGCCCGGCGCGCACGCGTGCGCGCCGAGCCACGTGTCGGCGATCATGTCTGGCGTCGTCATCAAGGTCGGCATCTACGGCCTCATGCGGGTGACGGCGATCCTCCCCGATCCGCCGATGTTCTGGGGTGCGCTGCTGCTGGTCCTCGGGGGCGTCAGCGGCGTGCTCGGCGTGGCCTACGCCCTCGGCCAGCACGATCTCAAGCGGCTGCTGGCGTACCACAGCATCGAGAACATCGGGATCATCGTCATGGGGCTGGGGGTCGCCCTGCTGGGCAGGTGGGGCCATCGCCCCGAGCTGGTGGCGCTGGGGCTGGCGTGCGCGGTGATGCACGTGTGGAACCACGGCCTCTTCAAGTCGCTGCTGTTCCTTTCGGCGGGGTCGGTGATCCACGCGGTCGGGACCCGCGAGATCGACCGGATGGGCGCGCTCGGGCGTTCGATGCCGTGGTCGGCGGGCCTGTTCATTCTCGGTGCGGTGGCCATCTGCGGGCTGCCGCCGCTGAACGGGTTCGTGAGCGAGTTCTTCCTCTATCTTGGCGCGGTCCGGAGCCTGGCCGACGGGGCCCCCGGCCTGGCGTCGGCGGCGGCGCCGATCCTCGCCCTCATCGGGGCGCTGGCCTGCGCGTGCTTCATCAAGGTCATCGGCAGCGTCTTCCTCGGGCATCCGCGCTCGGAGGCGGTCCTGCACGCCCACGAGTGCGGCTGGTTCATGCGGGGCCCCATGCTCGCGCTCGCGGGGGCGTGCGTGGTCCTGGGGCTCGCGCCCGTCCTTGCGGCGCCCATCCTGGACACGGCGGCGGCGGCCTGGGTCGGGGGCCGGGGGGCGGCGCCGGTCGCGCTGAGCTCGGTCGTGCCGTTCGGCGCTCTCGCGGCCGTTCTGGTCGGGGTTGTTGCGACGCTCGCGCTTCTCGGCGCGGTGGGCGTGGGGCGCGCTCTGGTGCGGCGATCTCCCCGGGCCGGGACATGGGACTGCGGCTACGCCGCCCCGACGGCGCGCATGCAGTACACGGCCTCGTCGGTCGCGAGGACGCTGGTGCGGCTGTTTGCATTCGTGCTTCACCCGACGGAGCATGAGCCGGCGGCGCCGAGCGTCTTCCCAGCGCCCAGTGCCTACGCCGGGCACGTGGACGATGCGGTGCTGCAGCGCGTCGTCGAGCCGTTCTGCCGCAGGGTTGCGGAGTGGTTCGTCCGGCTGAGGCAGCGGCAGTCAGGCCGGATCCAGGCCTACATCATGTACGTCGTGCTGACCATGCTGGGCCTGTTGTTGTTCGTCGTTCCGGTCCTGGAGCTCCTCAAACGGCTTGTGACCAGGTGAATACACCCTCGATGCGACGTAACCTCTACAGAACTCGACACCGGGCGCACGCGGCGGCAGCCCCCCGGGTCGAGACCGCTGCCGTGCCGGGGAGCCGGGAACGATGACGCTCACGCCCGTCGTTGTCGGCGCGGGGTTGCTGGCCGCCAGCGGGCTGATCAGCCTGCTCGCGCCGCGGGCGGGTCGGTTGGGGGACCTGGTGTTCGCCGCGCTGATGGTGGCCGGCGGGCTCGTGGGTTCGGTCGCGGCGGCGGCGGCGCTGGTGCGCGGCGGCGACGCGGACCTGGTGGTCGAATGGCTCCTGCCGTGGGGGCGGATCTGGCTTCACGTGGATGCGCTCAGCGCGGTGTTCCTGCTGCCGGTGTTCGTCGTGCCCGCGCTCGGGGCCGTGTATGCCGTCGCGTACTGGAGCAGCGGGCACAACCGGTCGGCGCGGCCCTTGCGGGCGTTCTACGGGTTGCTCGCGGGCGCGATGGCGTTCGTCGTGCTCGCGAAGGACGGCGTGTTCTTCCTCGTGGCGTGGGAGGTCATGGCGCTCTCGGCGTTCTTCGCCGTCGCGGCGGAGGACGGCAAGCCGGAGGTCCGTCGTGCCGCGTGGGTGTACCTGGTGGCCACGCACGTCGGCACGCTGGCGCTCATCGCGATGTTCGCGCTGGTGCGGCGGGCGTCGGGGCGGTTTGACCTTGCGCCGCTCGAGGTGGCCGGCCTGTCCGGGTCGCTGGCGACGGGGATCTTCCTGCTGGCCCTCGTCGGGTTCGGGGTGAAGGCCGGCGTAATGCCGCTGCACGTCTGGCTGCCCGGGGCGCACGCCAACGCCCCGAGCCACGTCTCGGCGGTGCTGTCCGGCGTCATGCTGAAGATGGGGGTGTACGGGCTGGTCCGCGTCGGCTGGATGCTGCCCGAGATCACGGCCTGGTGGGGGTGGCTGTTGCTCTCGCTGGGGGCCGGCTCGGCGGTGCTGGGGATCGCGCTGGCGATCGGGCAGCACGACTACAAGCGCCTGCTGGCGTACAGCAGCATCGAGAACATCGGGGTGATCACGCTGGGGCTCGGGGCGGCGCTCCTGGGCCGGGCGGCGGGCGACCCGGTGCTGACGGGCCTGGCGCTGGCGGGCGTGTTCCTTCACGTGTGGAACCACGCGCTCTTCAAGTCGCTGCTCTTCCTCGTGGCCGGGAGCGTGCTGCACGCGACGGGCACGCGCCGGATGGAGTCCCTGGGCGGTCTGGCGCACACGATGCCGTGGACCGCGGCGCTGGCGTGCGTCGGGTGCGCCGCCATCGGTGCGATGCCGCCGCTCAATGGCTTTGTCAGCGAGTGGCTGATCTACCGGGGCCTGCTGAGCAGGGCGGGTGGGGCGGGGCTTGGGGGGGCGGGACTCGGGGGGGCGGTCGGCGGGTTCAACGGCGGGTTCGCGGCGGCGGTTGTCGTCCTGGCGCTGACGGGCGCGCTGGCGGTGGTGGCGTTCGCGCGCCTGTTCGGCACGGTCTTCCTCGGGTCGGGGCGCTCGGAGGCCGCGCCGCGAGCGCACGAGGCGCCCGCGGCCATGTTGGCGCCGGGGCTCGTGCTCGGCGCCGCCTGTGTGGCCATCGGGTTAATGCCGCTGGCCGCTGTGCGGCTCCTGGGGCGGGCGGTGGCGCTCGCCGGCGGCGGAGCGTCGGCCGATGCTCTCGGTTCGGGGCTGCTGGCCCCGCTGAGCGCGATCGGCGCCCTGTCGGCGATCGTCCTGGGCGGCGCGGCCGGCGCGACGCTGGTCCTCCGGTGGTGGGGCGGCGCCGCGCGCGGGGCGCGTCCGGGGACGTGGGATTGCGGGTATGCGCGCCCATCGTCCCGCATGCAGTACGGCGAGTCGTCGCTGGCCCAGACGGCCATCGGGCTGCTGGTCTGGGTCCTGGCCCCCCGTCGGCGGGCCACGCCGATCAGCGGGGCCTTCCCGCGGACGGCGTCGCTTCGCACGCGGGTGCCGGACCCGGTGCTGGACCGGGCGATCCTCCCCGCCGTTCGGCGCGCGACGCGGCTGGTCATGAGTCTGCGGCGGCTCCAGCGCGGCAAGGTCCAGGTGTACATGCTCTACATTCTCCTTGTTGTGCTGGTTCTCCTGCTGCTGGTGTAGTCCGGTGCCCTCCGTCGGAGTGCGACAGCGATGATCGATCTGACCCTTCACTTTCTCGTGCTGCTGCTGATGCCGCCGCTGCTGCTCGGGGTGATCATCAAGACCAAGGCGTTCTTCGGCGGGCGGGTCGGCGCGCCGGTGCTCCAGCCGTACTTCGACCTGCTAAAGCTCCTCCGCAAGCAGATGGTGCTCAGCCGCACCACGAGTTGGATGTTCCTGGCCGGGCCGGTGGTGACGTTGGTGGCGACCCTGGCGGCGAGCCTGCTGTTGCCGCTGGGGGAGCGGGCGGCCCCCGTGCGCTTCGCCGGCGATTTCGTCCTGTTCGCCTACCTCTTGGCGCTGGGGCGGTTCTTCACGGTCGCGGCGGCGCTGGACACCGGCTCGGCGTTCGAGGGGATGGGGGCGGCGCGCGAGATCACCTTCTCGTGCCTGTCGGAGCCGGCCGTCTTCCTGGGGCTGCTGGCCCTGGCCCGGATCACGGGCTCGCTCGAGCTCTCGGGCCTCCTGGGGCCGAAGGTCGTCGACGGCTGGATCGCCGCGGCGCCGACGATGGTCATGCTCGTGGTCGGGCTGTTCGTCGTGGCGCTGGCGGAGAACTGCCGGATCCCCTTCGACGACCCCAACACCCACCTGGAGCTGACCATGATCCACGAGGTCATGGTGCTGGACCACAGCGGGCCTGCGCTCGGGATCATCGAGTACGGTGCGGCTGTCAAGCTCTTCCTGTTCGGCGCCGTCGTCGTGCGGCTGGCGGCGCCCGTGTCGACGGGCAACCCCCTCTTGGACTGGGGCGCGTTTGTCCTGGCGATGGTCCTGTTTGCGGCCCTGGTGGGGGTCGTCGAGTCGGGGATGGCCCGGCTCCGGCTGACCTATGTGCCAAACCTGCTGATCGGCGCGGGGGCGCTGACCGGTCTCGGATTCGTCCTGCTCCTGATGAGGTGACCATGCAATCCACCGCCGACGCCGTGCTCGTGATCGTCCTCGCGGTCAACCTGCTCGTGCTGAGCTCCAGCCGTCTGCGGACCATCATCTACACGGTGGCGGCCCAGGGGGTGATTCTGAGCCTGCTGCCGGGGCTGCTCCACGGCGGCCTGGGGGTGCGCGAGCTGGTCGTGAGCGTCGGCGCGCTCGTGCTCAAGGGCGTGGCCATCCCGCGGATGCTGCTGCGGGCGCTGGCCGACCTGCCCATCCGCAGGGAGATCGAGCCAATCGTGGGCTTCAGGGCCTCGCTCCTCCTGGGCCTCATCGCCACGGTGGGGTCGATCTACGTCTCCACGCGCCTGCCGCTCCTGGAGGTCGAGGGCGGGTCGGGGCAGATGTTCGTGGCCGCCTCGTTCTCGACGGTCCTGACCGGCTTCCTGCTGCTGACCACGCGGATGAAGGCGATCACGCAGGTGCTGGGATACCTGGTCCTGGAGAACGGGATCTACATCTTCGGTGTGCTCCTCCTGCGGGCGACGCCGTTCCTGGTGGAGGTGGGCGTGCTGCTGGACCTGTTCGTCGCGATCTTCGTCATGGGCATCATCATCAACCACATCAGCCGTGAGTTCACATCGATCAGCACGGAGCACCTGTCGGCCCTGAAGGATTGACCATGGTCTTTGCGCTGCTCTCCATCGTGCCGCCGATCCTGCTCGCGGTCGTCGCGTTCTTCTGGCCGGCGGACCGCACCAGGCCGGTGTGGCTCGTCGTCGCCGGCGCGGTTCATCTCGCGGCGAGCGCCCTGGCCCTGACCACGCCCAACCCGGCGCCGGATCAATGGCTGGCCCTGGATCCGCCCGGGCGGCTGGTGCTCGGGCTGATCAGCGTGCTGTTCGGCGCATGCTCCGTGTACGCGATCGGCTACCTCCGCGCCCGCACGAGCCGGCCCAACCGCATCTTCTGCGCGGCGCTCTTGATGTTCCTGGGGATGATGACGTTCATCACCTGGACGCAGCACCTGGGCCTGATGTGGGTGGCGGTCGAGGCGACGACGCTCGCCAGCGCGCCCCTGCTCTACTTCAACCGCAACGCGCGGTCCCTCGAGGCCACGTGGAAGTACCTCATGGTGGGGTCGGTCGGCATCGCGCTGGCGCTCCTGGGGTCGTTGTTCCTCGGGTATGCCGCCGCGCACGCCGGCGGGGCGCCGTCGCTGCTGTTCGACGACCTAGTGCGCAACGCGGGCGGGTTCTCCAAGCCGTGGTTGCACGCGGCGTTCGTCCTGCTGACGGTGGGCTACGGTACGAAGATGGGCCTGGCGCCGATGCACACCTGGAAGCCCGACGCGTACGGCGAGGCGCCGGGGCTGGTGGGGTCGCTCCTGGCCGGCGGCATGACCAGCTGCGCGTTCCTGGCGCTGGTCCGTGTGTACCGGCTGATGGCGGCGGCGGGGGAGGCGGCCTTCGCCGGGCGCATCCTGGTGATCCTGGGGCTGCTCTCGATGGCGGTGGCGGGCGTCTTCATGGTCAGGCAGCGCGACTTCAAGCGCATGCTGGCGTACTCCAGCGTCGAGCACATGGGGATCCTGGTCCTGGGGCTGGGCCTGGGCGGCCTGGGGGTGTTCGGAGCTCTGCTTCACATGCTCAACAACGGGATTGTCAAAGGGGTGATGTTCCTCTCCGCCGGCAACATCCACAGGATTTACGGCAGCAAGCTCACGGGCGAGGTCCGCGGGGCCTTGCGGGTGGCGCCGTGGTCGGGCGCGCTGCTGCTGGCCGGTTTCATCGCCGTGACGGGGTCACCGCCGTTCGGCCCGTTCGTGAGCGAGTTCACGATCCTGAACGCGGCGTTCGGGCAGGGGCGGTTCGCGGTGGCCGCGGGCATGCTGCTGTTCCTGCTGGTGATCTTCATCGGGATGGGAACAACGGTGCTGGCGGTTGTCCAGGGCGTGCCGGCGCCGGGGACGCGCCGGACGGAGTTCAGGGACGGCCCACTGACGACGCTGCCGTCGGTGGTGCTGCTGGCCGCGTCGCTGATCATGGGCGTGCTGATGCCGGCGCCCATCAGCAGGCTGGTGTCCGAAGCCGCCCGCTACGTCGGAGGTGCGCCGTGACGATGACCGCTCCCTGCGCCGTCGAGAATGCCGAGGCCATCCCGCTGGACGCCGTGCCGGTGCTGTCGCCCAGCGAATTCCGCGAGTACGTGATCGAGGGCGTGCGGGCCGGGAAGCGGGTCGCGGCGCTCTTCGGGCACGGCGACGGGGGCTCCCCGCGGGCGCCGCTCGACTTGTACGCGGTGCTCAGCGACGAGGCCACCGCCTCGCTGCTTCTCGTGCGGACGCGTGCGTCGGACGGCTCCTTCGAATCCCTCACGCCCGATTGCACGCAGGCGCACCTGTTCGAGCGAGAGATCGCCGAGCAGTATGCCTGCATTCCCAGGGGCCACCCGTGGCTCAAGCCGGTCCGGTTCCACCCGCCCTACAGGCATGAGCCGGGTGCGCCGGCGCCGGAGCCGCCCACGGTCGGCGTCATGGACTACTACCGCGTGGAGGGCGACGAGGTGCACGAGGTGGCGGTCGGCCCGGTGCACGCGGGGATCATCGAGCCGGGTCACTTCCGCTTCCAGTGCCACGGGGAGAAGGTCTTCCACCTGGAGATCTCGCTGGGGTACCAGCACCGCGGGGCCGAGCGGCGCCTGGTCGGGGGGCCGGGCCCGCGGACGCCGCATTACATGGAGACGCTCGCCGGCGACACCACGATCGGGCACGCCGTGGCCTACTGCCACATCGTGGAGGGGCTGGCGGGGATCCATGCCCCCGCGAAAGCCCAGTTCATACGCGGGATCGCGCTCGAGCTCGAACGCCTGGCCAACCATTCGGGCGACCTGGGCGCGCTCGCGGGCGACGTCGGGTTCCTGCCGACCGCGGCGTACTGCGGGCGCCTCCGGGGCGACTACCTGAACATGACGGCGATGTTGTGCGGCAACCGCTTCGGGCGCGACCTGGTCCGGCCCGGCGGCGTTCTCTTCGACATCGAGGACGACCGAAAAGCCGAGCTTCTGAAGCGGCTGGAGGCCGCCGCGGCCGACACCGCCGGCGCCGTCAACCTCCTGTGGGAATCATCGTCGGTGATGGCTCGCTTCGAGGACACCGGCCACATCGGGCAGGCGACGGCGGTCGAGATCGGGCTGGTCGGGCCGGCCGCGCGCGCCTGCGGCCTGGAGCGCGACGTCCGCGCCGACTTCCCCAAGGGCGTCTTCCGGTACAGCCATATCCCGGTGTGCACCTGGGACACCGGGGACGTCTTCGCCCGGGCGTACGTGCGGTGGCTGGAGATCCAGAACTCGATCCGGTTCATCCGCGAGGAGCTGGGCGACCTGCCCGGCGGGCCCGTCATGGCGGAGGTCGCCCCGTTGAAGCCCCGCCACATCGCTGTCTCGCTCGTCGAGGGGTGGCGGGGCGAGGTCTGCCATGTCGCGATCACCGACGACCGCGGCACGTTCGCGCGGTACAAGGTGGTCGACGCGTCGTTCCACAACTGGTTCGGCCTGGCCCTGGCGATGCGCGGTCAGGAGATCTCGGATTTTCCCCTGTGCAACAAGAGCTTCAACCTCTCGTACTGCGGCGTCGATCTCTGATTCCGCGACCATGGACACGATCATGCAGGTCAACAACGGAGAACCCAACTCATGATCGGTGTCATCTGGGCGAGGATGCAGCAGGGCCATCGCACGATGCGGTTCCCGGACGGGCCGCCGCCGGAGCTGCCGGACCGATTCCGAGGCAAGCCGGCGATCGATCGGTCGAAGTGCAAAGAGGGATGCTCCGCGTGCGAATCGGCCTGCCCGACTCAGGCGATCACGGTCAACGGGAAAGCCGTCATCGACCTGGGGCGGTGCCTGTTCTGCACGGATTGCGTGCGGGCCTGCCCCGAGCAGGCGATCTCGTTCTCGAAGGACTACCGGCTGGCAGTCCTCCAACGGGAGGACCTGGTGATGAACGACGACGAGCTGCGTCTGGCGGACGGTCTGAGGGACGATTTGTTCAGGATCTTCGGGCGCTCGCTCAAGCTCCGGCAGGTCGCCGCGGGCGGGTGCAACGGCTGCGAGATGGACACCAATGTGCTGAACACGGTGGGCTGGGACCTGGGGCGGTTCGGGATCCAGTTCGTGGCGTCGCCGCGCCACGCCGACGGGCTCCTGGTCACCGGCGCCATCCCGGAGAACATGCGAATGGCGCTCCAGAAGACGTACGAAGCGGTGCCGGCGCCGAAGATCGTCATCGCTGTGGGCGCGTGCGCGATCTCCGGCGGCCCGTACGCCGGCCACCCGGAGGTCCACGACGGCGTCGGCGGCATGTTGCCGGTCGATCTATTCATCCCGGGGTGTCCGCCGCATCCGCTCACAATCCTCGACGGGCTGTTGAGGCTCATCCGTCGGCGGGGCGACGAGCGGGTCTAGCTAGCAGCGGGTGGCCCGGCTCTCCGAGCCGGGTCTTCGGCGGCGCGGACCGACACGCCCGGCTCGGAGAGCCGGGCCACCCGGGCTCCGGCGTGGTAATCTGAGCATGGGAAGCCAGGGAGAACGGCCATGACCACCACTCCGGCGGTGTTCGATCCGGTCGCGTACAAACAGACAACGCGTGAGCAGTGGCAAACGGCGGCCGACGCGTGGCATCGCTGGGGGCCGGTGCTGCACGAGTGGCTGGGGCCGGCCACGAAGACGATGCTGGACATGGCGGGGGTGGGGCCGGGGGCGCATGTGCTGGATGTCGCCGCGGGCGCGGGGGAGCAGACGGTGGCGGCCGCGCGGCGCGTGGGGCCGACCGGGGCGGTGGTCGCGACGGATATCTCGCCGAACATCCTGCGGTACTGCGCCCAGGAGGCGCGGAAGATGGGGCTGGCGAACGTGCAGACGCGGGAGGCGGACGCGGAAGCGCTGGATCTGCCGGAGGGGAGTTTCGACTCGGTGATATGCCGGCTGGGGCTGATGTACCTGCCGAACCTGAAGGGAGCTCTGGAGGGGATGCGGCGGGTGCTGAAGCCAGGGGGACAGATGGCGGCGATCGTGTTCGCCGAGGCCGAGGCGAACGGGTTCTTCTCGCTGCCGGTGTCGATCATCCGGAAGCGGGCGGGGCTGGGGTCGCCGCTGCCGGGGCAGCCGGGGCCGTTCAGCCTGGGCGGGCCGGGCGTGCTGGAGCGGGCGCTGGGCGAGGCGGGGTTCGAGGAGGTCAGGGTCGAGAGGGTGGGCGCGCCGCTGCGGCTGGAGACGGCGGAGGAATGCGTGCGGCTCGAGAAGGAGTCGTACGGTGCGCTGCACCAGATGCTGGCGAAGCTGGACAAATCGGGGCGCGAGGGGGCATGGGCTGAGGTCGGTCGAGAGCTCAAGCGGTTCCAGGAGCGGGA
The DNA here is from genome assembly GCA_041485385.1 of Phycisphaerae bacterium. Taxonomy (GTDB): domain Bacteria; phylum Planctomycetota; class Phycisphaerae; order Phycisphaerales; family UBA1924; genus JBGPJM01. The sequence continues at coordinate 2,358 of JBGPJM010000107.1, read as the reverse complement.
GGGGTTCGTCGGGCCGTGCGAGCTGCTGGTTGGCGCGGGGGTGAAGCCCTTGGGCTGACAGGAAGGGACTGAGGGCCGAGGACTCAGGTCTGAGTGGGAACGACCAAGGACTAGCTAAGGGCCGGTGCGTTGGAACGGATCTTCCTGTTCCACCACGCTGTCGGCGGAGCGTTCAATGGACCTCCGGCGTGCCCGGGGGGGCATGCGGGGTCGGCGGGGGTAGCACATCGCCCTATATCGTGCAGAACTCCGCGCCGGCAGGGGAACGGGGGTGGGATGCACGGCGAAGACGCTACCATTAAGGTCGGAGACGGATACGCCGTGCGGCGCCCTTGATCGCGATGCCGCGGGCACGGCGGAGGGGGATGCGCGACGGGCTTGCTGGACCTCCGGAGTCGGACCGCGACGAAGTGGTGCGCGATGGCAACGAAAGACCCACCAAGAGAGGGCGATGACGCGCGGCGCGCGGGGGCGACCCCGGGAGGAGTGGGGGGGCACGGCGTGCCGGGGCTGGCTGGCTCGGCCGAGTGGCTGCGCGTCACGCTTTCGAGCATCGGCGACGGGGTCATCACCACCGACGCGCACGGGCGCGTCACGTTCCTGAACCTTGTGGCCCAGGCGCTCACGGGCTGGACGCAGGAGCAGGCGGTCAGCGTCCCGCTCGAGCAGGTCTTCAACGTCGTCAACGCGGACACCCGGGCCGCCGTCGAGAACCCCGCGCTGCGGGCCCTGCGCGAGGGCGTGATCGTCGGCCTGGCCAACCACGCGCTATTGATCGCCCGCGACGGCACCGAGCGGCCCATCGACGACAGCGCCGCCCCCGTCCGCGATGAGAAGGGGAACGTGGGCGGCGTGGTGCTGGTCTTCCGCGACATCACCGAGCGCGTGCGGCAAGAGAAGCTGGTGCAGGATGCGCTGGACTACGCGGAGAACATCCTCGCCACGCAGCGCGAGCCGTTCCTGGTGCTCGACAAGGCCCTGCGCGTCGTCTCGGCCAATCGCTCGTTCTACGAGACCTTCCGCATCGAGAAGGACGCGACCGAGGGCCGCTTCGTTTACGAACTGGGCAACGGCCAGTGGAACATTCCGAGGCTGCGCAAACTCCTCGAAGACGTCCTGCCCCGGAACCACGCCTTCAACGACTTCGAGGTCGAGCACGAGTTCGAGGGCCTGGGCGTGGGGGGCGGGGTTGGCAAGAAGATCATGCTGCTCAACGCCCGGCGCGTCCGCAGGCCGGGTAATCATTCCGAGCTGATCCTGCTGGCCATCGAGGACATTACCGAGCGCAGCACCGCCGAGCGGGCCCTGCACGACTCGGAGGTCCGCTACCGGCGGCTCTTCCAGACCGCCAAGGACGGCATCCTCATCCTCGATGCCCATACCGGCAAGATCATCGACGCCAACGCCTTTATGGCCGGTCTGGCCGGCCTGGAGCCGAGCGAGCTGCTGGGCAAGGAGCTCTACGAGATCGGCATGTTCAAGGACATCGAGGAGAACAAGGAAGCCTTCCGCGAGCTGCAGCGCACCAAGTACCTTCGCCACGACCACCTGCCGGTGCAGAACCGGAGCGGTGAGGTCGTCGAGGTCGAGTTCGTCGCCAACGTCTACCACGAGGACCACAGGCTCGTGGCGCAGTGCAACGTGCGAGACATCAGCGAGCGCAGCCGGATGGAGAAGCAGATCATCAAGCAGTCCGAGGCCCTCGCCGAGCAGTCCCTCCGCAAGGACGAGTTCCTGGCCATGCTCAGCCACGAGCTGCGCAACCCGCTGGCCCCCATCCGCGCCGCCGTCCACCTGCTGAGAGTTCACGAGCGCGGCGGCGAGAACCCCATCCAGCGGCAGGCCCGCGAGATCATCGAGCGGCAGGTGGCCAACCTCACGAAGCTGGTCAGCGACCTCCTGGAAGTCTCGCGCATCGCCTCCGGGCGCATCCGGCTGAACCTGCAAGCCTTGGACATGAACCAGGTCGTGCGCCAGGCCGTCGAGACCGTCCAGCCGTTCATCGAGCAGCGCGGGCACGCGCTCACGCTGAACCTGAGTCCGGAACCCGTGTGGGTGAATGCCGACGCCACGCGGACGGAGGAGGTCCTTGTCAACCTGCTCAACAACGCCGCGAAATACACGCCCGACGGCGGGCGTATCGAGGTGGGCTGCGAGCACCACCAGAACCACGCGCTGGTGCGGGTGCGCGACAACGGGGTGGGGATCGACAACGAGCTCCTGCCGCGCATCTTCGACCTGTTCACGCAGGCCGATCGCTCGCTGGCCCGCTCGTCGGGCGGGCTGGGCATCGGCCTGTCCCTGGCGCATCGGCTGGTGGAGCTGCACGGCGGCGCCATCGAGGCGCACAGCCAGGGC
>JBGPJM010000106.1:0-15760 GCA_041485385.1 Phycisphaerae bacterium | reverse complement strand
AGCAGAGCCCGCCGTTGTTCGCGGTCGACGTGTTGTCCGCGTCGTCCCGGGCGTCGATGGCCAGGACGTACGGAGAGTTCTGCTGCAGCCCGGTGATGTCGAGCGCGTGGCTGGTGCGGAAAGCGTCCTCGGTGGCCGTGCCGGCGAGCGCCGAGCACGACTGGCCGAAACGAACGGAGCCCACGGCCGGCTCGCTGGTCGTGAAGCTGACCGTGGCCTGATGCGGGCGAACATTGCTGATGACGACGTTGGAGATGATCGGGCCGGTGCAGTCGATCGCGGCGGTGTCGATCACGGGGACGTTGGTGCCGCCGGCGCCGTTGTCGGCGTCGATGTACGTCAGCGTGAGCGTGTCGCCGCCGGAGACGCGGACGATGCCGGGTCCGGCGACGCTGGAGAGCGAAACGGTGCCCAGGAACGCCGCGGCCTCGGGGGAGGTCTCGGTGAGCGCCACGACCTCGCCGGCGGGATCGGAAGTAGACGTCACCAGGACGTTGACGGTGTCGACCACCGAGTTGCTGGAGTTCAGGCCGCAATCGATGACCCGCAGGGTCGCCGTCGTGGGCCCGCAGCTGTAGCGATCGCGTTCAATGGTCGCGGAGCCCGCGTCGGAGCAGTTGATGAGCAGGGGCGAGGCGGCGGCGGAGAAGCGCTGCGGGCCTTGGGGAACGGTCGTGCCGCGGACCTCGACCAGCCACCCGCCGGGCTGGGGATTGGCGACGAAGACCTGCTCGATGTTGTTGAGGTGGTCTTCCTGGGTCTGGATGGCGGGGGTATCGGGGCTGAGGGGGTTAAGCGTCCAGGGGTAGCGGCGCTGGCCGCTGGGGTCGTGTACGACAAGGTCAAGGTCGTTGACGAGGTTGGGGTTGACGTTGGCGACGCCGTGGTAGTCGTCCCAGACGATGGTGACCTTCAACTGCGTGTCGGTGGGGGAGACGACGACGACGAACGTGTAGGTCTCGCCCTGGCCGACCTGGTTCTCGATGACGTTGCCGGCGCGGAGGAGGTCGATGATGGCCGGGGCTCGGATGGAGCCGAAACCGGTCCTGTAATCGGGTCCCGCATCGTCCAGATCAACGGCCGTCTGAGCGAACGCGGCCTTGATGGTCGAGTTGAGTGGATCGGGCTGGCCGCTGTAGATCTGGCGCCAGTCCTGCAGGAACAGCGCGGCGATCCCGGTGGTGGTGGGGCTGGCCATCGAGGTGCCGCAGAAGGATGCATAGCCGTTGGTGCCGACGCTGGAAGTGACGCCGAGGTCGCCGCCGTGCTGACAACCCGGGGCGCAGAAATCCGGTTTCAGCCTCCCGTCGTCGGTGGGCCCCCAGCTCGAGAAGCCCGTCACCAGGTCGGTGTCGGAATCTACCGCCCCGACGCACACCTGGTTCTTGCCGGCCTGAGGCGGGGCAATGCTGTAGAACCCCTGGGCGCCGCCGTTGGGCTCGACGTTGCAGCGCGTGCCCTGGCGCTCGTTGCCGGCGGCCCAGATGGTGCGGAAGGGCACGCCGTTCTGGCCGTTGCGCTCGCCGCGGATGAGCGAATCGAGCATCTCGTTGAACACGCCGTAGTCGCCCTGGAAGGCGCACGGCCAGCCGTTGGACTCGATGTTGGAGCCCACGGAGTTGTTGGCGACGTCGGCGCCCTGGTTGATGGCGGCGAGGTAATCCGCCTCGGTGCCGCCGGGCATGTTGCGGAAGAACTCCTGGTTGAAGCCCGTGATGCCGTAGGAGATAAAATGGGCGACGCCCGTGGCCATGCCGCGGTGCGGGTTGCCGGCTTCGCCCGCGCCGGTGCCGCCGATCGTGCCGGCGACGTGCGTGGCGTGGTCGATGAAGCCGGTCGAGTTGCCCTGGATCACGCGTCCGGTCAGGCCCACGTGGTTGAAGATGTTGCCGCCGTCGTACACCAGGACGTCGATCCCGGCGCCGTTGAGGTTGTAGGGGGCCTGGTTGACGGTGTTGACGCCGGTGAGCTGGCGATTGGAGTCGTTGCAGATGGTCAAGGCCGGAAAAGCCGGCTCGATGTACCGCACGGCGTCGTCGGAGACCAGCGTGTAGACCGCCGAGAGCGGGAGCGCGATGTCCATGGCGCGGATGGTCTGGTAGTCGTAGTAGATGCGCCCACCGAGGGCGAGGATGGTGGGGCGCATCTGCTCGGCCGTGGCGTTCTTGTGCAGGACGACGCTGACGGCGACCATCGGGTCCAGGCCGAGCTTCTCGAGCTGCTGGCGCGACACCTGGCTGCCCTGCGGCAGATCCAGGTCCCCGGGCTTGTCGACGAGGGTCCAGGCCCCGATGATGCCGGCGGCGAGGTCGGGCTGGAGCTTCCACACGTCGAGAATGGGCTCGACTGTGAGGAGCGGGCCGCTGGCCGCAAGAGCGTCGACATCGGCACGGTCGTTGATGCTGGCGAAGTAGGCGTTGCTCCCGACGTAGTCCATCAGCCGGAGTCCTAGGGCTTCGAACGTGGTCTTCTGGGCGCTGGTGAGGGGGCCGTCAAAATGCGCGACGACGCGCCGCCGATCTTGGCGGCCGCCCAGGTCGGTGAGGAGCTTGGCGAGCGCGGCCTTGGGTTGGCGGATCGGCGGGGCGCCAGGGCCCGTCCGCCATTGCACCTGGGCCTGGGCCGCCGGCGCCGCCAGGAACGAGACCGCAAGCCCGGCGACGAGAACGATGCCCGCGGCACGCGCACGGCGTGCCGGCGCCTTCGACCAAGCGTGATACATGGGGTTCTTCTCCGGTGGATGGGAGCGGGGTGCGTCAGGGTGCACGGCGGACGCACTCGGCGCCGCCGCGCCTCCGTAACAGTTTGCCCGATAAAGCTGTTGCTGACAAGCCCCTTTCGGCGGGATGGCCCGGAGAAGCAACCGGGATCGCCTTATCGAACCTCTCCGGCCTGCGGCTCGTGCCATGCCCTGCCGTCGCGTCGAAGCAGTTCGTTTCCCGTGCGCGGGCCCCAGGATCCGGGTGGGTAGCTCTCGATGGAGCGGCGGAGGTCTGGGCTATCCAGGAAGGGCTGGCAGATCCGCCAGCCGGATTCGACCTCGTCGCGGTGCTTGAAGAGTGTTCGATCACCGCGGATGGCGTCCAGGATGAGCGGCCCGTAGGCCTCGGTAACCTCGCCCCCGAATCGCTCGTGGTAATCCAGGTCGAGCTTGGCCGAGTCGATCTTGAGTCCGGACCCCGGCACCTTGCCCTCCACGCGCAGGCTGATTCCCTCGCGCGGCGCAATGTTGATGATGAGCCGGTTCGGTGGGCGCTGGGCGGCGGCGGGGTCGAGCGAGGCGAACAGGTTGGTGGGGGGGGAGCGGAACATCACCACGACCTCGGTGAGCTTGACCGCCATCTTCTTGCCGCTCCGGAGGTAGAACGGCACGCCGGACCAACGCCAGTTGTCGAACTCCACGCGCATGGCGGCGTAGGTTTCGGTCCGGCGGGAGGGGTCCACGCCCTTCTCGCTCTCGTAGGCCGGCTCGCCGGCGGCGTCGTCGGCTCCGTAGCGACCCAGGGCGCCCCACCGCGGGATATCGGCCGGCGGCACCGGGCGGGCGCAGGTGAAGAGCCTGATCTTCTCGCGCATGATCGCCGCGCCTTCGTAGGAAGACGGGGGCTCGATGGCCACCATGGCGAGCACCTGCAGCAGGTGCGACTGAACCATGTCGCGGAGGGCGCCGGCGGTGTCGTAGAAGTTGGCGGCGCGGCTGCCCACGCCCACGGTCTCGGCGGCCGTCACCTGCACGTGGTCCACGTACATGCGGTTCCAGATCGGCTCGAAGATGGAGTTGGCGAACCGCATCACCAGGATGTTCTGGACCAGCTCCTTGCCGAGGTAGTGGTCGATGCGGAAGATCGCTTCCTCCTCGAAGACCCGGCCCAGGGCGCGGTTGAGCGACACGGCGGACGCCACGTCGCGCCCGAAGGGCTTCTCGACGATGATGCGCTGCCAGGGTGTCTCGTGCGGATCGATGGAGCACCAGCGTTTACCCTCGGCCACCAGGCCCGCCGCGCCGACGTTGCCGACAATCGGTTCGTACAGCTCCGGCGAGACCGAGAGATAGAAGAGGATGTTCGGCCCGCCGGAGGATTTCATGATCCCCTGCTGTCGGGCCAGCGAGTTGATTCGCTCGACGAGGGCCGGGAAGGCGTCGAGCTTGGCGCCATCCATCGCGAAGTAGTTCAGCCGCGAAGCGAACGCCGCCCAGCGGGGCTGCTCAAAGTGCGTCGAGAACTTCTGGACCGAAGGGAGCATCTTCTCCCGGAACTGCTGGTCGGTCATCGGCGTCCGCGACACGCCGATGACGGTCATTCGCTCGGGGAGCAGCCCCTTGACGTCAAGGTCGTAGAGCGAAGGGATGAGCTTGCGGTGTGTCAGGTCGCCCGAGGCCCCGAAGATCACCATGACGCACGGTTCCGGCCCGGTGTTGCTCGCCATGCGGGCATGGTAAATGGCAAACGGCAAAGGGCCAAATCGCAAGAGGGGAGCCGGTGGGGCGACGCCGTCCGGACTTGGCCCGCGGGGAATTGCTCGTACCATCCGATGTGCACGCCGCCCGCATCATCGACGCGAGCGCCAACCGCGCCCGCGAGGCCCTCCGCATGCTTGAGGATGTCGCCCGGTTCGCCCTCGACGATCAGCCGCTGACCTCGGGTCTGAAATCCCTTCGGCACGACCTTCGCGAGGTGATCGCTTCCGCGGGCATCGATGCCGGCCTCCTTCTGGCCTCCCGCGATACTCCCGGCGATGTCGGCGCCTCGGTCACTACTCCTGCTGAGATGGACCGGCCCGGCCTTCCCGCCGTCGCCGCGGCGGCGGCCAGACGGCTGACCGAGGCTCTTCGATCGATCGAGGAGTGCCTGAAGATCGACACCGGCGCGGGGGTGCCGCGCCGGAGCGCCTCGGAGATCGAATCCCTCCGGTATCGGGCCTACGACCTCGAGAAGCGCCTCGTGCTCGCGCTGGGGACCGGCACGGCCCCGCAGTGGCGCCTTTGTGTTCTTGTCACCGAAGCGCTCTGCACGCACCACTCCTGGCAGGTGGTCTGCGAGCAGGCCATCGAGGGCGGGGCCGATTGCGTGCAGCTCCGCGAAAAGGCGCTCCCCGATGGCGAGCTCCTGCGAAGGGCGAGCCGGCTTGTCGAGATCGCACGGGCCGCGAGGAACGCGGGGAGGGGCGGGCGGCGCGTCATGGTTGTGATCAACGACCGCCCGGACATCGCCCTGGCCTCGGGCGCCGATGGGGTCCACCTCGGTCAGGACGACCTTCCCGTCCTCGCCGCCCGACGCCTCGCCGGATTCTCGATGCTCATCGGCGTGTCCACCTCGAACATCCAGCAGGCCCGCGCGGCTATCGCCGACGGAGCGGACTACTGCGGCGTCGGTCCGATGTTCCCGACCTCCACCAAGGACAAGCCGGTTCTTGCGGGCCCCGCCTACCTGGCAGAGTATCTGGCCACCCCTGTGCTCCGGGAGCGCCCTCACTTGGCGATCGGCGGTGTTACCCCGGAGAACGTCCCCCAGCTCGTCCGGGTGGGATGCCGTGGCGTGGCAGTTTCCTCGGCGGTCTGCAAAGTACAGCGCCCGGCTGTGGCCTGCCGGGCGCTGCATGACGGTTTCGCCCCGACGCACTGAGGCGAACCGTAGAGGAGGTCCAATTCCGTCCACCTTGCTAACTACCGGCAGTTCATGGCCAGCGAGCCGCTACCCGGTGAACGCTGAACACTCCGCGAATATCGTGCCATCGTATTCGACACACCCTAACAGGGTGTAGCCTACACATGATTTCCCCCGAGTAGGTGTGGAGATCCCGAAACAACCGCGTGCGCAACTGACGAAATGGCGACTTCTGGCCACTGGTGGCCAAAATTCACACCATCTTCCCGCCCGAATGTGGCCTGGCACCCCTCTCGTCCAGCTTGGGGCGGCCTGCGAAGGTGACATGGCAAAAGAGGGACCAACGACCGGGGTTGAGTCCTTGGTCCCTCGTCACGAAACGAACGATCGTCCCTCGTGTCAGCCGACGAGGATGTCTCCCAAGTTTACGATCGTCCCTCCTGCGATGCCGAGCGTGGCGAAGCCGCCGCCCAGAGAATGATCCCAGTGCTCCATCGAGGCGACGATTGGGGATGAGGCCGTTACCCGAACGCCATAAAACACGTCCGGCCCCATGTCCAGCAGAGCTTGGGTGGCATGGGCCTTCACGTCCTCGATCTCCAGCCGGTCGAGGGGCTTTGTTACTTGAACGGCCTGTCCGTTCGAGAACAGGAAATCCACGGTGACCGTGACGGTCTGGCCCGACGGGTTGAACAGGTAGATGTCCTCGGTGACGTCGGTGCCGGCCCGCAAGCGGCTCATGAACCCTTCTCCGAAGGTCCAGCTTGTGGCCGCGATTGTGGCGGCCTCCTCGCCGGTGGCGTCTCGGCCCTCGTACACCGCTGCGGTGACCGTGACGGGAACGTCGGCGCGGTAGACGACGCCAAAGCGGTCATCGAGCGGGAAGCCCAGGTCGCGGATGCTCACCCCGCCGCGGGACTGCGGCAAGACGGTGATGGTGCGCACGTTGTTGCTCAGCGGAACGCCGTCCTCGCGGGCCAGGAAGGTGAACGTGACCGTGGCGGTCTGGGCGGTCGTGTTCAGGACGGTGAGATACGAGTTGGCCGGGTAGGTCGGCGTGCCATCGTCGGATCCCCCTCCCCCGCCTCCACCGCCGCCATGATCGTCGATCGTGTCGTCGAACTCGATGGCGGTCACCACCCCCGCCGTCGCACCGCCCCCGGCGGTCCCGAGCGTCCCGAACCCGCGCTGCGTGACGATCTCGTAATGGGAAAGCGCGGCCACGATCGGGGCCGAGGCGTGCACGCGCACGCCGAAGACTCCGGCCGGGACGCCGGCTTCTGCGTCCAGGTTCCATCCACCTCGGCGCTGCGCGCCAACATCCTTCGTCAACTGGATCGTTGATCCGTTGCCGGTATACGCCGTGAGCGTGACCGTGACGTTGTCATCGGTCGGGTTGTAGAAGACGACAAAATCACGGGTCCAGTTGTGGTCCTTGTACCCCTCGCCGAAGGTCCAGACGTCGTCCAGGTGGTCGGTGAACGACTCGCCGATCGCCGTGCCGAAGTCGTAGTGGCTGAGCGTCGCGGCGACCGGGGCGCTGCTGCGGACGATCAGCGCGTACGGCGTGTCGGGGCGCACGAGCATCCCGGCCGGGTTGCCCGACGAGTTGATCGTGATTCCGCCTCGGGTGTTCACCGGGATGACCCCCGACGCCAGCACATGGTCTCTGTCGCCGACCTCGTACCGTGCCAGCACCTCGTACCGCACCTCGGACGCGTTCGTATTGGTGATGGGAACGAACTCGTTGATCGCGGCGTGCGCGTACCCCTCGGGGTAGTACAACGTGAAGGGCAGAACATCGGCGCCGCTCATCAGGCAGCGAGCCTCAAGGCCTTCCAACGGGTGGAACTCATCGTGTGGGCACGGGTACGTCCTCATGGCTGCGTCACTCCTGGTCGTCATTCATGGGGAAATGGAGACAAACAGTGGTGCGGGGCGGAATGCGAATCGCGTGCCACGTGTCCGGGACGTCTCCCGGCGGCCCTGGAACAGCCGGACCCATCACGTGGTGCACGATCTCAGCCGCGTCCGGCTGCGCCTGGCTGAACCTTCCGCCGCGATTTCGTGCGGCCCCTGCGCCGGGCGTAGACTGCCGCCATGCCAGTAGCCTTCAACCATGCGCAGCTCGACAATGGCCTGACCGTCATCGGTGAGTGCGACAACGCGGCACATTCCGCGGCCATCGGCTTCTTCGTCAAGACCGGCGCCCGCGACGAGGACCCCCGCGCCATGGGCGTCAGCCACTTCCTCGAGCACATGATGTTCAAGGGGACCCAGAGGCGCACGGCCGAGCAGGTCAATCGCGACTTCGACCGTATCGGGGCCCGCAACAACGCCTACACAAGCGGCGAGATGACCTGCTTCCACGCCACCGTCCTGCCCGAGGCGCTCCCACCCGCCGCCGAGATCCTGTCCGACATGCTCCGCCCTGCCCTCCGGGAGGCGGACTTTGATACCGAGAAGGGCGTCATCCTCGAAGAGATCGCCATGTACGAGGACAACCCCTTCTGGGTCCTCTACGAGAGGGCCATGGAGGAGCACTACGGCAGCCATCCGCTCTCGCACCGCGTGCTGGGCACGAAGGAGACGATCACCGCCCTCTCCGCCAGCCAGATGCGGGACTACTTCCGCGCCCGCTATTCCGCCGACAACACCGTTGTCGCGCTGTCGGGGCGACTGGATTTCCCGACGGTCGTTGCGCAGCTCGGGGATCTCTGCGGGCGCTGGGAACGAACCGGCGCGGTCCGCGATCACGGCACGCTCAGTTTCGGCGACCGTTCGTTCGAAGTCCGCGATGAGAAGGTCAGCCGCGCCTATTCCATCATCATCACACCCGGCCCCGATTCCGCCGACGAGCGACGCTACGCGGCGAGCCTGCTCGCCCAGGTGCTGGGGGGGCCGGACAACAGCCGTCTGCACTGGGCCCTGATCGAAACGGGGCTTGCCGAGGAGGCCGAGGCGGGCTTCGACCCCCGGGACGGGACCGGCGACTTCATGGTGTTCTGCTCCGGCGACCCGGAGCGCGCGGCGGAGATGCAGGAAACGATCCAGCGGCAGCTCCGCGAGCTCGGCGCCACGCTCGTGGAGGACGATCTCGCCCGGATCCGCGCCAAGCTTGCCACGTCCGTCACGGTCGGTGGCGAACGTCCGGCGGGGCGCATGCAGCGCCTGGGGCGTCAATGGACGTACCTCGGGCGCTACACGACGCTGGAGGAGGAGCTGGACCGCATCAACGCGGTGTCGATCAAGGACCTTCGCGACGTTCTCGAGGCGTTCCCCTTCACGCCGCGCACTCTTGGCACGCTGCTCCCGGGCCGGTCCGCCGGATGAACCGATTGCGGCCGGGCGGCGGGTCCTCGCTAGGCCGCCGCCGCAGGGGCGTACACGCGCATCGTGTTTCTCCCTGCGCTCTTGGCGGCCTTGACGGCCTGCTCGGTCACGCGGGTGAATGCCGCGACGTCGCTGAAGCGCCCGATGGCGTCCGACGCGGCGGCGGTCACGCCGACGCTGGCGGTGACCGGGATTCGCGGCGGCGCGTTGCGTCCGGCGATCAGGTCCACAGGCTGCGACTCGATGTGTTTCCTGGCCTTCTCCGACGCGCGGAGCGCGGTGTTGCGATCGGTCCGCGGCATGGCCACGCCGAATCGCCCGCCCTCGTAGCAGCAGACCATCGCCTTGGTCCCGCGGAAGGCTTCCTTGATGCGCCGGGCCACGTTGATGATCACCGTGTCGCCGGCTTCCCGCCCGTACGCGCCGTTGATCGTGTCGAGCCCGTCGATGTCGAAGATCGCGACGCTCAGCGGCCCGGCGCCGGCCTTGGCCTGTTCGAACGCGGCGATCATGGTCTGGTCGAACCTCAGGCGAGTGGGCAGGCCGGTCAGGTCGTCGGTGCCGGTGGGGTCGGCGTCGCGCTGCTCCGTCTCCTCTTCGTGGACCTCCGACGGGATCGGCATGGCCAGCAGCCGCTCGTGCGCCTGATCGAGCACCTGTTGCACGTTGGCCGAGGGCCCGGTGTCGACCATCAGCAGCCCGGCGACCTCGCGCGTGGCGCTCGCGATGGTCCGCAGGATCTCGTCCGCCTGCGTATTGCTCAGGTTGAACCACTGCTCCGCCCGCGCATAGAACCGACGCAGGTGCTCGGTGGGGTCGGCGGTGGTCAGCACGTCGGAGGCGATGTTCCCCAGCCCGACGGCGCGGACGATCTTCAGGTGGCTCACCGGCGCCGCGGTCGGGCGCTCGTGGTACTTCACCGGCAGCACCAGTTCCTCCGGAAGCGTCCACCTGTGCGCCAGGAGCGCGCCGATGTCGGGGTGCTGCACTTCCAGCTCCATGAGCTCGAGCCTGATCAACTGCCGATGGTCACCGGCGGTCTTCGCGAGGAGGTCGAGGTACGGCCGGCCGATCGCCTGGTGCAGCGCCACCATCCCCACGTCCTGGAGCAGGCCCCCGAGGAAGCACTCCTCCTCGAACCCCGACCGGGACTCCCTGGCGATGCACTTGGCCGCGATGCCGGTGTAGAGCGCCCTGCGCCAGTACCCCACGTGGTCGAACCCTTCCGATTCGACCTCCGAGATCACCGTCACCAGCGAGAAGCCCAGCGCCAGCGTCTTCACCGCCGAGAGCCCGAGCATCACGATCGCCTGGTTGATCGACGAGCAGCGCCGCCGCAGTCCGTAGAACGACGAGTTGACCGTCCGCAGCACCTTCGCCGACAGGCCCTGGTCGTTGGTGATCGTGTCCGCCAGCGCCTTCATCGAGACGTTGTTGTCGTTGGTCAGCTCGATGACCCGCGCGGCCACGACCGGCAGCGTCGGCAGCGTGTCGCAGGCAAGCACTCTTTCAAGCACGTCGGGGTTCATGGATGCTGGCCGCTCCCTCGCCTATGAGCGCCGACGTCTTGGTCGAGCGGGTGTGCAGGACTTCACATTCGATCGGCTGGAATCATGCGTCATTCCAGCGCGATCCGTCCCGTTCCCCCGGTTACCGAGGAAGATGCCTGCCGAAGAGCAGGGGGAGTGTTCGCGGCTCGCGTCCGAGAACGTGGCGCAGGTACACCGCCAGCAGCCGGTTGGCGCGCTCGACGGCCTGCGGCGGCAGGGCCCGCCCCTCCGCCGCCGGTCGGTTCTGCTCGACCAGGCGGAGCACCGCCACCGTTTCGGTCCGGACACGCCACGCCCCCTTGACGCCCGGCGGGGTGCGCCCGGTGGCGTCACCCGGAGCCGGCGCGGTGTTATCGGCCATCAGCCCGCCCAGTGCCGCGCTGAACCGGTACGCGCCGGCCTCGGCCAGCTCGGCCCCCGACGACACATCGATCCGCAGCGACGGCTTGTACCCGGTCTCGGCCAGGGTGGCCCATTGGAATCGCAGCACGGCCAGGCCGCGCGAGCCGTCGTCGCTCAGCGCCCGCAGGTTGTCCATCAGCGAGTCGTACAGCGCCCTGTGCGGGTCGTGGTCGTGCAGCGAGTGCTGCACGAGGTCCGCCATATACAGGCCGGCGTTGTGTGCCGCCAGGGAGCGGCGCAGCGCGGGAAACGTCTCTTGGAGGTCCCATTCGGTCAGGAGCGCCAGCTCGGTGTTGGGGCGAACGATCACCCCCGCGTGCCCACGGGTCAGCAGCTCCACCCCGCCGGAGTACGGCGCCTTCTGCCGCTTGGCTCCCTTCGCCAGGGCCTTGACCAGCCCCAGATCGCGGCAGAAGACGGACACCGTCTGGCTCGTCTCCGACCAGTCCCACTGCCGGATGCACACGCCTTCGTCGTGGACCACGGGCATGGCGGATCGTATCGGCGCTCGCCGCTCCGTCATCCGCCCCAACTCCTACACTCCCGTCCAATGCACTTCGACCTCGTCGATGCCGTCCTGGAGCGATCGGATCGCCACATCGTGACCATCAAGCAGGTGTCGTCCGCCGAGGAGTACCTGCAGGACCATTTCCCCTCGTTCCCCGTCCTGCCCGGGGTGCTGATGATCGAGGCGATCGTCCAGGCCGCGCGCCGGCTGCTGGAGCCGCGGGTCGTCGGCCGTCGGCTGGTGCTCGGGGCGGTGCGGGCGCTGAAGTACGGGCGGTTCGTGCGTCCGGGCGAGGCGCTGCGCGTCGAGGTGACGGTCCACAAGGAACTGGGCGACGATCAGTTTGAGATCAAGGCCGAGGGCACGGTGGTGAGCGCCTGGACGCAACCGGGAAATGGCGCGGGCAGCGCCGAGGCCCCGTCCGCCCCGGCGACGGCCGTCTCCGGTCGCCTCGTTCTCCGTCCTCTCCGGCTCGGCGGAGCCGCGTAGAGCACGCTACGATGTCCGCCTTGTGAGGTTGGCACGACGACTCCGCGGCCACGCGCGCCGCCGGGCTGGAAAAAACGGATGACACGCGACGAAATCTTCTCCAAGGTCCGCGACATTCTGATGGACGAGTTGGCGGTCGATGAGGACGAGGTCACACCGCAATCGTCGCTGGTGAAGGATCTGGGCGCCGAGTCGATCGACTTCCTGGCCATCGTGTTCAAGCTCGAGCAGGCGTTCGGGTTCAAGATCGCCCAGGGGGAGTTGTTCCCCGAGAACGTCGCGCAGGATCCGCGGTATGTGCGCGATGGGAAGGTGACGCCGGAGGGCCTCACGGTCCTGAAGCAGCGCCTGCCCCACGTGGACTTCGCCGCGTTCTTGAAGGATCCCCAGGTCTCCAAGGTGGGCGAGCTTTTCACCGTGGAGACGCTGGTGAACTTCGTCGAGAAGAAACTGGGGTAACGGGAGAGAGGGGCGGGGAGACCGGGCCCGCTCGCCCACGTTGCCTGAGAACTCGGACCCGGGGCCTGCCATGCGCTGGATGTGGATCGATCGGATCGTCGAGCTCGACCGCGGAAAGCGGCTGGTGGCCATCAAGAACATCAGCCTGGCGGAGGAGCATCTCCACGATCATTTCGCGGCCAGGGCGCCCGTCCCCGGAGACAGCACGGGGCCGCTCCCCGCCCTCCCGGTCATGCCCATGTCGCTCATCATCGAGGGGATGGCCCAGGCCGCGGGGATCCTCGTCGGCCACGCCGGCGACTTCAAAGAAAAGGTCATCCTCGCCAAGATCGGCCGCGCCGAACTCTCGCGTGACGCAGGGCCCGGCATGACCCTCCGCTACACCGCGACCATCCAGGGGATGGACAACGCCGGCGCGGCCACCACCGGCACCGTCGAGCTCTTTGACCACGCCCACCCCCAGCGCGGATTCGAACCAATCGGCGTCATCGAGCTGCTGTTCAGCCACCTCGACAACAACATGGGCGGCGCGGGCGCCACCGGCGAGGCGTTCCCCGAGCACAACTTTGTCTTCGGCGAGGGTTTCAAGACGCTGCTGCGGGTGAGCGGGATCGCCGTGGAGTGAGCGCGCCCGGTCCTCGGCCGTCCTCAACCATGCGGAGACTTCTCCCACCCCTCGAACGATCCGCCCATCAGCAGGAACAGAATCTGCACGATCGCGGCCAGCACCGGAAACAGCGACAGCGCGATCGCCAGCGTTGCGATGCGCCCGCCAAGGCGAGGGTGCCTCCGCCCGACAAACTCGCAGATGAACACCACCACGATCACGCTGGCAAACTTCAGCCCGATCAGGCCCCAGGTGCCGAACCGATCGATCGACCACCTCGCGAACGTGTTCACCTCGCCGAACCCCAGGTGCACGAGCACCGTCACCGTCATCATGATGTCAATCGAAGAGGCCAGCACGTACCACGCGTAGCGATCCGGGTACAACACCGGCCTCCTGGCAGGGTGCAGCGGCGCCTCGGGCTGCGACAGCGGCTCCATCACGGCCCATCCTCCCCGGAAACCGCCTCGCGTGCCACCCGATCAAAGAGCGACATGGGAGCGGCCTTGCCGGTCCAAGCCTCGAACTGCAGCGCCGCTTGGCGCACAAACATCGCCAGGCCGTCGATCGTCTTCAGACCTGCACTCCCGGCCTGCTCGAGCAGCGGCGTCCGCAGCGGGTTGTAGACAGTGTCCATGATCACCGGCCGGACCGCCCCGCCGGCGGCGCGGGCCATCTGGTCGATGGTGAGCGGCGAATCCTTCGGCGCCGGGCCGCCGCGCATCCCCAGCGGCGTGCAGTTCACCAGCGCATGGCACGCAGCCTCGCCGATTGCGCCCGCACCGCCCACAGTAATCCGTGCCGTCCCCCCTCCCGCCCCCGCCGCGCCCGCAAGATCCTGAACCAGCCGCTCCGCCCGTCCCGCAGTACGGTTGAACACCACCACCTCAGCCCCGGCGCTCAGCAGCCCGCACGCGATCGATCTCGCCACGCCCCCCGCGCCCAGCAGCCCCACCCGTCGCCCGGCGAGCGTCCCCAGCTCCTCAACCAGGCACGCCGCGCCCGCCGGCGCAGCCGTATTCAGCACCCCAAACCGCTCCGCCCGCCCAGGCTCATCCCGCCCGATCACCAGCGTGTTCGCGGCCCCGCTCGCGCGCGTCGCCTCGTCGATCTCCCACGGCTGCGCCCCCGCGCCCGCCTCCTCGCGTGCAAACCGCACCAGGTGCTCCTTGTGCGGCAGCGTCACCGAGCACCCGCAGAAGTCCAGCCGCGGATGGTCGATCATCGCCCCCAGCGTCGCCTTGAAGTGCTCGTACTCCGGCGGCACCGGCAGCGGCAGGTACACCGCATCAGCTCCCGCGGCCTCAAACCCCGCGTTGTGCACCGCCGGCGAGATCGAATGCTCCACCGGGTACCCGATTACCCCATACACCCGCGTCCGCGCGCCGATCGCGCGGAACCGGTACAGGTCCAGCAACTCGTGCACGGTCGGCTGGCCGGGCGCCGTCGCCGCCTGCGGGCGCAGCGACGCGAACGTAATGAACCCGCGAAACTTCGGCGCCAGCACGCGCGACAGGAGCCCGAACGGCCCCATCGCCAGCGCGATCATCGGTCGCTCCGCCTCCGCCAGCAGATCGAACAGCTCCAGGTTGTCGCGAAGCGACCGCGCCCGGTACGCGATCTTCAGCACCGCGGGCGTCGCCTCGGCCCGCATCTGCGCCACCCGGCGCAGCAGGTCCGGCGGGCGCCCGTTGAAATCGTGCATCGACAGAATCAGCGACGTCTCCCGCTTCACCGCCAGGTCAACCTTCATCCGCAGGTTCGCCGATCGCGCGTACGTCGCCGCCTCCACATCGACATACCGCGGCGGATGCTCCCCGGCCCCGCTCGCCGTCCCCAGCCGCTCCAGCAGCGACACCCGCCGCTCATCGTCACCGTCATAGTGTCCCCCCTCGCTCATCGCCCGGCACGTCACGATGCACGGCAGCGGCGAGGTGCTCACCAGCCGCAGCACCCGCCGCTCCTCCTCTTCCCCCGCCTTCCCGGCCGCGCCCGAGAAAAGCTGATCAATCCGAAACTCGACAAGATCCGCCCCCGCATCCCGCGCCGCGCGCGCATCCGCCAACGCCGCATCGACGCTCTCCACCATGATGGGCACGCACAGCAGGGTCATCCGCTCTCCGCGGGGGGGGCGCCGCACCCCTCCCCGCCCCCATCAAAGGTAGCTCAACCACCAGTCGCGCCGCCGCCGCTTCACCCCCGCGAACCATCGGCACGCCGGGTACAGCGCCAGCACAACGCCCACCCACGCCAGATACACCGGCCACAGCCCCACGTAGTAATCCGGCGGCGGCGGCCCCTTCCAGCTGAAGATCTCGTTCCCATACCGCAGCCACGCCGTCGCAGTCCCGGCGATCTGCAGCACAAGCACGTGCAGCACATAGAAAAACAGCGGAACCCGCCCGAAAACACCAAGAAACTCCCGATCGCTCCGCTTCGCCGCGCCCTCACGATCCATCAACCCAAGCACCACCATCGCCGGCCCCAGCGTCATCAAAAGGAAGTCAAGCGACGGCGGGTATTTCTCGCAGTTGATGAACGAAAACACCGTAAACAGGCCCGTCCCCTGCGGCGTCCACGCCACCGGGTCCCCGAACATATTCACCGCCCGCAGCACCACGAACGCCGCGCACAGGCACCCGCCCAGCACAAAGCACCGCCTCCGCCGCTCCCCCCGCGGCCGCAGCATCGTCCGCCCGAACGCGTACCCCGTCGCCATCACGCCGATCCACGGCACCAGCGGGTACATCACCTGCATCCGCCCGCCCAGCGGCCAGATCACGGCCCCGCGCACGTGCAGCACCTT
>JBGPJM010000105.1:0-15877 GCA_041485385.1 Phycisphaerae bacterium | reverse complement strand
TAGAGGGACCACCCGTGCCATTCGCCTCGGTTCCTCCGAGGTCAGCGCCGTCACACCCCGAGCGCCCCGTCCGCGCGCCGCCGCTCCACGCTTGAGCGCCTTCACGCCTCAACGCCTCCCCACCCAGGACCACCCGAATTTCAGACCCGCGCCAAACCACGCACGCATCAACGCAACTGCTTTGCAGAAAGGCACTTGCAGCGATTCCAACCCCCGCGCCGACCCTCAAAAACCACCCAAAAACCCCGAGAAAACCGACCCCCCCCCTCTTCGCGAGAATCACCCCGCCAAAGATCACAACTCAAGCTACGACAAGCACTTACGCAAAAAACCTGCCCTGCTTTTCTCGATCTTTCCCCGCCTTTCTCTGCTTTTCTCAAAATCTCTCGATCCTTCTCAACATCTCTCGATCCTTCTCGTCCCCTGTTCCCGCGCCGCGACACACCCCCGCGATACGCTTGGCCCCATGGATCCCGCCCGCGCCACCGCCCTTCAGATCCGCGACGCCGTCCTGTCGCGCTCCGCCTCCGCCGAGGAACTCTGCCGCGCCTCCCTCGCGCGCGCCAGCGTCCTCAACAGCAAGCTCAACGCCTTCCTGGAGATCCTCGACAACCAGGCCCTCGCCCAGGCCCGCCAGCTCGACCGCCGCCTCCTCGCCGGCGAGCGCCCACCCCTCGCCGGCGTCCCCATCGCCCTCAAGGACAACATGTGCCTCGGCCCCGACTGCGTCCCGACCGACGCCGGCAAGACCACCTGCGGCTCCAGAATCCTCGCCGACTACCGCTCCCCCTACACCTGCACCGCCGCCCGCAAACTCATCGACGCCGGCGCCGTGATCATCGGCAAGACCAACCTTGACGAGTTCGCCATGGGCTCCAGCGGCGAGCACTCCGCCTTCGGCCCCACCCGCAACCCCTGGGACCTCTCGCGCGTCCCCGGCGGCTCCAGCGCCGGCTCCGCCGCCGCCGTCAGCGCCCGCATCGTCCCGGCCGCCCTCGGCTCCGACACCGGCGGCTCCATCCGCCAGCCCGCCGGCCTGTGCAACCTCGTGGGGATGAAGCCGACCTACGGGCGCATCTCCCGCTATGGCCTCGTCGCCTTCGCCTCCAGCCTCGATCAGATCGGCCCGCTCACCCGCACCGTCGGCGACTGCGCCGCCCTCCTCCAGGTGCTCTGCGGCATGGACGAGAACGACTCTACCTCCGCGGATGTCCCCGTTCCGGACTTCTCGCGCGAGCTGGAGACGCCCGTCCAGGACCTGGTCATCGGCGTGCCGCGCCAGGCACGCTCGTCGGCCAACCACCCGGCGGTGAGCGCCGCCCTGGAGCACGCAGCGGACGTCTTCCGGACGCTCGGCGCGCAGCTCGTCGACGTCGACCTGGCGCACACCGACTACGGCATCGCGGCGTACTACATCATCGCGCCCGCCGAGGCCTCCTCGAACCTGGCCCGCTTCGACGGCGTGCGCTACGGGCGCCGCGCAGCGCTGGGCGCCGGCGAAGGGCTGGAGGAACTCTACTCGCGCTCGCGCGCCGAAGGCTTCGGCCCCGAGGTGCAGCGCCGCATCATGCTGGGCACGCACGTGCTCTCCAGCGGGTACTACGACGCGTACTACGCCACCGCCGCGAAGGTGCGGCGGCTGATCAAGCAGGACTACGACGAGGCGTTCAGGCGGGGCGTGCACGCCGTGCTGCTGCCGAGCTCGCCCTCGCCGGCGTTCAAGATCGGCGAAAAGACCGGCGACCCCTTGGCGCTGTACCTGGAGGACCTGTACACGGTGGGCGTGAACCTGGCGGGGCTGCCGGGGATCACCTTGCCGGGGGGATTCAGCGATGAAGGGCTACCGGTCGGCATTCAGCTCGTCGGCCCCGCGATGGGCGAGGCGGAGCTGCTGCGGATCACGAGGATGCTGGAGCGGGAGACGGGGTATGGGGAGCGGGCGCCGGCGCTGTGAGCGCGCGGGTTCAGTCAACCACCAGGGCGAGGCCGATCGTGAACGTCGAGATGAGCCCGTTGTGGATGGCGTGCGCCACCATGGGGGCGATCAGCGAGCCTCGCCACTCGCGGAGCAGCGCCAGCACCAGCCCCATGAAGCCGACCTGCACCAACCCGGCGGTCGTGTACGGGTGGATGATCCCGAACATGCAGGCGGTGAGGATCACGCTGAAGACCGTGCGCAGCCGCCCGCGCAGGTGCCGGTACAGCGCCCCGCGGAAGATCGACTCCTCGACGATCGGCGCCCACACGACAGTCGAGGCCAGCTGCAGGAAGAGCAGCACCCAGCTGTTCCCCTCCGACGGGTTGAACATCCCGTAGCCGTTGGACTGCTGGGCGCCCCCGTCGGATTCCACCAGGTTCCGCAAACAGATCGCGGCGATGATCCCCACCACCATCACCGGCACTCCGGCCAGGTACCCCAGCGCGCCGCAGCCGATCTCCTTGAGCACCCCCTGCCCGCGGTTGAGTCCCATGCCGGCGAAGAAGTCCGACCAGGAGACGCCGCGGATCCGCGGCCAGAACAGACCGACAACCAGGGCCCAGGTGAGCACCTCGTGGAAGGCCAGCGCGCCGGTGGTGCCCTCGATGCCCGCGCCGAAAGTGATCAGGAACATCGCCTGCATGAGCATGAACCCGGCAAGGAAGATGGCGAACGTCTCGAGGTAGACGCTGCTGCCGGGGTTCGACGGCTCGAAGCGCCACTGGAAGCTCTCGCGCCGGGAGCGGAAGAACGCCACGATGCCGACCGCCAGCCCGGCGACGAGAATGAGCAGCACGAGGACGCCGAGAAACAAGTAGTACTTGATGATCTGCATGCCGCCCGAGATGGCGTCCCAGCGGATGGGCTGGCTGGCGTGTTGCTTCAGCGTCATCGCGACCTGGCCGAACCACCCGTGGCGCGCGATGATGGACTCGCGCGCCGCCGGGTCGACGGCGTCGGCCCCCTTCTGGCAGGCGATCGTGATCCAGCCGATATCGCGCGAGAGCTCACCGCCGGGCTCGGCCTCGGCCGCGAGAGGAGCGAGGCGGCGCAGGCCTTCGTCCGGGCCCAGCAGGTCGGCGGCGACGATCGCGACGCGCAGGCGGTCGGTGCGCGACCACGCGATCGAGTCGAGCTGCTGCATGCTCTCCTGGTCGACCTTGCGGTGATCGGGCTTGTCGAGATAGGCAAGCTTGACGGCCATCTTGGAGTAGAGGGCCAGCTGGGACACGCCGGGCTCGCGGATGACCTCGCTCTCTTTGACCGATTCGGGGGCGGTGGCGAGCGTCTCGCCCCCCAGCGTTCGCGTGAACTGCTGGAAGAAGATCACAACTGGGAGCAGGACGAGGATGACACCCGCGGCGATGAGTTCGAGTCGCTTGTTGCCGGGGTCGACCCAGTTGGCCGCGGTAACGATGGCGCCGTCGGCGCGCCGGCGGGCGCGCTTCAGCTCAGAGCCGGAGACTTCCTGCACCGTGAAGCCGAACGACCCGCCGTCGGGGCGCTCGCCACGCTTGTTCGGTCCCTGCGCCATGATGCGGACAGTTTGCCATGTCCCCGTACAAAATGCAAGCGATTTCGCGGCGTCCTACCGCGTGGCGGGCTGCGGCGCGGGGACCGGGGCCGCGCGGAGGCGGACGTTGTCCAGCACGTTCATGAAGTTGATGTACGAGTCGTAGGGGGAGTCGTAGGGAGAGAAGTATTTGTGCACATCGCCGTCGGACCAGTACTTGGTGCACATGTAGTAGAAGTGGTCGGAGGTGGTGAGCTTGCGCCAGTCGCCGATGACGTAGCGGGCTTCGGCGAGCTCCTTGGGGTCGCCGGACTTCTCCGCGGCCGCCAGGCGCTTCTTGACGGGGCGCTCGAGCTTGTAGGTCTCCTGCAGCGCGTTGGACTGCATGGAGTTGCCCAGCCACGCCGAGAGGTCGCGCTCGGAGTCGGCCCAGGAGATCATGTGCGGCACGTCGTACTCGCCGACCGGGTCGAACTGCCCGAGAGCCTCGCTCGGTGTGTTGAAATGGTTGTGGCCGGGGTTGACGTCGAAGACCTTCTCGGGGAGGGCCTCAAGAAACTTGAAGATGCCGGTGTCGGCCCACTGGTGCTCGCCGAAGGTCTCGTAGTCCATGAAGAGGTTGCAGAGGTAGCCGTCGCCGTTGATGAGGTTGACCCAGGAGGCGAACTTCTCGGCCGAGAGCGGCCACTCGGCCCAGCCGCGGTTGGAGAACCGGAACGCGATGTCGTCGGAGAGGCGGTAGTTCTTGAGGAGCAGGCCGAACGGCTTGCCGTGCGGGCCCAGCCCGGTGTGCGGGGGCCTGTAGACGTAGTTGGGGGAGCGGTAGCCCAGGATGTGGTCGGCGCCCTCGCAGATGACCCCGCGGAAACGAGGGTTGCCCTTGCCGCCGACCTCCGCGTCGGTCATGTGCGAGACGAAGTGGGCGAGGTCGTTGTTGTAGATGAGCTCGGTGTTGCGGAAGACGCACGGGGTCTGGCCGAAGAGCTGCTGGATGCGCCGGGTGTGCAGGTTCACCTGCTCGGTGAACTCCTCGCGGGAGTACAGGAACGAGAGGGAGTGGTAGTAGGTCTCGGCGAGGAACTCGCAGCAGCCGGTCTCGGCGAGCCGTTTGAAGAGGTCCAGGACCTCCGGTGTGAACTCCTCGAGCTGGTCGATGAGCGCGCCGGTGAGGGAGTAGCTCACGCGGAAGCGGCCCTTGTGGCGATTGACCATGTCCAGGATGAGCGACGTCGCCGGGATGTAGCACTTCTGCGCCACCTTGCGGCAGATATCGCCGTTCTTCTGTGTGTCGAAGTAGAAGTGGTCGGAGTCGAAGACGGTGTAGCGCCGGAGCCGATGGGGCTGGTGGACCTGGAAGTAGAAGACGACTGAGGCCATGTGGGTAAGGGTAGGGAGGAGTGAGCAGAGAGGAGCGAGCAGTGAGCAGAGGAGGGGGGGAAAGTCCGAAGAATCAGGGATTGTCCGGTCGTATGCGGGCATCAGGGAGTGAACGCCGCGGCGTTGTCGCGGACGAACTGCTCGAAGCTGATGGGGGGCTTGCGGCCGATCGTCTGCACGGTGTCGCTCACCTTGCCGGCCTCGCCGTTGAACACGATCTCGTCGAGGTCAATGACGCCCTGTGCGAGCCAGTCGGGCATGCCGGAATCCAGCAGGCTCTTCTTCGCCGCCTCACGGGGGATACTTACGGATTCGATCTTCCGGCCGAGCGCCCTCGACATGACCGCGGCACGCTCGGCGCTGGTCTGGGCCTGCGGACCGGTGACCGCGTAGCTCCTGCAGTCGTGCGTGCCGATCGGATCGGTGAGCACCCGCGCCGCCACCGCGGCGATGTCGCGGGCATCCACGTCGGCGGCCTTGCCGTCCTTGTGGTGGCTGTAGAACTTCCCCTCTCGCTTGATGGTGTCGGCGGTCCGCAGCATGTTCTGCATGAAGAAGTTGGCCCGCAGGTGCGTGTAGGGGATGGTCGAGGCGTTGATGAGTTTCTCGCTCATCCCGTGCACGCGCGTGAAATGACCCTTGGAGTTCAGGTCCGCGCCCACGGTCGAGAGCTTGACGACGTGCCCGAGCCGTGTGCGCCTCGCCGCGGCGACGAACGTGGCCTCCTGCTCGAACATTGTCGGGCCGACGGCGACCAGGAGAAACGCACGCTCGCACCCCTCGATGGCGCCCTGCAGGGAGGCGCGGGACTCGAAGTCGCCCGCGACAACCGCGGCGCCCAGGGCGGCCAGGTTCGCGGCCTTCGCCGGGTCGCGGACCATCGCGCGGACGGGCGCCCCGAGGGCCCGCAGCGCCTGCACGGTGAGCCGCCCGTTCAGGCCTGTTGCTCCGGTGACAAGGATCATGGCGTTCTCCCTTTCCGACATGGCCCCGAGCACGGGCACACCGCCTCGCGCATCGGCGATTGTACAAGCGGCGTGTGGATGGGGTCGGTCGCGGCGTTACGCGCCCGTGCGCATGACCTGGACGACCCAGGCCGGCGTCTGGGCGAGGAACGTCCTGAGGGCCGCCGTGCGCCGGTGGTAGTAGAGGGCCATCAGGCCGGTGGCCGCGCCGCCGCCTAGGGCGACGCACGCATAGAAGCCGATCGTGAGCATCTTGGTCTGGCGTCCGATGTCGCCGAGCATCGCATCGACCTGGGGGTCGCCGATGGGCTGGTTGGCCGAGGAGAGGCCGTTGGAGTGCATCGCGTGGTAGGTCTGCCACAGAGAGTAGACGACGACGACGACTCCCAGGGCCACCTGCCCCAGCGCCAGGGCGCGCGGGGCGCGCGGGTCGAGAAGCGTCAAGCGCGTTGCGAGCCGGCCCTCTCGGATCGCGATCACCAGCAGCGCGGCCCCCAGGACGAGCGAGGTGAGGTCTCCGAAGAGAACCCCCAAGAGAGTGATGCCGCCGAATACCCCGCTGGTCCAGGCGCTGGCCCGGGCGATGGAGGCGGTGCGACGGAGGCGCCGGGAGGCCTGTTTGGCCGCGCCCAGTTGGGCGAGGTGATGGTCGGAGAGCGGTCCGGCGGAGGGGGTATCAGGCTGGCTCGGGATTGGGGGCGCGGAGTTGGTCACGTGTTGGCTGACTGGGTATCGGCGGTTCCGGAGCGGGAGTGTTGCGGACGCAGGTGTCGGGAGAACGGCGTGCCGCCGTGCCGCGGTCACACACCTTCCGGTGCACCCGCACTCACGTCTGATATCCGCGTCGAACCGGTGCGGCCCTGCAGGAACCGACTAGGTCTTGAGCGACCCCGTCGTCGCGATGGCGATGGGGACGAGCACGAGAACGGGGATGAAGACGGCCAGACCGGGGGGGAGGCCGGGGATGGGCGCGGCGGCACCGATCACGCCGCCCAGGAGCGAGCCCAGCCCTATGGGGGCGCACTTGAGCGATTGCAGCACCATGTTCTTGGGCTCGCGCATCAGAAAGAACGGCATGGTGATGACCAGGGAGAGGAAGCTGGAGAGGATCGTGGAGAGACGCCCGAATCGCACGCGCTGGAGCTTGTCGTGCAGGCGCTGGTCGAGGTTGGGGCTAGCGAGCATGGCACCGATCTGCGAGTAGGAGAGAGACTGCGAGAAGTTCTCGTAGTGGCGGAGGTTCAGGGCGGCCGGGTCAAGGCCGGTGGGGATCAGGATGGGGACTGCGGCGGCGGCAGTGTCCGGCGAGATCGGGTGGCCGCTGGGTCCTTCCGGGGGCGGGAAGGAGGCGGGAGGGGGGGCGGGAGAGAGGACCGGTGGCGCGTCGACCGGCGAGAGCGAGAGGGAGACGACAATGGGGGATTCGAGGCGCCAGGCGGAGCCGGTCCAGGTGGCGGTCTCGGCGGCGATCTGGCGAGCGGCCCGCCCCGTCTCGTCGCGCTCCCAGATTCGCAGCCCGTAGAGCGTCGCGGTGGTGGGGTCGAATCGCTTGGCGTAGAACAGGCGGCCCGCGGCGTCGGCGGTGAGGGGGACCTCGAACTTCTTGAGGTCGCGCCGGCCGGCGTCGCCGTGGTCGCGGGTGAGCAGGGGGGCTATCCGCGGGACGACGAACTCCTGGTTGAGCAGCTGCACCACGGTCATGCCCAGGGCGACCAGCAGGATCGGGCGGGCGACGCGCCGGAGGCTGACCCCGCCGGCCATGATCGCGACCAGCTCGCGGTGGCGCACGAGCTGGGCCAGCGTAAAGCCCATCGCACCGACGAGGACCATGCCCAGGAGAAAGTTATACAGCTGGACCAGACGCGGCCACCAGAGGTCGAACACGAGGCCGACGGTGAGCAGGGCGCGGGAGACGGCGGTGAGGTCCTGGCCCTGCGTGTGCTTGGACGCGGTCTCGATGAAGCGGTCGATGTTCAGCGCGACATCGACGGTGACGACGAAGCAGAGGAGCAGCACGAGCAACGCGACGACGTTGAAGAGATACTGGCGGACGATGTAGCGGTCGAGGGTCATGCGGAGTGGGCAGCGAGAGTGGAGAGTGAAAGCGAGAGTCAGGCCGTTGTCGGCTGGTCGATCGAGCGGCCGTCGTTGTTGCGCCTGTCCAGATGGTAGAGGGCCGTGGTGACGGCATACGCAAGGAGGACGGCCACGTAGACGTCAGACAGGAAGTGGGCGCCGGCGAGCAGGCGGGTCACGGCGCAGCCGATGGCGAGAACAAGAAACAGCGGCGCCGCCCGCGGGAGCATGAGGGAGAGGGCGAAGGCCGCGCCGAACGCGACGGCGGCGTGGCTGGAGGCCATGCCCAGGTCGTGCCAGTCGGTCAGTCGCTTGGAGAACGCGGCGAAGACGTAGTGGCCGTCGGTGTTCTCGGGCTTGTAGCGTCCGACGAGGGGCTTGAGGCTCTCGGCGGCCAGGCCGGCCAGCGCGGCGCTGAGCAGGAGGAACACCGGCCGTCGGAGGAAGTCGCGGGCGCGCCGGGGCCGCTTGCCGAGATCGAGCAGAAGCATGGCCGCGCCGATGATCAGCCAGGGCCAGAGCGTGCCGGCGACCCGGAACATCCGATAGAGGTCGCGGGACTGGAGCGCGGCGGCCCGATCGGTCTCGGTGATGGCCAGGCGCGAATAGACAAGCCGGTCCAGGAGGAGCGCGGCGAGGAGACCGACAAGCCAGGGAAGACTGGGACGGAGTCGATAGAGGACACGTCCGAGCGGTGTGCGGGCCGGGAGAGCGCCGCGGGACGACCCCCCCCGGGCGGAGGCGCTGGAGACCTGAGATGGGGGCGCGGTGGTCATGGTGGACCGGGTCTTGCGGGGCGTCCTCTCTTGTTCACTGTCTCACTTTCCACCTTTCGCCGCTCCCGCCCTTTCCGGCGAGCCCTTGTACCCGTATCCGAGGAAGGCGAGGCGATCCTTCTTGTGCTCGCCATTGAGCCTGCCGTTGGGCACGGGCTCGACACGCTCGAAAAGAGGCGCCCATTGCTGCAGGGTGGCGCCGGAGAGGACCGCGGGGCGGCCGAGCAGGGAAGGGTCGTCGAGGCTGCGGTCGGGCCAGAAATCGTATTGTGTGGGCCGGCCGCCCATCCGGCTCGAGGTACATCGGACCGCCGGTTGGTCCGGCACATAGAAGGCGAGGATCGCGGCGCGTCCGTAGTGCTGGGCGACGTAGAACGGCTCAAGGTCGGTTTCGCGCTTGAGCTGGTAGGCGTAGCCGTAAGCGTGCCGGCCCAGGACCGATGCGCCGGTGAGCGAGGCGGCGCGCCCGGGGTTGCCGGGCGAGATCGCCCCGGCGAGCAGGTCCATGCGGATCAGGCCCAGCGCGGTGATGATTCCGTAGGCGAGCGTGAAGTGCCAGAGGACCTGCGGCGTCGTCTCGGGCTTTCGGAAGAGGATGCCCATGTGCGGACGCGGCGTGGGGAGGGCTCGCCAGGCTGCAACCTTGGTGCGGTAGTGCGGCAGGGCCTCGGCGACGGTCCAGCCGGCGAGGGCGAGGAGGGTGACATAGCCGCCCATCGCCCAGTTTCCCTCGGGCTCGGTGAAGAACGAGATCGCGAAGTAGAACAGGAGGATCGGCACGGCGCAGGCGATGAGGAACAGCCGTGCCGGGCGTCGCGGGTCGGGGGAGAGTGGATGGGAGCTCCGCCCACGAGCGTCGCGGCTGGGATTGTCGGGGTCGCGTGCACGGAGCGTGGCGATGGCGGCGACGATCGAGAGGATGAGCGCGGGCCCGACGGCGCCGAGCTGGACGCCCAGGAAACTGAGTGTCCAGGCGGGGTTGTACGGCCTGTGGGACAGGGGCATGTCGCCGCCGCGGACGCCGACATGGCCCAGGAGGTGGGCGAGCGTGGGCCAGTCGTGGGAGGCGTTCCAGTAGACGACGGGGGCAAGGCCGGCGCCGAAAATCGTGACGGTGGCGAGCAGGAGGAGCGGCCAGCGTGGCGTCAGAGAAAGACGACGTCGATGCGCGAACGTGTGGAGGAGCAGCCCGGGGATAAGCAGGAGGATGGTGTACTTGAAAAGGAAACCCACACCCAGGGCCAGGCCCAGCGCCGGCCACGCCCAGCGCGACGAGCGTTCGAGCGCGAGAAAAGCGAAGAGGGCGGCGAGCGCCCAGCAGGCGACATACGGGCCGTCGATCGTGGCGAAGATCGAGGTGGCCTGGAAGATCGGGCAGAGCGTGAAGATCGCGGCGGCATACAGGGCCGCGGGCGCGCCGAAGGACGACGAAAAGCGACCCGGAGAGGGGAATGCGGCGGCCAGTCCGGCGAGAGTCGCGACGGCGAGCGCGGCGACGGCGCCGGAAAGCGCCGCGACGGTGCGGATCGCAGCCTCGGATGTGCCGAGGAGCTCGGTGGCCGCGCGGACGGCCAGCGCGATGCCGGGTCCCTTGGTGTAATAGGACAAGTCGAGGTGACGGGACCACTCCCAGTACGAGGCCTCGTCCTCGACGAGGTCATAGGGGCAGAACCAGAAGAGGTAGACGAGGCGAGCACCCAAGACCGCTCCGACGAAGCCCCAAACGCGGTGCCGGCCCGGGACGGAGGGCTCGCCGGGCGTTTGCAGAGCGGGCGCGGAGTTGGTGGTCATGGAGAGGCTACTTCTTGTAGTACTCCACGTTGATCTGGACGTACCTGTTCCACTCCCCGGGCAGGTCCTCCTGCGGGTAGATTGCCTTTACGGGGCACTCGTCCACGCACAGGCCGCAGTCGATGCACGTGTCCGGGTCGATGAAGAGCTGGTCGGCCTTCTCGAACTCGACCTCGTTCTTGGTGGGGTGGATGCAGTCCACCGGGCAGACCTCCACGCAGGAGGTGTCCTTGGTGCCGATGCAGGGTTCGCCGATGATATGTGGCATGCGGTGGACATCCTCTGCGCGGCCGGGACGCGGGCGTGTTCGCTGCCTCCGTACAGCCGCCGATCGATCGTGGGATATGAATTCCCCCGATGATACACCGGGGCAAGGTGGGCGGTCGGGCGAGTCGGGCGTCACTCCGGCGGCTCACGGGAGGGGGAGGTCGAGGAACCGCAGGCTGGTCAGCAGGTCGCGCCGCTGGCGGTCGTCGAGGGCGCGGTTCTCGTCGATCTGGCCGCCCCAGACCGTGATGGTGCCGACCGCCGATCCGATTCCCAGCGAGGATCGGGGACCGGGGCCGAAGAATCGGAGCTCCCGCGGGGTGAACGCCGCCGCAACGGGTCGCACAGTGCCGCCGACGACCGTGTGCATGTCCTGACCGCCGGCGCTCAGGGTCATCTCGAGCGGCTGGTCGCCACCTGGAAGCGAGAGCGAAACCAGCACCGGCGATCCGCGCTGCCATGAGGTTGGCCTGCCGGTCAGTGTGAGCACCTCCCTGCCGCGGAGCGTCAGGGCGGCCTGCAGCGAGCCGGTCGCGGTGTCGGCGATCAGTCTGATGTAGTTCGCATCATCGGCCCAGATCGTCGCGAGCGGCCAGCTTCTCTGCAGGTTGACGCCGTCGTCGAATCCGTCCTCGGCGATCTGCAGGGCCAGCGTGATGGTCCACGCGGGCCCGCAGGAGAACCCGCGGACGGAACCAAGCTCGTCCGGACAGGGCGTTCCGACGGCGGGGACGGAGTCGTCGGGCGGCAACGGATAGCCCGGGAAGCCGAACCCCTCTTCGACGGTGTCGAGGGCGAAGTAGACGGTCTGGTCGTCGCAGACCGGATCGGCGGCAAGGAGGTTCATTACCGGCGGCTCGCCCTCGGCGAGGTCGATGAAGTCGGCGGCGACCACCGGGATCCAGGACCTGACGGACGAAACGATGCTCGAGCGGTAGATCAGGGGCGCCTGGCTCGAGTCGCCAACACCGACGTTCAGGCGAGCGGTTCGGGATGGATCGGGGTTCATGATCCACCAGCGCAGCTGGAGGTGCCGACCAAGGATCGAGTCATGGAACGGCGCGGGCCCGGCGGGAAGAAGCCGGCCCAGCAGCGTCGATTGATCGGCGTGGGCGCTGCGGATCCGGTAGACCGGGCCGATCGCCGGCGGCTGTGGAGAGAGCGGCAGGCCCTCGTCGGTCCACCGGCCGGCCGAGTCTCGCTGCAGCATGACTACCCGGCCCGATGGAGAGCTGAGAACCGGGTCGGCGCGGGTGCGCTGCAGACCGCCGGGCCCCACGAGCAAGGGTCGCCGGGTGACCATCGACGGCGTCTGGATGCGGCGGAGGGCGAACCCCCTTGCGCCGTCGAAGTAGATGTGGCCAGCGTGGAGGCAGGGAAAGCCGGAGAGTTGCTGGGCCGCCTGCGCCCAGAAAAAACCGTCGGCGGAGTAGAGAGTGCGCAGGCTGGTGGGGCTGGGGCCGGGGACGGCGGGCTGGTAGCTGGCGCAGTAGGGTCCGCCAAGCTCGGGGGTGGGCGTCCTGATGCTGAAGATCTCGTTCTTGAAGCCGTCGGATCGCTCAAGACCGAAGAGGCGGCGGGTCAGTGGGTGCGACGGCGCCTGATCGTTCATGGACAGGAGGAGGATCTGCTCGGACGAGAAATCCGAGCCGGCGAGCACGCTCTGGGGGTCGGGGCCGGGAGCGCAGCCGACGAACTGGTTCGCGTCGATGCCGGGGCTGCCCGCCGCGCCGTGGAAATCCTGCTGCGTCGCCCATCCATCGAGCGCCGCCAGGTCGTGGTCGGCGCGAGTGAGCGAAACGATGCGGTTGCGCGGGCGCGTGTCGCCGATCGAGGCGAAGGCGCGCAGGCCGCCGCCCTGGAATGGCACCACGCCGCCGGTGTGGTAATGCTCGCTTGCCTCGCTGGAGAGCGCCACGACGCCGGTGTCGAGCACCCATGGCTCTTCCGCCGACGCTCGCGCGGCGCGCATGAGGAGCAGACGCCCGCCGGGTGCGCCGGGGTTGAAGCAATAGTCGGTGGCCGCGAAGAAAGCCTCCGTCGGCGCCTCGCTGCGGGCCGACGGCCACCAGTTCTGCATTGTCCACGAGAGGCCGCGGCGCCAGCCGGGCGCGAACCGCTCGCTTTCGAGCTGCACCGTCCAGGTGGCGCCGAGGTCCTGAGAAACGACCATCGCCGTCGCGCTGTCGCCCCAGACGTCCGCGGGCTGGATGTGGCTGGCCACCGTGCAGTTGATGACGATCAGACCATGGCACACGGCCGCGGCGATCGGCCGGTAGGCCTTGTCCGGAACGAGGCCCCGCATCAGGTCGCCCGAGGGGGGGAGCACGGTCCGCACTCGTCCAACGCCCGTGGCGTCCGCCTGGGCGATGCCGGTCACCGTGAACACGTCGAGCACCATCGAATTCGTGCGGTCCTCGAGCACGACCAGCAGCGGCGTGACGCCGTCGTGGTCCAGGCCCGAGCCCAGGAGCTGATCGAAGGCGTTGTTGCTGCGGATGCTCTCGAAGACGGGCGCGCTGGCGATGGCCAGGGGCGGGGCGTACCGCGGCAGGTTGGCCTCCACGCGGAGGCCGACGGGGTCCAGCGTCGGGACGGCGCGCGACAGCGTGAACGCCAGCCCGGGCGAAGCGATGAACCGGCCGTCGAACGCGAACCGACGCGCTTCGGGCCTCGCGGCCAACCCGTGTTTGGACGAGCCAGCCTCGCCCGCGCGGGGCACCCCGCCGGCGTGCGCCGTCGGCGCGACGACCGCTGACCAGCCGGCCGCGACTACGGCGAACGCTCGTACGAAGTTTCGCTTGTTTCCCACAGGCGGCGGGCTTCCTTCTCCGTGCCGGTACCACCCGGTGTGGGAATCGGCCAACGGCCACGCTCGGCGCCGAGCCGGAGCCTTCCCCCACACAGCCTACCTTATGCCGGGTCGCGGGCAAGCGAAGTCGGGCCCGGATTCCGGGGTTCTTGGGGCGCCCCGGCGCGCGTCCGGGACGATTATGAGACAGTTTCGGCGGGCGGTCGCGCCGCGCGGCCCGAGCGGTGCCGATCGTCGATCAGTTCAGCAGCCGGCGAAGAACGCGGTCAGGAAGTCGAAGAAATCCTGCGAATCGGTGCGGGCATTCCTGTTGAAGTCGGCCGCGCCGTTGAAGAAATCGGTGAGGAAGTCGAAGAAGTCCTGCGAGTTGACGCGACCGGAGTTGTTCCAGTCGGCGCGGCAGCAGTTGGGGTAGACGAATGCAGAGGTCGTGGTGGAGAGCCCCAGGGGGTCGGTGACGATGAGCCGGGTCTCGTAGAAGTAGATGTTGCCGTCGCACCCGATGGGCGAGAAGACCGTCGAAGTCGTGCAGCGGCGGTCGATCCCGCCGGGGTGCGTGTGGTCGTTGTGGTGGAGGATCGTCTGCCACGAACAGGAGAGCTGACCGGCCGGCTGTTCGGCGTCGCTGACCGTGGCGGTGAGTGGCATGTCGGTCTCGGCGAAGATCGAGTACGTGGAGCCGTTGACCGGGCTGGTGATGGTTACGACCGGCGGGGTGTTGTCGAGCCAGATCGGCAGCGTCGCGGTCGACGAGGATCCGGCGCTGCTCGTGACGGTGAGCGTGGCATCGCGCCGGGCCGGGCCGACGCCGCCGGCCGGCGTCGCCAGGACGCGGAGCTCGCCGACGGAAATGAACAGACCGTCGCCGCCGGGCACGCCCCGGATGCGGAGGCCCGAGGCCGTGACCGGGTCGAAGGTCATCGTGAAGGTCTCGTACCAGACGTTGTTGCCACCGGGGTACGGCGGCGAGATGGCCAGCCCGCCCACGTCCGACCAGACGGCGCCGTTCAGGGTCTGCACGTGCAGCGTGTCGAACCACCCGCCGTCGCCGAAGTGCATCCCCTCCTGGAACACGAGCCGGCGGAACTGGTGCGGCTGCGTGAACGTGTACCCAATCCAGTCGTCATTGCCCTGGTCGCCGGAGTGGAACGTGTCGAACTGGCGGGACGAATCATCGGTCCCGACCGGCGGGAAATCGCCGTCGCGGATGACCTCGGGGTCATGGTTGCCGCCCCCCTGCGGGCCGGGAGGGACCAGCGAGAACACTCGCGCCACGATCGTGCCCTGGGCCGTCACATCCTCCAGGGCCAGGTACGTGTGCGCGGGGTTGGACAACGATGAATGCGCCGAGCCGTCGCCGAAGTCCCAGTCGAACGTGAGCCCCTGGCCCCCGGGGTCGCTGCTCCCCGTGCTGTCGAACTGCACGGCCAGCGGTGTCGGGCCGTAGCGCGGCGCGGCCGCGGCGACCGCCACGGGTGGCGCGACGTTCTGGTAGTACACCCGCCGCAACGTCGAGACGCCCACGTCGTCGTAGTTGATGAAGTACAGGTCGCCCGCCACCGGGTCGACCGCCAGGGCGACGACCGAACCCGCGGCGTTCTCAAAGTCGTGGACGAGTGTCGGGTGGTCCGACGAGTCGAACTCGAAGTTGCGGATCCAGAGGGCGGCAAAGTCCCCTTGAAAATACGTGTTCTGGTACTGCGCCGGGAAGGACGTGCCCGTGTACCACACCCCGCCTACCGAGCAGTCGCCACCGAACTGCGGCCCCTGTACCGGCGAGCCCGGGTCGCCCACCAGGGCGATGTCGGCGTCGTTGCCGTTGTAGATCCCGGTGCGGGCCGGCCCGTCGTAGTGGCCCCAGTCGATCGCCGGGCGCGTGTGCACGAAATGCCGGACCAAAGCCGGGATCTGCTGGGCCGGGTTGCACGGGTTGGGAAAGGAGGGAGAGGGAACGAGCGTGTCCTGGATCAGCAGGGCCTGGAAACCGAAGTACCGGCGGGTGCACGGACCGTTCGGGGAGTAGAGCGGGTTGGGCGCGTCCTGGTTGTCGGGGTCGATCGCGGCATATTCCGGCTGGGTCTCCAGCCCCTCGAAGATCGGCCAGCCGAGGTTGCGCCCGCCCGTCCTGACCACGTTCAGTTCCTCCAGGCTGCTCCAGCCGACATCGCCGACGTAGAGCGCGCCCGGGTTCGCGGCCGTGGGGTCAGGGCTGCCCGTGCCCGGGCGTACGGTGAAGCGGTAAGGGTTGCGGAGTCCCAGGGCCCAGACGCGCGATTTCGGGGACCGTGGCGTTGCCGGGTCGTAGAAGGGGTTGGAGGGCAG
>JBGPJM010000104.1:0-15965 GCA_041485385.1 Phycisphaerae bacterium | reverse complement strand
GCCGGCCTCCGCACGCTCGAAGAGTTCATCGAGGACCCCCCGGAGCCCCTCGCCCCTCTCCTCCGCGCCGGCCGCCTCGAGTTCCACAAGCCCGTGTACTACGACAACAAGATCCTCCAGACCGTCACCGTCTACCCGCGGGCCTCCCGTCTCCCGCCGCCACCCGACACCCAGACCTCCCAGGACTTCCATTTCGAGCTGGCCTGCCAGCAGCGCGGCCCCATGGAACGCAACTGGCTCATCCGCGGCATCACAACCAAGGCCGCATCACCCCCGTCGCCCGCCGCCGACCCCAGCGCCGCCGACTCCACCCGCCTCAACCGCAATGGCCTCAGCGCGATCGACTCAAGTTGATCAGCCCAGCGTGGCCATCAACAACACGCCGCAACGCTCCCGCCCGAGGCCTCATCCCCGCGAGCACACGCCCGGCTATGCTGTCGGCATCCTTCGCCCACCGAAGGAGTCGCATCATGGCGCGCTCGCGCATGAATCGGGGGGGCACTGTGTCTCTGGAGAGCTTGGAGGCCCGGACGCTCATGGCAGCGCCGTGGTCCCTCGCGTCCGTGGGCATCCGCTTCGACGCGCTCGTGGGCCCGGCGGTCTTCCTCGCCGAAGGCACCATCCAGGCCGACAACTCGATGACCGGCACCATGACGCTGGCGAACTCCGCCGGCGCCATGCCCGCCGGCCCGCTCGACTGGACAACCTACAACCGCGGCCCGCGCGGCGCGTTCACCTTCGATACCCGCCCCGGCTTCGACCCCTACGCCTCGCAGACAGGCACGCAGTTCCTCAATGACGACCGTTGGTCCCTCGGCTCCCTTGTCGGTCGAGGGGGCGGGGGGGGAGGGGGGCCCGATGGCGCCGTCCGCGACATGGCGACCCTGGCCGAGCCCGCGGGCGGGCCCAGCGACTTCGAAACCTTCGCCGGTACCTACGACATGCAGATGGCGCGCGCAACCGCGACGGGAATCCAGTACTTCTCGCTGTCGATCACCGTGGCCTTCAACGACGACCTCACCGCCTCGAGCCTCTCGTTCACATACCAGCTCTTCGGAGAGTTCCCGCCCCCCGGCAGCGTCAACCCCGTCGTCGAGCGCCACATCGTCTCGCGGAACGGCGCGAGGTACGTGCTCGACGGCGGCGAGGTGCTCATCGCCGCCGGACCGCAGCAAGGGCTCCTCCTTGCCGATCTGGACGCCGCCGACGGGATCGTCGGCGTCGCGTCGGGGCGCGGCCAGCTGGTCAACCCGCCGCAGCTCGGCGTCGTGCCTTTCGGCCGGTACCGCGCGGCCATCGTCACCACCGGGCCCGAGTCGCTGGCATTCTTCGGCGGCGGTGCCGGCGACCTGCGCCCCGACGGCACGGCCGTCCTGAACGTGGTGATCGAGATCTCCGGCGGCCTGGCTGTCTCCAACCCCGTGCCGGGCGATCCCATCACGTTCCGGGTCTACCGGCAGTCGGAATGGGACGCGGGCGGACGGATGCCGGTCACCTCCGGCCTCTGGGGCCAGTTCCTGCCGCAGAGGTTCAACGCCATCGCGGTCGACGGCAGCGGACGGGAGGCCCGCTTCCGCAACGACGCGACCCACGGCATCTTTGTCGATGAAGTGCGCAGCAGCACGGGCGTCAGCGAGGAGCTCTTCGGCACGGCCTCTCAGCAGCAGCCGGTCGCGGGCGAAGGACTCGAAATGCTCGCACGTGCGGACGGCGCTGGGCATCCGATCGTTTACCTGAACATCCACTCCTCCACGACGCAGGCGGACACGCTCTACCAGATGGACCTGGTGGACGAGGTCGGCGGCCAGCCCGTCGTCGGCGAGTTGATCACCTGGAGCTACGTGGATTCGTCCTACATCGCCGGCCTGTCGTCCGGCGGCGATGTGCAGATCTGGCGGATGGGCCCCTCCGGCTGGGTCTACGACGACATGACCGCCGCGATCTCTGGCGCGCGAGCCATCGCTCCGGGGGGGACGCTCGCCGCCACACGTTTCGACTCCCGCCTCCCCTTCGGCACCTTCGGCGAGCGCACGCAGACCTTGGCCGGCTTCGATGCCGAGGGCAAGTTCGTGGTCTACCGGCAGATCCCTGCCACCGGCCCCATCGTGTCGTGGGAGTTCATCAACGCCGAGCGGAACGGGCTGGACGGGGGCGGCGCGATCCCTCCGTTGGCAAGCGCGCTCTCGGGGTGGGGCTCGACGTGGGACGCCGCGCACTTTGCCGCGCTGGATACCTCCGGCCAGGTCTGGTCGATCTGGTGGGCCCCGGGTCTGGAGCACTGGCGCGTGGACAACCTGAGCGCCGCGGCCGGCACGGTGGCGCTCGTCGGCAACGTCACCGCCGTCTCGACGACCTGGGATAGCTTCCAGATCGCCGGGACGACCACGGACGGGAGTGTGGTGGTGACGTGGTGGGCGGTGGAACGCCCCTTCTGGGATACGACGGACCTTACCGCCCTGCGCGGCGGCGGCCCGGCCCTCGTCCCCGGCACCCTTACCAGCAACCACGGCTCCAGCCTGGCGAACCTGAATATCGTCGGAGCGGACTCGGGCGGCCGGATCATCACCTACTGGTGGATCAGCGTCACCGGCTGGCAGGCCGGCGACCTCACCGCGGCCATCCCGCTTGCCGAGGCGCCCCTGGGCCCCTGGCGGATGGTCATGGCCGGCGACTCGCTCATGGGCTTCGAAACCCAATCGCTCCTCGGTCACGACGCGGGCGGCGACCTCGTGCGCCTCATCTGGCGCCGTCACAGCGGCACCGACGACTGGATGCTGGAGAACGTGACCGACCTCGCGCTGCCCTACTTCACGTGACGGCACGGCCAAGCCGCGCGAACTACACTACCGACCCATGCTCGCACAAGCCCCCACCTTCCTCACGGCGCAGCTCATCGTCAGCCTGGTCACCATCCTGGTGGCCGTGCACGTGATCCTCATCGGCGTGGCCTACTGCATCTACCTCGAGCGCAAGATCTCCGCCTACATGCAGGACCGCATCGGGCCCAACCGTGTGGGCTTCGACTTCGGGCTGCCCTTCATGCCCAAGTTCCACTTCTGGGGCCTGGGCCAGCCGCTGGCCGACGGTCTCAAGTTCCTGCTCAAGGAAGACTACTGCCCCAAGGGGGCCGACAAGGTCCTGTTCACGCTGGCGCCGATCGCCATCATCGTCCCGGCCCTCATCGGCTTCGCCCTCATCCCCTGGGGCGGCGTGTGGGACTGCCCGGATATCTCCATCCCCGGCCTGCGCTGGACGATCCCCGGCGGCCCCGTGCACGTGATGTGGGCGCACGTGAACATCGGCATCATCTACCTGCTCGCCGTCGCTTCGCTGGGGATCTATGGCGTCACGCTCGGCGGGTGGGCGTCCAACAACAAGTACTCGTTCCTCGGCGCGATGCGGTCGTCCGCCCAGATGATCTCCTACGAGATCCCCATGGGCCTCTCGATCCTCGCGGTGCTGCTGCTCACCGGCTCGCTCATGCCCGACCGGATCATCGCTCACCAGGTGCAGCACGGTTGGCTGATCCTGGCGCAGCCGGTGGCCGCGCTCATCTTCTTCCTGTGCATCCTCGCCGAGGCCAACCGCGCCCCGTTCGACAACGCCGAGTGCGAGCAGGAACTGGTGGGCGGCTACCACACCGAGTACTCCTCGATGCGGTTCGCGCTCTTCTTCCTGGCCGAGTACGCGCACATGATCACCTCGTCGGCGTTCTTCGCGCTGCTCTTCCTGGGCGGGTACCACCTGCCGCTGCTCGTTGGAGGTCATGTGCTGACGCCCGAGGCGACCGGGGTGCTCGCGGTGCTGGCGAAACTCGGCGTCTACGGCCTGAAGGTCGCGCTGCTGGTCTGCTTCATGATGGTGGTCCGCTGGACCCTGCCGCGGATGCGCTTCGACCAGGTGATGCAGGTGGGGTGGCAGGCGGTGATCCCGGCCTCGCTGGTGATGGTCGTGGCGACGGCGCTGATGGTGAACCAGGGGCTGACGACGCTCGTGCCGATGCTGGCGATGAACGCCGGGGTGGTCGTGCTGCTGCTGGTGCTGGCGCCGCTCCTGCCGAAGATGTCGATGAACCGGCGGGTGCGCTTGGCGGGGTCACGGTTCTATCCGGTGCTGGGCCCGCCCGCGCCGACGGCGCCCCTGCACCCGGTCGCCCTCGAGGACCGGCCGCTGCAAGGAGCGCAGGCGGAGATGGTGGTCCGGTAGCGAGGGGAAAGGGGGGTCAATGGGTCGAACGGATGTCGGCGCTGGGACGGTTCACTTGGTACACCGTCGGGAGCAGGTAGTTGCGCCCGTGGTACACAAAGACCTGGCCGCTGACGTTGAACGTCGCGGCCTCGCCGTGACGCTCCGCCACCTTCTCCATCCCCATCAGATTCATGCACGGCATGAGCACCATCGACGGGTCAGTTTGGCCGCTCGCGTCGGCGTCGAACGTATAGAGCCAATCGCCCGCGGCCGAACGGATAATCCGCCCTCGCCGCGAGGTCAGGAACGTTCCCTCACGCAGGAGCTTGCCGGGCGCCGCCGACGCGTCGGCGCCGGCAGACGCGCCGGGACGGGCCTGTTGAACGGCCGGGCCCGCACCCGGCGCAACCGGCTTGCGGGCCTGGCCGGGCTTCTCCATGTCCTTGATGATCTGCTCGACGCTCGGGTCGGCGAGATTGGGATCGGTGGCGGGAGACTTCTTGTCGGGCTGTTTGGCGTCGGCCGGAGGAGACGCGGGAGCCGGCGCAGCCGGGGCGGGAGCGGGTGGGGCCGGATCCTTCTTCTGCGGCTGCTTGTCCTTGTTCTCGGACTGAGCGGGCGGTTCCGGCTGCGGCTGATCGACGCCACTGGAAAAGGCCCGCGGGATCGGGGCCGCGGCGGCAACCGATGTGATCAGGGCGAGGCACGCGGCGTGTACCAGAACTGTGCGAGTCATGTGCGGGTCCTCCGGCGGCGGCCCGGGCCGCTCTCTCATGCTATCGTGCCGCCCGGGCCGGCCTCATGACTTCCGGCACCGTGCCGGCGGCGATTGGCGCACATCGCTTGACCGCCGGGGTTGTCCGCGTTAGGGTCCGTGTCCCCGCGGGGGTACTGCGGCCGCGTACCAAAGTGGACAAATGGAGCGGATTGCAAATCCGCTGGGCAACCTTCGTCGGTTCGAATCCGACCGCGGCCTGATGCGAACAGACACGGCCCCGCCCGCCGGGGGTCGTGCTGTTCATTTTGGAGCGGCCCGTCGGAGTGCGGATCGGGGCCGGGTCGGGTACAACATCCGTCAACGGCGCCCGCGATCGCCCGCCCACCACGCACTGGGCGATTGCGGGGAGCGGGTCGGGAGCCTTGCTGAATGGCCGATCGGGCCGGATCATGGCGGCGGTTGCGGTTCGCCCTGGCGGCCTGCGCGTGCGGGTTGGCCGCCGGCCGAGCCACCGCGCAGGTCGGCGACGTGGAACGGCGCGTTGAGCACCTGCTCCGCCAGCCCGATTCCGAGTCGCGCCTGCGCGCCGACACCAGCCTCAGCCTCACCGAGCGCACGGCGCTCGACGTGGGCGGGTCGTTCACCTTCACGTATGTGAACCTGGACGACGAGAACCAGAACGGGCGCGGGCTCCTGCAGTACGACACCGCTCTCTACGCGCGGGTGTCGGTGGACAACGTGCACACGTTCTTCGGGCGGGTCCGTCTTCGATACCAGGACTTCACACCGGGCGACAGCTTCGACGGGCGCGGCGACGAATGGAAAGAGCCGTTCCTGGACCGGTACTGGTACGAGTTCGATCTCCGCGAGTGGAGCGCGGCGTACCGGGGGCAGCGCAGCGCCGGGGACTTCAACGTGCGGGTGGGGCGGCAGTTCGTGGACTGGGGATCGGGCCTGACGCTGTCGGAGGCGCTGTACGCCGTGCGCCCGACCTTCAGCTTCAGCGAGCGTCTGAGCCTGGAGGGGTTGGCGGGGGTAACGCCGGGGGACGAGAGCGTGGTGGACTTCGACGCCAGCCGCGACGACTACAACCGCGACACCAGCCGCGGGTTCTACGGCGGGATGCTGCGCTGGACAAGCCCGGGGGGCAAGCAGGTGTACGCGTACTACCTGAAGATGCAGGACTACAACACCGACGACACGCCCCGGCTTGCCCTGGGCGTGCCGGTGAACTTCAACTACACGGCGGATTACGTGGGGGTGGGGGCGACCGGGAGCCTGGGCAAGCGGCTGCTGTACGAGGCCGAGGCGGTGTACGAGTGGGGGACGAGCATGTCCGACCCGCTGCGGGGGGACCAGTTCCGGGAATCGATCAGCGCCTACGCGGCCCGCGGGCAGCTCACCTGGCTGGCGCTGGACACCAACCAGTCGCGCGTGCAGCTCGAGACGCTCCTGGCGTCGGGGGACCGCGACCGGCTGGTGAGCACCGACACGGTCGGCGGCAACCTCGCGGGGACCAACGACAGCGCGTTCAACAGCCTGGGGCTGGCGAACACGGGGCTGGCCTTCGCCCCGTCGCTGAGCAACATCATCAGCGTGCGCCTGGGGGGGAGCACGTTCCCGGCGCGGGGGAACCCGGCGCTGGCGCAGCTCCAGATCGGCGCGGACGTGCTCGTCTTCGGCAAGGCCGTCGCCGGCGGTCCGATCGACGAGCCGACGCTGGCCCGGTCGTACCTGGGCACGGAGGCGGAGTTCTTTCTCAACTACAGGGTCTTCAGCGACCTCTCGCTGGGCGTCCGGTACGGCGCGTTCTTTCCGGGCGCGGCGATCGAAGGGGACCACGATGTGCGGCACTTCGTGGTGGTGAGTGTTACGCTTGCGTTCTGACGATCATTCGGATCGAGGATGCCGGCTCATGAGGAACCAGGGCGACACGAGCATGAGTTGTACATGGACAAGGCGGTCGGGTTGGTGGGCGCGCGTGCTCGCCTGCGCTGCAGGGGTGGCGACGATGGCGGCCGGGTGCGTCCGCACGACCGTCGCGACGCCGCTGAACACGGGGTACGTCTCGAGCAGCGTCACGGCCGAGCTGAAGTTCCTGGAGGACATCTCGGCTCGTTCGGTTGTTTCCAACGATGAGGGTCTGCACGGTCTGTTCGCGCTGGCCGACGGCGGCGACCCGAACCACGATTACGTGGGGCGGGTGATCGAGGCCAAGCACCGCCGATGGCTGACGGACGATTTCGACGAGCCGGGGGACCTGGCGATGCAGCGCGGGACGCTGGCGCGGGGCGTGGCGGTGCTGTGCGGAGTCAAGGGCGGGGTGATGATGCGTCTCTTGGGGCCGGACGCGCGGTACGCGACCCGCGAGCTGGTCTACCAGGACATCATGCCCCAGGGCACGGAGCAGCAGACTCTCTCCGGGCCGGAGCTGGTCGGCGTGCTGAGCAAGGCGCAGGATCGCCTGCGGCTCAAGAGCGGCGAGGCGGGACGGCGCAGATGAAGGCGGCGATGGGCAAGCGAGCGCGACTGATGCGTCGGAGGCAGTGGGCGCTGGGGGCCGGCGCGACGGTGGTCGTCGGCGCAGCGATGCTGCTGGGGTGGCTGGATCGGGCGGAGTGGGTGACGCGGGACTGGCGGGCGAGGTGGTTTGACCGGTGGTCGCCGCCGCCGTCGCCGGAGATCGTGATCATCGGGATCGACGACCGGGCCTTGCGGGAGGTGCAGACGTGGCCGTGGCACCGCGCGATCCTGGCCGAGGCCGTGCGAGAGCTGGCACGCGCCGGGGCGAAGGTGGTCGCCCTAGACGTCCTGCTAGACGATCCGCAGGGAGCCCGGCCTCTTTTCGACAGCGCCGATGCGGCCGGCGATCCGTCGGTCGTCGATGGCGACAAGACGCTCGGCGCGGCGGTCGCCGAGCATGGCTCGGTCGTCGCGGCAGCCCGATTCGGATACAGGGTGGACGAGCCCGGCGAGGGCGAGGCTTGGGCGCCGTCGCTCTCCTCGGTCCTCTTCCTGCTGGATCACGATCCGACGATCGATGGCATGGACGAGCGGGCGGCAGTTACGGCGGTGATCCGTGGACTGGCCCAGGGGGCCGCCGCCGGTGGATCGTTCCGACCGGATCGAATGCGGATCGCCCGTCTTCTCGTGCAGACCAAGTCGATCCGGCGGGCCGCTCGCGCATCGTCCATGCCGCCGCCGGGTCGCGGCTTTGCGTGGGCGAAGGCTGCCGCGTGCGTCCCGCCGGTAGAGCCGCTGGTGCAGGGCGCGGCGATCATCGCCAACGTGTCGCTGGATACCCCCGACCCGGGCGGCGTCGTGCGGCGCGTGCCGCTGCTGGTGGAATACGACGGGCGGCTGTGGCCGACGCTGGGACTCGCCGCGGCGGCGCGGCTGGCGGGTGCGCCGATCGAGAAGATGCGTATCGAACGGCGGGGCAACGGGGCCGAGATCGTGCTGCCGCTGGGGAACGCGGAGGAACGGCGGCTGCCCACGTGGCCCGGGCGCGTTGACGGGTCGCGGGTCGACGGCGTGCACGCGATCGCCTGGCCGCACGGCGGTGGGGCATGGCTGGGCCAGTTCTCTACGCCTTCGCGGCCCGGCGAGGTCTCCATCGCCGCGGTGCTGGAGCCGATGCTGATCGCGCGGGGGGTGCGGCACAATCTTGCTCAGCTGGACGAGCTTGTGGGAATCTCGCTGAAGACCGATGAGCAGGCGCTTGCGTCGTACACGAGTCGCTCAGCGGCGCTGCGCTCACTCGCGGTCGACGATCCCCGCTGGGACGAGGCGTTTGCACAGCAGGAAGAGACCGCGCGGCAGGTCGCGGCGAACGCGGCGGAGTTCCTGCGTTTCACCGGCGAGCCGGACCCGGCGATGCTGTCGCCCGAGGATCGGCGCACCCTGGAGACGTACCAGGCGCTGGCGACGGGGATCCCCGCGCTGATCGACGAGTGCACCGGGGCGAGCGGACGGATCGCGGCGGCGCGGGCCCGTCTGCACGGGCTGGTGAACAACAGGCTGTGCCTGATCGGCTGGACCGCCACCAGCTCCGTGGGCGTGGCGGACAAGGTGAACACGAGCCTCGCGCCGCAGACGCCCGGCGTGTACATCCACGCGGCGGTGGCGAACTCGGTACTCACCGGGTTCGTTCGACGGCCGATCGGCGCCTGGGCGGCGCTCGCGTGCGTGGCGGCGATGGGGCTGGCGGGGACGGCGATCGGCACTCGTGTACGCGTGGAGCTCGGACCGGTGGCTGTCGCGGCGGCGGTGGGGGGCTGGTTCCTGATCTGCGGCGTGGCGCTGTGGGACGCGGTGTGGCTGGTCGCGCCCGTTGTCGGACCGTCGCTGGGCGCGAGCTCGGCGTGGCTGTCGGTGATGCTGCACCGACTGCTGGTCGAGCAGCGGGCCCGGAGGCGGACCGAGGAGCGGTTCCGAAGCTACGTCTCGCCGGCGGTCGTGGACATTCTGGTCGAGAACCCCGAACTGGACTCGATGGCCCCGCAGCGGCGGGAGCTGACGGTGATGTTCTCCGATCTGGTCGGCTTCACCGGCGCGGCGGAGCGGATGGGAACGGCGCGCACCGGCGAGGTGCTGGCGCGGTACCTCGTGGCCATGACCGAGGCGCTGCAATCGCACGGGGCGACGATCGACAAGTACCTGGGGGACGGGATCATGGCGTTCTGGGGCGCGCCGATCGAGGACAGGGGCCACGCTCGGAACGCGTGTCTGTCCGTGCTGGAGATGCAGCGACGGCTCGGCGAGCTCAATCGAGCGGGAGAGTTCGGCGAGGCCGGGCCGCTGTCGATGCGCGTCGGCCTGGCGGCCGGGGAGCTGATGGTGGGTGACTTCGGGAATCCGCCGCGGAACAGCTCGTACACGGTACTGGGGGATGCGTCGAACCTCGCTTCGCGGCTGGAGTCGGCCAATCGGCGGCTGGGAACGTCGATTCTTGCCTCGGCTTGTGTGCGGGAGCTGGCCGGTGACGGGTTCGTGTGGCGGAAGATCGGTCGGGTTGTCGTGCCGGGGCGCCGGGAAGCGGGGGAGGTCTTTGAACTGATGGGCGCGGCGGAGCCTGCCGGCGGTATTCCTGGGCCATTGGTGACCGGATCCGGTTGACCGAGCATGTGGTGGCGGCCTATGTCGCAGGTGATTTCCAGACGACGCGGGCGGCCCTCACCAGGCTTGCGCGGGAATACGGCGATGGGCGGCTTGCGGGGGTGTACCGGGAGGCGATCGAGCGGTGGTCGGTTATCGGGGACAAGGGGGGTGCCGCGGACGGTTTCGATGGTACTATTGTGCTGACGGATAAGTAGCCTGCGGGCTCCAGGCCGAGGGAACTCTTGGCTTGGGGCGGGCGAATCCTCGTTGCTCACACCTCGAGGCGATCACATGGCTGGTTACAGGAACCTGGGGAGGGCGACGGCAGCGGCCGCCGCGGTGTTGTTGTCGGCCGGCGCGGCGTGGGGGCAGGAGAAGGCGACAGCGAAGCCTCTTCAGAAGAAGACTGCCGGCGCGGTCCAGGTGGCCAAGCCGGCGGGAGCGCCGAAGAAGGCAGAGGAAGCGAAGAACGACGTTGTCGGCACGTTCTCCCCGATCCTGGTCGAGGCGGTGGAGGGGACGGTGGGGTTCAAGAAGGCTGCCGGCGCTCCGATCACCGCCGCGAAGGCCGGCGACAAGCTCCAGGAAGGCGCGGTGATCAGCGTTGGGTTTAACTCCGCCGTACGGATCCGCATCGGCGCATCGCAGCTGTTTACATTCGACCACGCGGGCCAAGCGACGATCAGGCGGGCGATCAACGACGGGAAGACGGACATCACCCGCATCAATCTCACGCTCGGACGCGTGACGTTCGACGTGACGAGCACGCATT
The DNA here is from genome assembly GCA_041485385.1 of Phycisphaerae bacterium. GTDB lineage: Bacteria > Planctomycetota > Phycisphaerae > Phycisphaerales > UBA1924 > JBGPJM01. The sequence continues at coordinate 5,187 of JBGPJM010000104.1, read as the reverse complement.
TCGCCAACGACGTTCGCATCGAGACGCCGGAGATGACCCTGGCGATCAAGGGGACGATCGGGGGCGTCGAGGTCACGCCCGGGCATCCGACCCGTGTGTTCGGCGACGTGGAGAACAAGGGGCTTATCGAGGTGGACTGGGTCAATGGGCTGCAGAAGGTGCCCTTCACCGGCAACGACCGGGCGGACGCCTCGACGCAGAATCCGGCGAAGCAGCAGGAGAAGCTGGCGACCGGCAGCACGAGGGTGACACAGGCACAGGAGGCGGAGGAAGATCTTGTCGAGAAACGGCAGCCCGGAGGCGGGACCACCGAGTCGACGGGCAAAGACCTGGGGGTCAAGGCTATCCCCAACGACATCGTGAACACGATGCCGAACCTGCCGGTGGGGCACCCCGTGCCCGGCACGCCGCATCCCGGCACGGTTCTCCATCTCAACAACGAGACCGGCGATCTCTACGAGACCGATACCCTGCTGGGCACGTCGCTGGTGCGTCAGGCGCTGTCGATCGATCCCGCGGCGACCGACGGTGGCAGCGCGGTGCTGACCAACACGGCCGGCGGCGAGCCGGTGCTGGTCAGGCTCGAGACGACCATGCCGACTGTCGCAACGGTGAAGAACCGGTTCCTCGGGCTGGAGCTGACCGATCCACATTCGGACTTCCGCCTCGTGCGCGACGTGGAGGGCGCCGCCGCCGACACGCCGGCGCTGAGGGGCCTGGGGGCCATCCGCGATCAGCTCTACGGCGTGGGATCCCTCGGCGGTCGAGACTCGATCTACCACATCGACCTCGGGTCCGGGGCGCTGGCGCCGGTGATGTCGATGGGGATTACGCTGGAAGGGGCGCTGACGGGTGGAAACGAGCGGGGGACGCTGTTTGCGTTCGGCATCGAGGCCGGGTACGAGAGGCCCGGCACGTCGCTCCTGGACCGGGGCGTGCTGCTGGAGATCGACCCGCGGACCAACTACCTCCTGGACGCCCAGAGCGGGCTCAACGGGGCTTTCAGCTCCGGCGCCGGGATCGGCTCGCCGTCGCTCAACGATCTGGGGAGCGTGCTGGCCGTGACCGGCCTGGGGTACGTGAACGGCCTGGTGATGCTCGGCGCGGTGGTCGATTCGAGCGGCGGGCGGACGGCGATCATCGAGTTCGATCCGCAGGCCGGCAGTGTCGCGGGGGCGCTGGCGATCCGCGCCGTGCGCGTGACCCCGGAAGCGTTCACCAACGGCCTTGCGTCGGAGAACGGGGCCGCGCCGGCGCCGTCGGTGGCCCTCAGCGACCCAGCCGGGCAGATCGACATGACGACCATCAACGCGGCGTTTGCCCGGATGGCGTACAGCCCCCGGGCGTGGCAGTCCGGGTTCGTTGATCGGGCGCTGAGCGCCGAGATCCTCCGCACCGCCCTTGATCCTGCGGGTTGTGCGGCCAGCGGTGCGCTCGGGTCGCTGCACGGTCTGCTGGGAGAGCATGTGAACGAGCGGGCCGGCGTCGGACGCACGGTCGCCGATTTCCGCGGCGCCTTGCCGCCGATGCATCCGTGCGGACCGGATATGCATTGACGGTGCCGGTCGCCCCCCACCCCCAGAATCGGGCGAGCGCGGTTATGTTCCTCGCATGCGCGGCGGGGCCGCCCAGTGCATCTTCTGGATCAGCGTGGCCCAGTAGCTCCCCTTGGGGTTCCGCACGAACCGCACCGGGACATCGTGCTTGCGCAGGCGAACGCGGTCGCCCCGCTCCAGGCGGGTCAGGGCCTGGCCGTCGAGCACCAGTGTCGTGCCGCCCCCGCCGGCCACGCGCCGTCCCGGGGCCTCGCCGCCCTCGTCGGGCCGAACGTCCGAGTTCACATGATTGAGCAGCAGCTCGACCGTGCTGGACCCGCTGACGACGATGGGGCGGAACGAGAGTGAGTGGGCGGCGATGGGCGTGATGGCCATCGCGTCGACGTCGGGTGAGACGATCGCCCCGCCCGCGGAGACGTTGTACGCCGTGGACCCGATCGGCGTGGAGATGATTAGCCCGTCGCCGCTCACGCTGGGGCCTTCCTGCCCGTCGATACTCATGGTGATGGAGATCATGCGGAACGGCGGCCCGGCCGTGACGACGGCGTCGTTGAGCGCCAGGCCGGTGAAGCGGGGCCGGGCGGCCGGTCGTGCGATCCCGGGCGACACGGGGCCGAAGACGGAGACGTGCAGCATCGGCCGATCCTGGAGCCGGAGGGGGCGACCGTCGAAGAGGGACGGGGCCTGATCCCGGAGCGCGGGCACGTCGAACTCGGCCATGAAACCGAGCTTGCCGAGGTTGACCCCGAGCATGGGGAGCCCAAGCGACACGCACCGGCGCGACTGGCTCAGGAGCGTGCCGTCGCCCCCGAGCACGACGATGAGGTCGGGCGCGTCCTTCCCGGTGCCGAGGACCTCGGGCCCCGGCGGCTGGTCGGAGGCGTCGAGCTCGGCCACGATCGTCCCGGCCGAGCGGATGAGGGCGCGGACCTCGTCGATCGCCTCGAGCACCTCGGGCTTGTTCTTGTTGAAAAGCAGCAGGACGCGTCGGCCCATAGGCCGGAGTGTACGGGCGCGGCGCCGGACGCGGGGGCGGGCCGCGGCGGCCTTTATCCGGTACAGTTCGTCCCGGCGCATGCCCGGCCGACCGGCAAGGAGCACATCCATGCGGTACTCGACGCCCCAGATCGCCGAACTCTTCCCCGACCTGATGTCGATCGGCAACGCCGATCTGCGCGAGCGGGTCGCCTCGGTGTGGTCGGAGGCCTTGACCTCCGGTTGCGGCGGGAAGGGGTGGACGTTTCACGAGATCCGTGCCATCCCGTTCACCCTGCTGGCCGGGAAGATCGACCTCCGGTTCGTCGAGCATCTGAACTCGTGCGTGAAGCAGTGCATCGCCATCGAGAGGGTGCTGAGGGAGACGTTCGGCGATCGTGTCCCCGTCAACCATGATGTGCTCGTCGCGGGGGCGCTCCTGGCCGACGTCGGCAAGATGCTCGAGTTCGACAAGGACGGAGCGGGGAAGGTGGTCAAGGGGCACTACGGTGACATGCTCCGCCACCCCTTCAGCGGGGTGGCCCTGTGCTACAAGCACGGCATCCCGCCCGAGGTCATGCACATCGTCGCCACGCACAGCCACGAGGGGGACAAGGCGGAGCGGACGATCGAGTCGATCATCTTCCATCACGCGGATTTCATCGACTTCGACATCGCGAAGGTGCTGGGGAACGCCGGGGGCCGGGCGACGTAGCGGCCGGGAACCCACGATGCAGGCGCCGATCCGGGATCGCGAGGGGGCATTTTGCTGCAACGCCGTTCGGTAGAAAGCAGTACCATGGTGATCAGGTACTCTTGAGCGATGCGGCGGGGAGAGGCGCGGGCCGGGGGACGCGCCTGGGTGTGTACTCGGCGCCGGGACGCGCCGCGGCGAGATCGGTCGATCGGCGGGCACGAGGCCCTGCCGGTCGCGGGCACGCGTGGCAGGACTCATCCCATGAAGAGCAAGAAACCGACGGTGGACCGGAACGGGTGCGCGGCGACTGTGTCCAAGGGACGCGGGGATCCCCGCCTTGGTGCAATGATCCGAGGGCTTGGCGTGTGGTTGCTCGCGGTTGGCGCGGCGATCGTGCCCGCGGGGGCGCAGGAGGCGGCGAGGTCCGCGCGGCCGGAGGCGGGCGAGCCGGCGAAACCGGTGAGCGCCGAGGCCGCGCCGTCGGTGCCGGAGAGCTGGATCCCGGCCTTTCAGTGGCGGAACATCGGACCGGCCAACACGGGGGGGCGGATCACGGCGATCACGGTGAGCGAGAAGGATTCGAGCATGTGGTGGGTCGCCACGGCCGGGGGCGGGCTGCTGAAGACCACGAACAACGGCGTCACCTTCGAGAACCAGTTCGACCACGAGGCGACGGTGTCGATCGGCGACGTGGCGGTGGCGCCCAGCGACCCCAGCATCCTCTGGGTCGGCACCGGCGAGTGCAACCCGCGCAACAGCGTTTCGTGGGGCGATGGCGTCTACAAGTCCACCGACGGGGGCAAGACCTGGAAGAACATGGGGCTGAAGCAGGGCTTCCAAGTCGGGCGGATAGTCGTCCACCCGACCGATCCCAACATCGTGTACGTCGGCGTGCTGGGGCGGCTGTGGGGACCGAGCGAGGAGCGGGGGCTCTACAAGACCACGGACGGGGGAGAGAAGTGGGAGAGGGTGCTGTTCGTCGACGACAAGACGGGTGTCATCGAGGTGCAGATGAAGCCGGGCGAACCGGACACGCTGCTGGCGGGGACCTACGAGCGCCGACGCGACGGGTTCGACACCAACGAGCCGGCGTTGCGCAACGGGCCGGGGAGCGGGCTCTGGCGGACGACCGACGGCGGGAAGAACTGGACGCGGCTCTACAAGGGGCTGCCCGAGGGCAACCTGGGGCGCATCGGCGTCAGCTTCTACGGCAAGAACCCCAATGTCGTGTACCTGGTCGTGGAATCCGACCGGACGGGGACCGAGCCGGAGAACGCGCCGTATATCGGCCTGCGGGGCACCGACGCCGATGTCGGCGCCAAGGTGACCGACGTTGTCAAGGGCGGGCCGGCCGAGGCGGCGGGGCTGAGGGCCGACGACATCGTGATCAGCGTGAACGGCGTGACGGTGCACTCGTACGACGAGTTCATGGGCGAGATCCGCAAGCGCGTCGCGGGCGACGCGGTGAAGATGGAGCTCTCGCGCGAGCGGAAGAGCGTCAGCGCCGACGTGACGCTGACCAAGCGGCCCCCGCCGGCCACCCGGCAGCGGGCGCGAGACGGCACCGGCCGACGGACGGATGACACCGCCGGGGCCGGGCCGTTCTCCTCGGGGCTGGGCGGGCAGCGCGGCAACCTCACCGAGCAGCAAGGGCCCGATGGTTTCCAGTATGGCGGCGTGTTCAAGTCCACCGACAGCGGCGAAACATGGGCGCGCATCAACAGCATCAACCCGCGTCCGATGTACTTCAGCCAGGTGCGGGCCGACCCCTCCGACGACACCTACCTGTGGGTGCTGGGGGTGTCGCTGGCGCGATCCAAGGACGGCGGCAAGACGTTCACCGACGACGGCGGGCGCGGTACACACGCCGATGACCACGCGCTGTGGATCGATCCTCACGATGGGCGGCACATGATCCTGGGGAACGACGGCGGGCTCTATGTCAGCTACGACCGCGGT